>DASQIP010000109.1:0-23834 GCA_035631515.1 Steroidobacteraceae bacterium
GGTGCGCTCACCATTGGCTCGTGGCCTGGGCGGGTCGCTCGGCTTCCGCGGTATGGGTAGTGGGATGGGCGGGACTAGGTTTAGCGCGCAACAGCGCGGCTCCCGACGGCTCTAGTTGAGACCCTTTGAAACCCCGCGGCACGAACATGCCGCGGGGTTTTTATTTTGTAGGAGAGACGAGCGAAAGCCTCGTCATCGACCTCGCGTGCGGCCGCGGCGGCGTACTTCCTTTAGAACTGGCTTGCTGCCTGCGGACCGACCTGTCGTCATGGGGTCCTCGAACGCGAACACGCCCACGCCCAAGCGGATGCTCTGCCCTGGCCGCTCCGACTCGCGACGTCTCATGTTGCCCTCTACATCCAAGAGGAACTTCAACGCGAATGCCTTCAGCCAACGATGGAACATCGGCAGGGCAAGCACGGGGAAACGCGGGATTACTGTCGTACGCTCGACGATCCGACTGTTGGAAGCCATCTGCGAGAGGTTGCACTCGACCGTTCGCAGATGCGCAAGCAGCGACATGAGCCCGAGCAAGCGCGCGCTCTGCCGCTGGTAGAACACTAGGCGGTCCGTGGGCAGATACAGACTTCCTTGCCGACGAATGCCCCGCATTCGGACCAACGAATCCATCACCGCAGCAGGATCCTCGTCCGGGAGCGCGCGCGCGATGAGGGACAAGAGACAAGGACCTCGTGACCTTACGGGCAGCGCGACCGGGTCACCTTTGTCATCGAGGAATTGCGGGTCGTGATACCAGCAGGTGATCACGTGTGAGAGAACCGTGAGGTAGTTGACCTCGGCCGGGTTCCACTTCCGGGCCGGTTCAGGCAGGCTCTGACAGATCTCGCGAAACTCGCGAGCAAGCTTGCGAGGAGAATGACCCGCGTCGGTTAGGACATGCGCAAGACGCTCAAGGAACTCCCGCGAATACCCGATGCCTCTCCCGGACGGGCGACGACCTCCTTTCCGAGGCGCGACTTTCATCGGCCGCCTCGAGCAGCCGGAGCGGCCGGTTCAAGGACCACCGGCTCCTCGAATATGTACATCGCGACCCCGAGCCGTACGGCCTCGCGCCCGCCTCGCAGGGGCGTGACCGTGGCCCGCCGATCGTTCAAAGCATCGTCGATCGACTCCGCGGCCGCCTCGAGCTGCTCCTGGATGTCGCGAACGAGCATCGGCCGATACAGGGGGTCCAACTGGGCATTGACGATTCGTCTCACCAGGCGCGGCTGCCCGGGGTGCTCGAGATTGTGAAGGAGCGTCCCGCAGTGTTCGGCGAGCTGCTCACCTAAGCTCGCGATCCCGTCCGGATTCCAGCGAACCGTCGCGTAGTTGCGGCTGAGCGCCTTGAGGGTCCCATCGGGAAGCTGCTTCACCGCGTTCACCCGCAGAAGCTCGTTCAGAATCGGCGTGACGCGCGGTTCGTTGCTGTAGCGTTTGACGAGCTCCTTGAACGAGCGCCGGGAACCGGAAACGGGCAGCACGGCAGGCTCCCCCCTGGGTGACTGAAAATCCGGATCGTTCCACCACCCCGAGAGGACCCGCTCTGCGCGATGCCGGCCGCGGTCGCTCGTGCGTCGCTCGTCGCTATCGGCGGCGAGCATCGCGGCAACCTCGGCACGCGTCAGGCCCGTCACGACCGCGATCCGCGAGGCGTTTGGACGCAGTTCGCCGCGCTTCTCCCGGCCCTCGTCCCGTGCGGCGCGCACGTACGCCACCTTGACGATCGACATGAAATCACCGACTCCGATCCCGACCACGAGCAGCAGTCTCACGAGGGGAGCGAGGATCCTGAGAATCGCGGCGTGGGTAGCCGCCCTGAGGGACTCGCTCACCAACCGCCCCGCAGCGTACCCCGAGCCTCGTGCAGCACCTGCCTGTCAGCGCCTGGTTTGTGGGTCACGAGGGATCTTGCTCTGCCGCTCTGTTCTGTGGTAAGAAATATTACCACAAGAGACTTAAATTTTACACAGGAACCAGCCGGGGCGCCCTGCGGCGCGTACGCAATGCCCGCTGCAAGAAAGCACAATCACGCGACCCGCTTCGTGGCGGATGAATCCCGTCCCCCGCAGGCGCTTCATTCGCGGCCTGCGGCGCGCGCGCAGGGTTATCGGTTCGACGAGACAGGCGAGCTATACGAGCGCTGCCTGGAAATGCTCGGCAGAGCTGCGCGACAGGAGCTGGCAGGGACTTTTCCAGGGATGGTCGAGTTATTCCTGGCCGGCGAGCTTCTGACTGCCTTGCCCCTGGGGCTGCGGCGGCGCCTGCGCATCGTCGCGGCGCAGCGAGGCGTCACGATGACGAGCCTCGTACTGGAGACGCTGCACGCGGTCGTCGAAAGCGAAGGAAGGGCGGCGGTAAGGCTATGAAGACCGCGTTTCCGCCGGTAGCCGTATTTCGCTCAGAACCCTCTTGCTGGGGTTCCTGGATCTGTAGCGTCGCATCCGGGCGCGAACCCTCCCGTCCTGCAATTTCTCCAGAGCGCCGACGCGCGACAATTCGCGGAGAATCAGTCCAGGGTAGACATCGGGAGCATAACGGTTAGCAAGCATCCAGAAGCTCGGGCGGTGACCCTCGGTAGTCTTGACCGGAAGTGCCAGAGGTCTGGCCTTGTGAACGAAGGTCCGGTCGGCGTACCAGCCGGCAAGCACCTTGTTGGCCCGGCACCGTGTCTCGAGAGCGGGATTCACCCTGGGCGGATGCCGCAGAATTTGCGCCACTTCTTTGCGGTCCAGACCGGTTACCAGCGCGATTCGCGACGCGTTTGGCCTCTTGCCGTGGACCGCTTGCGCACGTGCAACCTGATGGACGCATACCGCCCTGAACAGACTCTCGCCTTCGGGGCTGCTGACCCCATGATCGATGAGTACCTGCGCCAGCAGCCTGAATGCCGTCTGCACGGCACCGAGTACGGCATCCTGACTGTCGCGTACCCGGCGTTTGTTTGGTGTTCGCATTGCCGTGCAGTATATGTCAGGGCTTCGCCAGCTCTTCCCTCAGGGTCTTCCTCAGGATCTTCCCCACATTCGACTTCGGCAGGTCCTTCTTGAAATACACGTGCTTCGGCACCTTGTAGCCCGCGAGTGACTGGCGCATGTAGTCGACGACGTCCTTCTCCGTCAGCGCCGGATCCTTGCGCACCAGGAACAGGGCCACCACCTCGCCCGAATGCTCGTCGGCCTGGGCGACCGCGGCGGCCTCGAGCACCCCGGGGTGCGCGGCGGCGACGGCCTCGACCTCGTTCGGATAGACGTTGAAGCCCGAGACCAGGATCATGTCTTTCTTGCGGTCCTCGATGTAGACGAAGCCGCGCTCGTCCATGTGGCCGACGTCGCCGGTCCGCAGGTAGCCGTCCGGCAGCATCACCTTGGCGGTCTCGTCCGGGCGGTTCCAGTAGCCCTTCATCACCTGCGGGCCGCGCACGCAGATCTCGCCGATCTTCCCGAGGGCCAGGTCGTTGCCGGCGTCGTCCTTGATCGCGATCTCGGTGGAGGGAATCGGCACGCCGATCGAGCCGTTGAACTCCTCGCTCGGCGGGTTGATGCAGGCGGCGGGCGAGGTCTCGGTGAGGCCCCAGGCCTGGGAAAGGACGTTGCCGGTCGCCTGCTTCCACTTCGCCGCGACCGCGGCCTGTACCGCCATGCCGCCGCCGAGGGAGATCTTGAGTCCGCTGAAATCGATCTTGTCGAAGCCCGGAGCGTGCAGCATCGCATTGAAGAGGGTGTTGACGCCGGAGATGAAATTGCAGGGATAGCGCTGCATGTCGGCGATCAGGGACTTGATGTCGCGCGGATTGATGATGAGGAGGTTCCGCCATCCGAGGCGCGCGAACACCATGCAGTTACAGGAGAGCGCGAAGATGTGGTAGAGCGGGATGGCGGTGAGGAGCGTGCCCTCATCCGGCAGGCTCTCGCCGATCCAGGCCTGCGCCTGCAGCACGTTGGTGCTGACGTTGCCGTGCGAGAGCATCGCGCCCTTGGCGACCCCGGTGGTGCCGCCCGTGTACTGCAGGAACGCGAGGTCGTCGGGACCGAGGTCGACCGGCGCGAGCGGCAGCCTCCTGCCCGCGCTCACCGCCGACTTGAACGGCATCGCCACCGGGATGTGCCACGCCGGCACCTGCTTTTTCACGCGCCGCACGACCAGGTTGACGATCGCGGACTTCGGGAAGGGGAGGAAATCGCCGACCGCGGTGACCAGCACTCTCTTCAGCTGGGTGTGCGGCAGGACCTTCTCCACGACGTGGGCGAAGTTCTCGAGCACTACGATGGCCGTCACGCCGGCGTCGGTCAGCTGATGCTCGAGCTCGGGCGGCGTATAGAGCGGGTTGGTGTTGACGACGATGAGCCCGGCGCGCAATGCCCCGAACATGGCGATCGGATACTGCGGGCTGTTCGGCAGCATGATGGCGATGCGGTCGCCCTTGCGGAACCCCTCGCGCTGCAGCCACGCCGCGAAGGCGCGCGACAGCGCGTCGAGCTCCCCATAGGTGATGGTCGCGCCCATGTAGATGTAGGCGGTGCGCGCCGTGTGCCTGGCGCAGGTCTCCTCGAGCATCTGCTTCAGGGAGCGGAGCCTGCCGGGATCGACCACCGCGGGCACGTACGGCGGGTACGCCTTCAGCCAGATCTTGTCCATCAACTACCCTCGGGTCCCGTGTTTCTTCTCTAGCAGCGGTTCCAGGTACGGCCATACCGTGTCGAGCACCGGCGCTTCCCCGTGCGCGTTCGGGTGCAGCCCGTCGGCCTGCATGAGCGCCGGATCGAGCGCCACCTTCTCGAGCAGGAACGGCACCAGCGGCAGATGATATTGGTTTGCCAGCTCCGGGAACACGCGCTCGAACTCGCCCGTGTAGCGCGGCCCGTAGTTGGGCGGGATGCGGATGCCGACCAGCAGCACCCGTGCCCCGGCCGCGCGCGCCAGCCCCACCATGCGCTCGAGGTTGCCGCGCACCTCGCTCACCGGCAGCGCGCGCAACCCGTCGTTGGCGCCGAGCTCGAGGATCACGAGCTTCGGTTGGTGGAGCTTCAGCGCACGCGGCAACCGTTCGAGGCCTCCACCGCTCGTCTCGCCGCTTTCGCTGGCATTGACGACCTCGTATCCGTAACCTTGAGCGCGCAGTCGCTGCGCGAGCAATGCGACCCAACCCTCCTGCGGAGCGAGTCCATATGCGGCGCTCAGGCTGTCACCGAAGACGAGGATCGTGCGGCCGGAGGCCGCCCCGGCTCCGAGCGCGATGAGCAGCACGCCCAGGCCGAGCGCGCAGGCGCCGGCGGCTTTTGACTTCGTTCTCAAGGCCGAAAACCTCGTCAAGCAGGTTAGCAGTCCGGAAGGCGCGCTGACCATCGTCGATTCCGTGTCGCTGGCGATCGCGCGCGGCGAGTCGGTCGCCGTGGCCGGTCCCTCGGGAGCCGGCAAGTCGACGCTGCTCGCCCTGCTCGCCGGTCTCGACACTCCCACCTCGGGGAGCGTGCTTCTCGAGGGCACCGATCTCACCCGCCTCGACGAGGATGGCCGGGCGCGCCTGCGCGCGCAGCGCGTCGGCTTCGTGTTCCAGTCCTTCCACCTGATTCCGGCGCTCACCGCGCTCGAGAACGTAATGCTGCCGCTGGAGCTCGCCGGCAGCCCCGACGCGCGCCGTGCGGCGGCCGAGACGCTGAGTCGCGTCGGGCTCCAGGGCCGCACCGGTCACTACCCGCGCCAGCTCTCGGGAGGCGAACAGCAGCGCGTCGCGATCGCGCGCGCCTTCGTCACCCGGCCGGCGGTGCTGTTCGCGGACGAGCCCACCGGCAACCTGGATACCGCGACCGGCGCGCGCGTCGGGGAGCTGCTCTTCGAGCTGAACGCGAGCGCCCGCACGACGCTCGTGCTCGTGACCCACGACCGCGAGCTCGCCGCGCGCTGCGGGCGGATGCTGCGCATGGAAGCGGGGCGGATCGCATGAGAGCGGCGGCGCTGGCGCTGCGCACCCTGGCGCGCGAGTGGCGCTCGGGCGAGCTCGGCGTGCTGCTGCTCGCGCTCACCGTGGCGGTCGCCGCGCTCACGGGCGTCGGCTTCCTGGTCGGGCGCATCAGCGCGGCCGTGGCGCTGCAGGCGAGCTCGGTGCTCGCGGCCGACATACGCCTGGGATCCCCCCGCCCGCTGAGCGACGACTACTTCGCCGAGGCCGGGCGCCGCGGGCTCGCATCCTCCAGCAGCACCTCGCTCCTTTCCGTGGTCTTCAACGGCGACGCCGGCCAGCTCACCAACGTGACGGCGGTGACGGCCGGGTATCCGCTGCGCGGCCGCCTCCTCATCGCCGCCGAGCCCTTCGCAGCGGGCACGCCCGCGGCCGGCATCCCGGCGCCGGGGGAGGTCTGGCCCGCCTCGAAGCTCCTCGCCGCGGTCGGCGGCAGGCTCGGCTCGCAGTTATCGATCGGCGCGGCCACCTTGCGCGTGACGCGCGTCCTCATCTCGCGCCCCGACCAGGGCGGCACCTTCGCCGAGCTCGCGCCGAGCCTCATCATGAACGCCGCGGACCTGCCCGCAACGCGCCTCATCCAGCCCGGGAGCCGCGTGAGCTATGCGGGCCTGTTCGCCGGGCAGCGCGCCGCGATCGAGGAGTTCAAGGACTGGCTCGCCGCCCACAAGCTGCGCGGCGAGCGGCTGCGCGATATCAGCGACGCGAGTCCCCAGGTGCGCAACGCCGTCGACCGCGCCGGCCGCTTCCTGAGTCTCGCCAGCCTGGTGAGCGTACTGCTGTGCGCGATCGCGGTGGCGATGGCGGCGCGGCGCTACGTGCACCGCCACCTCGACACCGTGGCGCTGCTCAAGACCCTCGGCGCGACGCGCGCCTTCACGCTCAGCGTCGCCGTGCTGCAGCTGCTCGCGCTGGCGCTCGTCGCGGCGCTCGCGGGCTCGGTGCTCGGCTTCCTCGCGCAGGAGTGGCTGCTGCGCACCATCCGCGGACTGCTGGCGGTGACCGAGCTTCCGCCGCCGGGCGCGGCTCCCCTCGCGCTGGGGTTCATGACGGCGATCGCGGTGCTCGCCGGATTTGCGCTGCCGCCGCTCATTCAGCTCGGGCGCGTGCCGGCGCTGCGCGTCCTGCGCCGCGACGTGGGCCCGCCGCCGCCGCTCGTGCTCCTCGCCTTCGGTCCGGCGGTCGCGGTGGTGGCGTTCCTCATCTACTGGGTGGTGCGGGATGTGCGGCTGTGCCTCTATCTCGCCGCCGGGCTGGCGGCCTTCGTCGCGGTGCTGGCCGCTGCCGGCACGGGGCTGGTGCTCGCCGCCGGCCGCCTGCGGGGAAGCGTGGGGGTGGCGTGGCGCTTCGGGGTTGCCAACCTGAGCCGCCGCCGTGCCGAGAGCGTCGTGCAGCTCGTGGCCTTCGGCGCCGGGATCATGGTGCTGCTGCTGCTCGGCATCATCCGCGACGACCTGAACAGCGACTGGAAGCGCACCCTGCCGCCCGATCTTCCCAACTACTTCTTCATCAATATCCCGCCCGCCGAGCGTGACGCCTTCATCCGCTTCGTCGCCGAGCTGGGCGCGCGCACCACGCGCGTGCTGCCCATGATTCGCGGACGCCTGACCGCCATCAACGGGCGCGCGATCGGCGAGGGGCGCCGCGGCGGCCGGGGCGAGGAGGAGGGTTTCGCGACGCGCGAGCAGAACCTCACCTGGACCACCGACCTGGGTGCCGACAACCGCATCGTCGCCGGGCGCTGGTGGACGGACGAGGACGCCGGCCGGCCGCTGGTGTCGCTCGCGACCGAGTTCCAGGAGGCGCTCGGCGTCAACCTGGGCGACCGGCTGACCTTCGACGTCGGCGCGGAGACCATCGAGGCCACGGTGGCGAGCATCCGCAAGGTGAAGTGGGACAGCTTCAGGCCGAATTTCTTCATCGTGTTCGCCCCCGGGGTCCTGGACCGCGTGGCCGGCACCTACATGACGAGCGCCTACTTCAGGCCCGGCACGGCGCGCACGCTCGCCGAGCTCGCGCACCGCTTTCCGAGCGTCTCGATCTTCGACATCGAGGAGCTGCTGGCGCAGGTGCGCGCGGTGCTCGACAAGGCCGCGCTCGCGGTGCAGAGCGTATTCGTCTTCACGCTGTTCGCGGGCCTCACCGTGCTGCTCGCGGCGGTGCAGTCGAGCCGCGACGAGCGGCGCTACGAGAGCGCAATGCTGCGCACGCTCGGCGCGAGCCGTGGCACCGTGGTGCAGGGCGTGCTCGCGGAGTTCATCACCTTAGGCTTCCTCGCCGGGCTGATCGCCGCAGCCGGCGCCTCGCTCGCCGCCTACTTCCTCACGACGCGCTGGCTCGAGCTGCGCTACACGTTCGATCTCGCGCCCTGGGGAATCGGCGTGGTGGGCGGAGCCCTGCTGGTGGCGGCGGGCGGCTGGCTCGCCACCCGTTCCGTGGTGAATCAGCCCCCGCTCACGACGCTGCGGGCCTGAGGGGCTGCGCGTTACGGATCGTGGGCGCGGTGGCGGGGACGTCAGCGCTGCGCGATGCCGATCGTCACCCAGGAGTCGGGCTGGGGCTCGAGGCGCAGGGTGAGCCCCTCGATGGTCAGCAGGTAGGTTCCGGGGCCGAAGGCGGAGCTGTTGACCGCAATCCGCAGATGGCCGTTGGAGTCCTTGGCGAGATTGTCGATGACCATGACGCGCCCCTGGTCGACGCGGTCGATGGTGACCCGGAAATCCTTGTAAGGGGAGCGCGACTCGTCGATGTGGAAGTCGATCAGCTGCGCCGCTCCGCCGCCGATCACGATGGCGGGCGTGCTGGTGGCGCCCGAACGGTTCGGCAGCAGGCGGATGATGCGGGTGCTGGTGGCCGCGTCGAGCGTCCGATCGGCCACCTGCCGCTGCAGCTCGAGGAGCTTGCGGCTCTTGGAAGCGCTCCCGGCCACGACGATCGAGAGCGTCAGCGCGAGCAGCAGGGCGAAACCGGCGAGGCCGAGGGTCGCCGCCGGCCTCTGCCAGATCGGTTTCGGCGCTTCCTGCCAGGGCTCGGGCTTGCCGCTCGCCTCGAGCAGCCGCAGCCCGGCGTTGACGCGCTCCGGCAGCCCCAGCTCATCGAGCAGCTCGGGGTGCTCCCTGCAGTAGCGCTCGAAGTCGGTCGCCGCCTTGATCGGGAGCTTCCCCGAGAAATAGCGGTCGACGACCTGGTTGCGGGCGATGAAATCCCGGTCCATTCCCCGCGCCGGGCTGCCGGTCGCCGGGGACGGTGCGGGCACTGCGGCGCGCGCGGCCGGTGCGGCCGCTGCCGGGTGCGGCGCCGGTACGGGCGGTGAGACGGGCCGGAGCTTCTCTGTCACGGACCGCGCGGCTTCGGTCACCACGGGTCGCGCGGGTTTCGGCGCGGGGGCTGCGGGGCGCGGTGCGGCGCTCGCCGCGGTCCTGGCGGAGGCGGCGGCCTCGGCGCGCGCGCTCGTCCAACTCGCGAGCGACGGGGCTTGCGCCGGCGGTGACGGCGTGACGGGCGCGGGCGGCGCATCCGTCGCCGGAGAGGCCGGATGGGAGGCTGCGGGTTTTCTCGCAATCGGCGTGACGCTCGCGGCCGCTCCCGCCGGGGCGGCGCGTGACTTCACCGGCGCAACCGGCGGTGCGGAGGCGGCGGGCGGCGCCGGCTTCACTGAACCCGGCAGCTGGTTGGGGGTGGTGGCAGCGGCAGCGGCGGCCGCGAGCTTTTCCGCGGCGATGCTGAGGGAGGCGCGCCGGGCGAGCGGCACCAGCGCGGGCGCAGCCGGCGGCGGGGCATCGGCGCCCTTCGCGGCCGGTGTGGGGCCCACGCCCGGGGGCTTCGGTGCGGGGTGCGGCGCGGCGGCGGACTTCGCGCCCGACGCCGCATCCGGGATGAGAGTCAGCCCCTCCTCGACGTGTGCCGCGCGCAGGGTGGGCGGCTGGGGGGGCTGCGACTGCGGTGGCGGCGCCGACGACAGCATCCGGTCGACCTCGAAGCCGCTGTCGAGCGTGAGTGGCGCATCGGGGTCGACTTCGAGCAGCTGGGGAACCTCGGGCGGCGGCTCCGCGAGCCCGGGGATGGTCGGCTCATCGTCGCCGGCGAGGAGCGCCTCCGGACTGAGCAGAGTCTGGGTCGAGGCAGGGTCGACCGGGTCGGGCGCCGCGGGCGCGGGGGCGGGCTCGGAGCCTGGCCTGGGCGAGGCGGACGCGGCGGCTTCCGCCGGCTCCTCGAGCGGCAGATCGGGCAGGGAGTCCATGGCTGGGCGGGACGTGGCTTCCATACTCCGACAAACTTAAAGACGCGGTCGGGTGGTGGCGTCGGGGTGAATCACAGATCGGGGACGGGCTTAGCCGCATGTGACGCAGTTCTCACTCGCGTGGAACCGGGAGTGCCTCCCGCGAGGCACGGCCGGCGGCGCCTCAGCTGGTCGACCCGGAGAGGAAGTATTCGATCTTGTCGCGATAGGTGCGCGAGAGCTTCAGCTCGTGCCCGCCCTCGAGCGTGAGGAAGTACTCGCCGTTCATGTGGGCGCGCAGGCTCCGCACCAGGCGCAGATTCACGATCGTCGAGCGGTGCACCCGCTGGAAAAGCCTCGGATCGAGCAGCTCCTCGAGCTCCTTCATGGTGCCGCGCAGGATGTGGGTCTCGCCGCCGGCGTGGATGCACATGTAGTCGCCGGCCGCATCGACCCACTGGATGCTCGCGACCGGCACGCGCACCGTCTCGCGCCCCTGGCGGATCGGCAGCACCTCCGGCCGCCCGCCGCCGAGCGCCTTGCGGCCGTGCTCGAGCAGCTCGTCGAGCGCGAGCTGCCCGCAGCCGGTGATCTCGGCGATGATCTGCATCAGGCGGTCGCGCTGCGCCGCGGCGCTGCGCGCCCGCAGATGCTCGCGCACCCGCTCCACCGCTGCGGCGAAGCGCTGCTCGTCGATCGGCTTCAGCAGATAATCGATGGCCCGCGCCTCGAACGCCTGGATCGCGTACTGGTCGTAGGCGGTGACGAACACCACCAGCGGAAACGATTCCTGCGGCAGGTGTGCCAGCACCTCGAAGCCCGACATCCCCGGCATCTGGATGTCGAGGAACACCAGGTCCGGCCGGTACTGCTGGATGGCGGCCAGCGCTTCGCGGCCGTTGGCGCACTGCGCCACGATCTCGAAGTCCGGCAGCTCGCGCGCGCGGATCTCGATCCCGCGCCGTGACAGTACCTCGTCGTCGACAATGATGGTGCGCACCTTCATGCGTGGACGTCTCCCGAAAGCCGCGCGCGCAGCGCCCGCTGCGCCGCCCGCTCCTCGGGCGGTGCCGTCTCGAGCGGCAGCGCCATGTCGACCCGCAGTCCCGGGTGCGTGTTGAGGGCGGCGAAGCGGCAGTTCTCGCCGTAGAGCACCTTGAGCCGCTCGCGCGTGTTGGCGAGCCCGACGCCGCGGCGGTCGCCCGGCGGCGGCCCATCGGGGAGCCCGGGACCGTCGTCGATCACCGAGAGCTCGAGCAGCCCCTCGCGCGTGCGGCCCTCGATGCGCACCAGCCCGCCCTGCTCGCGCGCCGACACCGCGTATTTCAGCGAGTTCTCGAGCAGCGGCTGCAGCAGCAGGCTCGGCACCAGCGCCTCGAGCGCCGGCTCCTCGATCGCGTACTCGAGTTTGAGCCGCTCGCCGAAGCGCAGCCGCTCGGTGCCGAGATACAGATCGAGGGCCTCGATCTCCTGGCGCAGCGTCACCCTCTTCATGGGGTCCTGGTCGAGCGTGTAGCGCAGGAACTCCGACAGCCGTGCCACCGCGTGGTTCGCCTTGCGGTTCTGGTTGTCGAGGATCAGCGTCGAGATGGCGTTCAGCGTGTTGAAGAGGAAATGGGGATTGAGCTGGTAGCGCAGCATCTTCAGCTGCGCCTCCTGGGCCAGCGCCACCGCCTTCAGCATCGCCTTCTCCTGCTGGCGTTTGGATTCGTAGAACTTGATGCCGAAGTACAGCCCGCTCCAGCAGAGCAGCAGGTAGGCGGTCGACAAGGCCCCGCCGAAGAGCTCGAAGATCTCCTTGACCTGCCAATCGGGCTCGACGAACTTGATGTAGGCGAGATTGATCACCAGCCGCAGGACCAGCGCGGTGACGTAGCAAGTGAGAAGGACACCCACGACGATGGTGCGCGGCGCTGCGCCCCAGAGCCGCCGGTAGATGTAGCGCATCGGCGCCGAGAGGACGAAGCCCGCGACGGTCACCACTACCCACATCCGTGCGTAGGCCGCGGAGTTCGGATAGAAGAGCGCGCCGACGTATTGAGTGATGCCGTACGCCGCCCAGCCCGCCGCGTGCAGCGTCCAGAAGAGCACGTTGCGGTTCTTACGGAATTGCTCGAGCGTCGGCATCTTCATAGGGCGCGCCCGCGCGCGACGGCAGCACGCAGGGCGGGTCCGGGAAGCTTAGGGCATATGCCGTGCCGGGCGCCGGCCCCCCGGGCGCGCGCCCGCCACGCTTCGTCGCACCGGGGCCTTCGCGGACCCGCGGCGGACGGGGCGGTCTACTCGGCTATAAGGAACTGAAGTTATTCGTTATTTTCGGGGTCCGGCATCCCGCCGGAGCGGGAGTCCACGACCGCCGCGATCGCCTCCAGCGGCACGGTCTTGGAAAGCGCGGCCCCCTGAGCGTAGTCGAGGCCGATCGCGGCGAGATACTGGAGCGAGGCGTGCGAGTCGGTCTTCTTGGCCGAGCAGTGGATGCCGAGCACCTTGGCCGCCTGCACGGTGGCGACCACCACGGCCTGCGAGAGCTTGTCGCGCAGCGCCGCCGACGTGAGCCGCGCGTCGAGCTTCAGCATCCGCAGCGCCTTCGAGCGCAGCAGCGGCAGCACCTGGGAGTCGAACGAAAAGTCGTCGATGGCGATCCACACGCCGAGCTTCTCGCACTGGGCGAGGAAGCGCTCGACCTTGGCGCGCTGCTGTCCGCACAGCGACTCGGCGATCTCGAAGCCGAGCGTCTCGGCGGCGATGCCGTGGGTGTTGAGCGCGGCGCCGACCCTGGTGAGGAAGCGCTCATCCTCGAGCGTCGCGATCGAGAGATTGACCGTGAAAGTCGTCGGCACGCCGTTCCAGTGGGCGCGGTTGGCGGCGAGCCAGGCGAGCAGCTGCTGCACGGTCTGCTCATCGAGCGCCGCGGGATCGCGCGCTGCAGTCGGCGCGCGCGCCTGCACCTGGAAGCGGCGCGTCTGACCGCCGGCGCGCAGCTTCGCAAAGGGAACGAGGTCGAGCGGCGGGCTCGGCATGCTCGCGGCGGGCGCTGCGGCTGCCGCAGCGGCCGTCCGGGGCGGCGGCGCGGCCACGGGTGGTGCTACCGCAGCGGCAGGCTCGAGCGGGGCGGGAGCCGCAGGTACCGGTGCGACCGGTATGGGAGACGGAGGCGGTGTGCGTGCCGCGGGTTGCGGTCGCGGCGCCGCGGGCGCGGGTCGAGCCGGGGCCGGCGTGCGTGCCGCGGGTGCGGTGCGTGCGGCCGGCGGCAGGCGCGCGGGCGGCGCGGCAGGCTTTGCCGGCGGAGCGCTGGGCGCCTCCGGGGCGGGCGCGGCCTTGGCGGGCGTTGCGCGCGGGCGCACCTCGGCCGGGTCGGAGTCGAAGAGGACGACGACGTCGTCGCCCGGATTCGCGGTGAGCCGCGAGTGAGGCGTAACGGGCTCGAACGGGTTACGCGCGCGCGCCGACGCCGCGCCGGGCACCAATGTCACGCTGCGGGTCACGGGCGCGGTGGCCGCGGGGGTCTTTACGTCCGGTACGCCGGGCGCCGGCGCTTTGGCTTTTGCGTCCGGCGGGTTCGCGCGTGCGGCCGCAGCAGGCAGGGGGCGTGGGCCGCGAGTCGGCGCGACCTCGGCCGCCTTGGAGGCGGCCTGCAGCTTCTTCGCTACGGCACGGGGATTCGCTGCGGGCTGCACGACCGGCGGCTCGGCGAGGAACTCGAGCTTCAGCATCCCCGAGTCGGCGAGCGCCCCTTCGCTGGCCGCAGGTGTGGCTTTGACGGGCTTGGCAGCCGGTCTCGATGGCCCCGCGGCGGGAGCCGGCCTGGCTGCGGGCGCGGGTTGTACCTCTTCGGCTGTGAGCTCGAGCTCGAGGATGCCCGCGATCTCGGCCGCGGTCATGTCGGTGTCGGAGAGGTCGTCGGCGGCTGCGGGCGCTGCGGCCGGCGCGGGCGGCGAGGCGAGGGGCTCCTCGGGGACGAGTGCCAGCTCGAGCTCGGCGGCGATCGCCGCGACGGGCTCGGGATCGCCGGAGAGCTCGACGGCCTCGGGGGGCTCCGCGACTTCGGCAGCCTCCAGCGCGGTCACGACTTCATCGGGCTCGAGGGGCACGGGGGCGTGAACCGCCGGCGCGGCAGCTCCGGCAGCCCCCGAGGGCTTCAGCAGCACCGCGAGGCGCTGCATGATGGTGCGGATCGGTGTCGCAGTCAGCCGCTCGAGAGTGTCGTCGCCGACGGACTTGCTGTCGGCGAGGATCATGGCGACGCCCACCAGGCTTCCGGTGGGCGCACGGACCGGCAGGAAGACGGCGAGCCGGCCGTCCTCGACGGCGGTCTCGTGGCAGGGAATCGAGGGATCGGCGGTGAGGACCTCGAGGGCCTCCGTCACCAGTCCGTGCTCGTCGGGTCCGAGCGCGCCTTCGGAGAGCCACAGCACGTTGGCTTCGTGATCGCACAGGGAAACCGACTGCAGGCGGCGGGCGGGCAGCACCTCGCGCAGCTGCTGGCCGAGCGACTCCACGGTCGTCGCTCCGTTGCGTGCCGGTGCAAGGGTCGGCACGGGCGCGCCGGCGGGGTTGGCAGCCGCGCGCGCGGCCCTGAGTTTCTGCAGCAAAGGTTCTTCCCGGTACTGAACTGACACACCGAGCGCGCGCCGTGCAGGCGCAGCGCTTTCCCTCCGGGAACAGGTTGGCAGCACCCAACCCGGGCTGCCGTGATTTCGCTCGCGTTTGTTCGCAAAAAGGCGACAGGTGCGCCGCCGTCATTTGTCATATTGATCAAGTCAGCGCGACCCGCCGAGAAAGTCGCGCTTGCCGAGCTCGACGCCGTTGTGGCGCAGAATCGCGTAGGCCATCGTCACGTGGAAGAACACGTTCGGGATCGCCCAGTGCTCGAGGAACTCGAGCCCCTTGAACTCGAGCGTGCGATCGCGCGCCGGCACCTTGAGGTCACGTGTCTCCGCTCCCTCGAGCGCGCTCGCCGGCACGCTCCTGAGGTATTCGATGGTGCGCGCGATGCGCGCGTGCAGCTCCTCGAAGCTCGCCTCGGTGTCGGGGAAACGCGGCGGTTCCTGCGCCGTGAGCCGGGCGACCGAGTTCTTCGCGAGATCGCACGCGAGCTGCACCTGGCGGGTGAGCGGGAACATGTCCGGCGCCAGGCGCGCGGCGAGGAGTACGGCGGGCTCGAACTTGCGCTGCGTGGCGTGCGCCTGGCCCTTCTCGAGGAACGCCGCGAGGTTGCCGAGCGTATGCGTGAAGACATCCACCGACATGGCGTGCATCGAGATCTTCATCGGTTGCCTTTCAAATCGACCGCAGCAACGGGGCCGCCGATTCTAGCCGCCGCAGGACTGGCGCGCGTGCCTCCCGGGTGAAACAATGGTCTGGGGCAAAAAACAGCATTGAGCCTGCCATGAGCCTGATCTGGACGCCCGCCCAACTAGCGATGCTGGCCAAGGTCGTCGATCTCAACGGCTTCTCGGCCGCGGCGCGCGCCCTCGGCGTACCGAAGGCGGCCGTGAGCCGCGCGGTCGCGGATCTCGAGAAGACGCTCGGGGCGCGGGTACTCGAGCGCACGACGCGCCGCATCGCGCTCACCCCGGCCGGCCGGCTCGTCTACCCGCATGCACGCCGTGTCGGCGAGGAAGCCGACCTCGCCCGCAGCGCGATCGCCCGGCTCCTCACCCCCGAGGGGCGGCCGCTGCGGGTGGTGGCGGATCCGACCTACGGGCGGGTGCTGCTCTCGCCGCTCGTGCCGCGCTTCCTCGAGGCCTTCGCGCACGTGCCGCTCGAAGTCGCGCTCGACGCGCAGGAGCTGGCCGCCGGCGCCTGGGACGTCGCGATCCGCACCCGTCCGCCCGCCGACGCCGCGCTCACGCAGCGCCTGCTCGGCGCGCCGCCGGCGCTGCTCGCCGCCACGCCAGGGTACCTGCAGCAGCGCGGCATTCCCGCCCGGCCCGACGATCTGCGCGCACACGACATGCTGACTCCGGAGCTCTCCGGGCAGCCCGAGTTTCGCCTGACGCTCGCGCGCGGTGCGCAGCGCGCCGAGGTGCCGCTCGTCCCGAAGCTCGCGGTCGACGATCCGGCGGTGCTGCACGCCGCCACCGCCGCCGGGC
This sequence comes from Steroidobacteraceae bacterium, assembly GCA_035631515.1. Lineage (GTDB taxonomy): Bacteria > Pseudomonadota > Gammaproteobacteria > Steroidobacterales > Steroidobacteraceae > 13-2-20CM-66-19. The sequence goes on from DASQIP010000109.1 coordinate 16,274, forward strand.
TCGGGGTGGGGCTGCTGCCGGAGTTCCTGTGCCGCCAGGGGCTCGCGACCGCGCGCCTGAAGACCGTGTTGCCGGAGTGGACGGTGCCGCCGGCGGATGCGCTCTACGCGCTCTACCCGGCGGCGCTCGAGTCCGACGCGCGCGTCCAGCAGTTCGTCGACTTCCTGGCCGCGAACATCGTTCCGGCGCTCGCCACTCCCGCCGCCGCCCGCGCCTGAAGACCAAGGTACACTGAAAGCCTCCCCGGCCAGGGAGAGCGCCGCCGGCGGCAGGGGATTGGAGGGGGTCGCCCATGTACCGTGCACCACTTCGGGAAATGCGCTTCGTGCTCGAGGAGCTCCTCGGGGCGGGAACCCTCAGCGCCTTTCCGCGCTTCGCCGATTACTCCGACGAGCTCGCCCGCTCGGTGCTCGAGGAAGCGGCGCACTTCGCCGAGGACGTGCTCGAGCCGCTCAACCGCCCCGGTGACACCGAGGGCGCGCGCTGGACCCCCGATGGCGTCGTCGCGGCGCCCGGTTTCCGCGCCGCCTACGAGCGCTTCGTGGCCGGCGGCTGGCCGGCGCTCGGCTCCGACCCGGATTTCGGCGGCCAGCCGGTACCGCGCGTGCTGGTGAGCGCGGTCGGAGAGTTCTGGGGCTCGGCCAATCTCGCCTTCAAGCTCGGCCCCATGCTGACGCACGGCGCGGTGCACGCCCTCGAGCTCACGGGCTCGGCGGCGCAGAAGGCGCGCTACCTGCCGAAGATGATCAAGGGGGAATGGAGCGGCACCATGGTGCTCACCGAGGCGCAGGCGGGCTCGGATCTGGGGCAGGTGCGCACGCGCGCCGTGCCCGAGGGCGATCACTACCGGCTGTTCGGCCAGAAGATCTTCATCACCTGGGGCGATCACGATCTCACCGCCAACACCATCCACATGGTGCTGGCGCGCATCGAGGGAGCGCCGCCGGGGGTGAAGGGGATCTCACTGTTCATCGTGCCGAAGGTGCTGGTGAACGCCGACGGCTCGCTCGGCGCCCGCAACGACGTGCGCTGCCTCTCGATCGAGCACAAGCTCGGGATCAACGCGAGCCCGACCTGCGTACTCGCCTTCGGCGAGAACCAGGGAGCCGTCGGCTTTCTGGTCGGCGAGCCGGGCCCCGGGGTTGAGTACATGTTCATCATGATGAACAGCGCCCGGCTCTCGGTCGGGAGCGAGGGCTACTCGGTCGGCGAGCGTGCCTTCCAGCGCGCCGCGCAGTGGGCCCGGACGCGTGTGCAGGGCCGCCCGCCCGGCGCCGAGCGCGGCAGCGCTGCGCCGATCATCAATCACCCGGACGTGAAGCGCATGCTTCTCACGATGAAGTCGCAGACCGAGGCCTCGCGTGCGCTCACGCTCTACACCGCACTGCAGTTCGACCTGGCCGCGGCCAGCCCGGATGCCGCGGTGCGCGCCGCCGCGGGGGCGCGCGGCGAGCTGCTGACGCCGATCGTCAAGGGCTGGTGCACCGAGATCGGCAACGAGGTGGCCGCGATCGGCGTGCAGGTCCACGGCGGCATGGGCTTCATCGAGGAGACCGGAGCTGCGCAGTACATGCGCGACGTGCGCATCACCACGATCTACGAGGGCACTACCGGGATCCAGTCGAACGACCTCATCGGCCGCAAGATCGCCCGTGACCGCGGGGCGGCGATGACGGCCTTCCTCACCGAGATGGACCGCGAGCTCGAGGGTCTTGCCGCCACCGAGGAGCTGGCCGACGGCACCTGCCGGGCGGCCCGCGCGGGCGTCGCGCACCTCGCGCGCGCCTCGCAGTCGCTCGGCAAGGCGCTGGCGACGCGCCCCGAGCTCGCGCAGGCGGTGTCGGTGCCGTACCTGAAGCTGTGCGGCTACGTCGCGGGCGGCTGGCTGCTCGCGAGGTCCGCCGCGCTCGCCGAGGAGAAGGCGCAGAGCGCCGATCGCGAGTTCTACGCGGCCAAGATCCACACCGCGGCCTTCTATGCCGCCCAGGTGCTGCCGGTTGCGGAAGCGCTCGCGCGCGTGGTCGAGAGCGGCGCGGCGAGCGTGGTGGAGACCGACGCGGCGCTGATCTGAAAGGCGTGAGGGGGATCAGCCCATGAATCGATTCGCACTGCCCGCGGCCGTCGTTGCGCTCGTGGCGGTCGCCGGGCTGCCGGCGCAGATGCCCGCCGAGGTGCCCGCCGCGCAGCAGATACTCGGTACCTGGAAGCTCGTCTCCTACGTTGGCGAGGACGTGGGCTCAGGGGCGCGCACCGACGTGATGGGTGCGCACCCGTCGGGCTACCTCGAGTACGGCCGCGACGGACGCATGATCGTGATCATCACGGGCACGGACCGCAGGAAGCCTGCCGGTCCGGTGGCGACCCCCGCCGAGGCGCTCGCGCTCCTCACGAGCCTGCTCGCGTATGCCGGCACTTACACGCTCGATACCCGTGCCCACACCGTGACTCATCACATCGAGGTGTCATGGGACGAAACGCGCACGGGAGAGTCCCACGTGCGCACCTACCGCCTGGAGGGCGACCGCCTGACGCTCACCACGGCGCCCTCGCGCGATCCGGCGACGGGTAAGCCGTCGGTGCGCACGGTGGTGTGGGAGCGGGTCCGCTCGCCGTGAACCGGCGCGACCTGCTGCGCAGCGCCGCCGCCCTGACCGCCGCCACCATGAGCCGCGCCCGCAAGACCGCCGCCAGGACCGCCGCCGCCACGGGTGATACCGGGGGAGCCGGCGCGAGCGCCGCGCCGATCTCACGCCGCATCCCCTCGAGCGGCGAGGAGATCCCGGTGATCGGGCTCGGCACCTCGCGCACGTTCGAAGTCGGAGTCACCGCGGCGGAGCGCGAGCCGCGGCGCGCCGTGCTCGAAGCGTTCTTCGCCCGCGGGGCACGACTGATCGACACCTCGCCCATGTACTCGACCGCCGAGCGGGTGCTGGGAGAGCTCCTCACGCCCGAGATGCATGCGCGTGCTTTCCTCGCCACCAAGGTCTGGACGCGCGGCGCGCGCGCCGGCATCGAGCAGATGACGCACTCGGAGCAGCTGTTGGGGGCGAAGCCCCTCGACCTCATCCAGGTGCACAACCTGCTCGATCTCGACACCCAGCTCGCGACGCTGCGCGAGTGGAAGGCGGCAGGCAGGGTGCGCTATATCGGCGTGACGCACTACACGGTGAGCGGCCAGGAGGATCTGGAGCGCGTCGTGAGCCGTGAGCCGCTCGATTTCGTGCAGCTCAACTACTCGCCGGTGACGCGCGCGGCGGAACGGCGCCTGCTGCCGCTCGCCGCCGAGCGCGGCGTCGCGGTGCTCGTCAACCGCCCGTTCGAGGACGGCGGGGTCTTCGGCAGGACCCGCGGCAAACCGCTGCCGGCCTTCGCCGCCGACCTCGATGCGGCGAGCTGGGGGCAGCTCATCCTCAAGTTCATCGCCGCGCACCCGGCGGTGACCTGCATCATCCCGGCGACCGCGAGCGTCGCGCACCTCACGGACAATCTCGCCGCCGGCCGCGGCCGGCTGCCCGATGCCCGCCAGCGCGAGCTCATCGCGGCGGCGCTCGGGTAACGGCAGACGGCGGGCCTGCGATGCGTTCCACTGCGGCCTGCTGCGCCTGGTACACCGTATGCGTGCTCGGCTCGGCCACCGGCGCGGCCGGGGCGACAGCGGCTGCCGACACGGTGAGCCCGGTGATCGAGGTGACGGGCGGAAGAATCGAGGGTGTGCGGGAGGACGGAGTGCTCGCCTTCAAGGGCATCCCGTTCGCGGCACCCCCCGTGGGCGCCGGGCGCTGGAAGGCGCCGCGGCCGGTGAGTCCCTGGAGCGGCGTCCGGCAAGCCAGGGCGTTCGCTCCGGCCTGCGCGCAGCACGAGCCGCCGTTCCGGCTCCCATCAGGCGAGGACTGTCTGTATCTCAATGTCTGGAGCGGCGCGCGCTCCCCCCGGGAGCTGCGCCCGGTGATCGTGTGGATTCACGGCGGCGGCTTCACGGGCGGGGCGACGGCCGAGCCCCCCTATGACGGTACGCGCTTCGCCGAGCAGGGCGTGGTGCTCGTGAGCATCGCGTACCGATTGGATGTCTTCGGGTTCCTGGTGCATCCGCAGCTCGATCGCGAGGGCGGTGGAACCTCCGGCAACTACGGCCTGCGCGACATGATCGCCGCGCTTCATTGGGTGAAGACCAACATCGCCCGCTTCGGCGGCGATCCTCATCGGGTGACCATCGCCGGCGAGTCGGCCGGCGCCACCGCGGTCAGCCTGCTCACCGCCGCGCCCGCCGCCCACGGCCTCTTCGAGCGCGCCATCGCCGAGAGCGGTGGGGCGTTTCGGGCGCCGCGCTACACCGCGGACGCCCTTGACGCGGCCGGGCCCATCGAGACGCGGCGCTTCGCCGCGTCCATGGGCGAAGCGCTCTTCACGCAGCTGCGCGTGGCCGATCTCGCGGCCGCCCGGGCGCTGTCCGCGGCGGCGATCCTCGCGGCGGGACAGGAGCGGCGCGATCTGTGGTTCGACGCGGTCATCGACGGCGCGCTGCTGCCCGCGTCCAACATGGCGCTCTATCGCGCCGGGCGCTTCAACGACACGCCGATCCTCATCGGCACCAATTCCGACGAGCGGCACCGCGACCCGCCGTTTACGTTTACGGTCACGGTCGCGATGCTGCGCGATGAGTCGGCACACTTTGCCTGTCCCGACGAGGACGCGGCGCTGCTCGCGCACTACCCGCTGGACAGCGACGCGCAGGCGCCGCGCGCGCTCGAGATGCTGCTGCGCGACGGAGATTTCGCCTGGAATGCCTGGACCTGGGCACGCTGGCAATCCCGCCGGGGCCGGGGAGCCGCGTACCTCTATTACTTCGACTTTCCGCTGCCGCGTTTTCCGAACGGCGCGCCGCACTGGACCGAGGTGCCGTACGTGTTCGCGAACTTCGGCTGGTTCGACGAGCAGCACGCGCCGCTGCGCCCCGAGGACCTCGCCGAGTCCGATCTGATCCGCCACTACTGGATCAACTTTGCCGCCAGCGGGGATCCGAACGGGCCGGGCCTGCCGCGCTGGCCGGCCTTCAGCGAGCGCACGTCCGAGGCGATGGTCTTCGGTTCCACGGCGGCGGCGCGGCCGCTGCCGAACCTCGAGCGCCTGCAGGCCTACGATCACTGGGCCGACTGCGCCTGGTGGAGCAGGGGCTTCTGAGGCGCCGCTGCCGGGCCCTGCAGGTCAGCGCCGGGCGCGGCTCCCCGGCACCCGCAGTCGCAGGCGCGGCGGCTCGTTGAGGTTCTCGAGGAACGTGCGGCGCTCCTCGGGGGCGAGCGCGCCCCAGTCGACCTTGTCGGCGTGCGTGCGGCGCAGCTCCCGGTCGCTCACCCGCGCCGCTGCGCGGCTGGCGCTCGCCCAGCGCGGCGGCAGGCGAGTCGTGGATCCGCGCTCGAGGAAGTCGACCACCGCCGCGGCCACCAGCGGGTCGCGGGTGAGATCGCTGTGCGCCACGCGCGCGTACGCGCACGGCGCACCGGGAAGGGCCGCGCTCGCCGCCGGCACGGTGCCGTCCCCGCGGCGGGTGAGGGTGTAGAGGAAGTCGTCGCGCCGGCGCGCGACCGCGGTGACGGTCTCCTCGCCGACGCCGACGATCGCCGCGAAGCGCCCATCGGCGGGCGCGAGCAGCTCGCGCGTGGCGCGCGCCCGCTGCAGCAGCTCCGCGCGCGGCTGCGGCCCCGAGCGTGGCCAGGCCGCGGCATCGAAGAGGTCCGCGCGGCCGCTCCAGTCTCCGCTCGGCAGCATGTCGTAGAGGCTCGGGAAGCTCGCGAACACCCCGGTGGCGAGCGCTTCGGCGGAGGGCTGCGCGGCGAGGCGCGCCACCTTGCGCACCACCGCGTAAGTGCCGCGCAGCGCCTGCACCGCCGCGCAGGAGCCGAGGTTGGGCGTCCCGAGCAGCACCACGCGCGCGACGTGTCGCGTACCGGGGCGCGCCAGCGCGGCCCGCGCGACCAGCCCCCCCATGCTGTGCGCCACGATGGCGATCCGTTCCTCTGCCGCCACCCGCTCGGCGAGCGCCCGCCCGAGCTCGGCGACCCCGAGCCGCCAGTCGTAGTCGTGAAATTCGGCGGCGAAGCCGCGCGCGCGCAGCGCGAGCTTCAGGCGCAGGTGCGAGTAGAGCACGGCGCCGAGCGGCACCACCGCGGCGCCTCCCCCCACTGTGAGCACCGTGAGGCGCCCCTGCTGGATATCCGACGGGTCGAGCCACACGATGTCGTCCGGCAGCGGCGCGGCGCGCTTCAGTCCCAGCTGCGAGCCCATGATCCCGGGCACCAGCAGCACGCGCAGCGCGTTCGCCGCGAGCGGCGTGCGGTGGGCGCGGCGCGCCAGGGTCTTAAGCGCGCGGTACTCGGCGGCGCCGAAATAGGCGCCGAGCTCGGCGGCGTGCGCCCCCTCGATGAGCCACGCTTCGATCTGCGTGTCGCTCCAGGCGAAGCGATCGTAGGGGGTGACGTGGTCGCGGGGAGAGTCGGGGAAGATCACTCGGCGCTCAGCGGCCGCACGCGCGCGTTGACCGCGACGCGGCCGCCGCCTGCGAGCAGCAGCTCGAGCGGCACCTGCTCGTCGACCGCGAGCGGATGGGCGAGATCGTGCAGCATGACGTGCAGCCCGCCGGGCCTGAGCTCGACGCTCGCGCCCGCGGCGACCGTCAGCGGCTCGTGCGCGCGCATGGTGACGATGCCGCCGGCGAGCTGCGACTCGTGAATCATGGCGTGCCCGGCCACCGCCGAGCGCACGCCGGTGATGCGCACCGCCCGCGGGCCGCCGTTGTGCAGCGTCATGTAGGCCGCGGCCACCGCCGCGCCCGGGACGGCGCGCACCCAGGCGCCGCTGACGGTGAGCGTGCCCGCCTCGCTCCCCGGCTGCGCGTACGACGGCAACGCCGCGAACGTCGCGACAGCGGCGCCGAGCACCAGGAAGAGATTCGCGCCGCGCATCGCTTGATTATGCCAGACGGTCCGCGGCGCGACCGACTATGATCTGCGCACTGCGCGTCATGATGAAACCCGAGCGCTCGGAACTTTCCGCCCTGTTGGCGCTGTTGGCCGGTGCGCTGGCGATCGGCAGCTCGGGCATCTTCGTGAGAATCGCCGAGACCGGCCCGGTGGCCGCGGCGTTCTGGCGCGGTGCGCTCGCCCTGCCGCCGCTCGCGCTGTGGGCGCTCATCGAGCGCCGTACGCCGCGGGCGGTGGAGCACGCGCGGCCCCGCGGCACGCTGCTCGCGCCCGGGTTCCTCTGGGCCGGCGTGTTCTTTGCCGCCGACATCGCGCTCTATCACCTGTCGCTCATGCGCACCTCGGTCGCGGCTGCGAGCCTCGAGGCGAACACCGCCCCGATCGTGGTCACCATTCTCGCCTGGGCACTGTGGGGCGAGCGCCCGCGCCTCGGCTTTCTGCTCGCCACGCTGCTCGCCTTCGGCGGGCTGCTGCTCATGATGAGTCCCAAGCTCGCCGCCGGCGGCGCGCGCGTCGGCGGCGATCTCCTGGCGCTCGGCGCCGCCTGGTTCTACGCCGCCTACATTCTCGCCGTGGCCCGGCTGCGC
>DASQIP010000110.1:0-32037 GCA_035631515.1 Steroidobacteraceae bacterium
GCCGCAGGCGGCGGAGACGACTGGACCGAGTTCTGAGCTCCGGCGCGCTCAGCGCGCGTCACCCGACCTTCAGCTCCGCCGCATGCGCCTCCCGGCCGAGCCAGGTGACGAGGATCAGCGCCACCGCCACGATCGCGATCGTCACGGAGAGGACGTGCGCATAGTCGTTGCCGTGCGCTTCGGCGATGCCGGTCTGGAAAGGAGCCATCTTCGACATCGCGAGGTTGCCGAGCTGGTAGGCGAAGCCCGGCAGAATGGCGCGCACCGCGGGCGGCGCGAGCTCGTTGAGATGCGCCGGCACGATGCCCCACGCCCCCTGCACCATGAACTGCATGAGGAAGCCGCCGAGCGCCAGCGTCGCCGCCGTCTGCGAATAGGCCCACAGCGGGATCATGGGCAGGGACAGGGCCGCGGCCAGCACGATGGCGCGCTTGCGGCCGATGCGCTCGGACAGCGCGCCGAAGCAGATGCCACCGAGCAGCGCCCCGATGTTCATGACGATCGCGATGCTGCCGGTCAGGCTCGGCGGGAATCCGTGCTGCTTCTGCAGGAAGGTCGGATACAGGTCCTGCGAGCCGTGGGAGAAGGCGTTGAAGCACGCCATCAGCACGACCAGGTAGAGCAGCGTCGGAAAGTAATGGCTTACTGCGCCCCAGATCTCGGCGGCGGAGGCGCGGTGCGGCGCCTGGCCCGCGATCCAGGCGGGTGACTCCTGAACCCCGATGCGGATGTAGACCACCAGCAACGCCGACGCCGAGCTGATGATGAACATGCCGCGCCAGCCGACGTGCACGAACAGCAGCGCGAACACCACCGACGCCAGCAGGTAGCCGAGCACGTAGCCTTCCTGCAGCAGGCCCGAGAAGAATCCCCGGCCTCGCGCCGGCAGCGTCTCGAGTGCGAGCGCGGCGCCGACGCCCCACTCGCCGCCCATGGCGAAGCCGAACACCGCGCGCAGCACGAGCAGCGTCGCCAGGTCGGGCGCAAACGCGGTGGCGAGCTGCACCGCGGAGTAGCTGACGACGTTCAGCATCAGGATCGGCCGGCGCCCGTACTTCTCCGCCAGCCATCCGAACACCAGCGCGCCGACCGGGCGGAATGCCAGGGTAAGAAAGACGCCCTCGGCGACCGCCTTCACGGTGGTGTGAAACTCGGCGCTGATCGCGCTCAGGCTGAACACGAAAACGAAGAAATCGAGCGCATCGAGCGACCAGCCACCGAGCGCGGCCAGATAGGCGTGCAGCTGCGGCCGGGTGAGCATTCTGAAATAGGCGATCACGGCCCGTCCCCTGAAATCCTGGCCGGCGGCGAGAATATCACGCGGCTGCGGCGGCTCCGCAGCGGCCGCTGCAAGCCAGCGCGTCGTTGCCGGCGGCTCACGAGTGTGAAGCGCATCGCAGATCGGTGCGAATGCCGCCCGGGGAGCGGGAACGTGTTGTCGTAGCGAGCCGACAGCTTTCGCGCCCGCAGAACTTTCACTAAAAGGAAAGCGCATGGACATCGCTCTCGAAGGTGTGTTGGTGCGCTGGCGGGTGTGCCTCGGCCTGCTCGCGGTGCTCTGCGGCGTGCCCGCGAGCGCCGCGGAGGTGAACCCGGCGCGAACGCACCCCCACGCCACTCCCGCGCCGGCCGCGCAGCTGCTGATCGTCAAGCTGCGCGCGGTCACCCCCGGCGGGGGCGACGCCGGGCTGCGCGTCGCTGCGCTCGCTTCCCGCAGCGGCACACGACTCATGGCGCATCGTCCGATCACGGCACTCATCCACGCCCTGCAGGTCGAGGGGGCGGCGGGCGAAGCGGCGGCGGCGACCGTGGCGCGGCTGCGCGCGGATCCCGAGGTCGAGTACGCGGTGCCCGATGAGCGCCGCTACGTCCACGCCGCGCCGAACGACCCGCTGTACGTCGAGCAGTGGTACCTGCAGACCGCCGCGGCGACGCCGAGCGCCGTCGATGCGCTCGACGCCTGGGGCGTGACCACCGGCAGCACCACGCTCGTCATCGCGGACATCGATACCGGCGTGCGCCCCGACCACCCGGATCTCGCGAGCCGCCTGTTGCCCGGCTACTGCTTCATCTCGGATCCGGTGGTCGCGAACGGCGGCGCCTGCCCGGGACCGGGCGCGGCGGACCCCGGCGACTGGATCACCAGCACCGACATCAGCAACCACCCGAGCGAGTGCAGCAAGGCGACCGCGGAACCGAGCTCCTGGCACGGCACGCGCGTCGCGGGGATTCTCGGGGCTCTCACCAACAACGGCGTCGGCGTCGCCGGTCTCAGCTGGGGCTCGCCGATCCTGCCGGTGCGCGCGCTCGGCAAATGCGGCGGCCTGGATTCCGACATCATTGCCGGCATGCTGTGGGCGGGCGGGATCGCGGTGAGCGGCGCACCCAGCAATCCGAACCCGGCCAGGATCATCAACATGAGCCTCGGTGGCACGGGCGCCTGCCCGACGAGCTACATCGAGGCCATCGGCCAGCTGGCGGCCGCCGGCGTGCTGGTCGTCGCCTCGGCCGGCAACGAAGGCGGCCCCGTGGATGCGCCGGCCAACTGTCCGGGCGTCGCCGCGGTGGCGGGCCTGCGCCAGGCCGGCACCAAGGTGGGCTACAGCAGCCTCGGTCCCGAGGTCGCGCTCGGCGCGCCGGCGGGAAACTGCGGGAATGCGTTCACGGGCGGCCAGACTGCCTGCGTCTACTCGATGACGTCGACCACCAACCTCGGCGCGACGGTTCCCGATGCCAACGACTACACGGGTCTTTACTACTGCGATGCGACCAGCGGCAGCTACCCCGGCTGCACCATCGCCGCCGGGCAGTACCGCACCTACAACATCGGCACGAGCTTCTCCGCGCCGGTCGTCTCCGGGATCGCGGCGCTCATGTCGACCGTCAACAGCAGCCTCAACTCCTGCCAGCTCATCGCGCGACTGAAGGAAGGCGCGCTGCCCTATCCGCAGAGCTCGCTCGATGCGACCGGCGCCCAGCCGCAGATGTGCCATGTCCCGGCCGGCGCCAGCGACGTGCAGAACGCCGAATGCATCTGCACCCGCGACGATCGGACCTGTGGCGCCGGCATGGCCAGCGCGCCGCGCGCGCTGGCGGCGGCGCTGCGCCCGATCGCCGCGGTCACGGTTCCCGCGAGGGTAACGGCGGGCCAGAGCGTGACGCTCGACGGCAGCGGCAGCGGCGCGGCCAATGGCCACACCGTCAGTAGCTATCAATGGACCCCGGTGAGCGGCGGACTCGCGCTGGCCCTCACGGGTGCGTCGACCCCGAGGGCATCCGTTACGGCGCCCGCCTGCGGGGTCGGGACCGTGGCGCTTACCGTGACCGACGACGCGGGCCATACCGACACGGCCGACGTGGTCATTACGCCGACATCGGCGACCACGAGCGCGCCGGCGGCGGCCGGGCAGAGCGCCTGCTCGACCGTGGCTCCTGCGGTCGTGGTGGAGATATGCCCGGCGACCGGCAGCATCCAGGCGGGCGGTACCACGACGTTCAGCGCGACGCTCGCGAATGCCGGCAGCCCGACGGTGACCTGGGAGGTGAACGGGCTCGTCGGCGGCAATGCCACCGATGGCACGATCACTTCGGCGGGCGTCTATTCCGCGCCGGCGAGCGTACCGATGCCCGCGACCGTGACCATTACCGCTGTCTCGGCCGCCGGTGCCGGCGCGACGGGTTCCGCGCAGCTGACGATCTCCGCCCCGCCGGGCAGCGGCGGCGGCGGTGGCGGCGGAGGTTGCTGCGACTGGATCACGCTGCTCGCCGGCGCGGCCTGGCTCGGCGTCCGGCAGCGGCGCCCCGCACGCCGCTGAAGCATAATCGCCGGCCATGAAAGCATCCCGGATCCCGGCGCTCACCGCGTGCGCCGCGCTCGCCGCCGGCGTGGCACAGGCGCAGACCTCGCATGAGGAACTCGTCAGTCTCGCTCAGGACATCACCTACACGACGGCCGCCATATTCCCCATGACGGCCACCTACCTCGGCATCCCCGGCCACGACGGCGAGCTGCAGTCGCCCAGCGAGGCGTTCCGCGCCGCTCAGGTACAGCGCCTGCGGGAATGGCAGAGCCGCCTGGACGCGATCGCGGCCGGCTTCGATGCGCGGACGGCGCTCGTGGACCGCGATGACGCCACGCTGCTGCGCGCCGACCTCACCCGCAGCCTCAATGAACTGCTGGTCTATCAGAGCGATCGCAGGGACTACGCCGAGGGCGCCAACGGCATCGTCAGCGTGATATTCGTGCAGTTCGAGCATCTGCCGGTCGTGGGCGAGGAGGGCGCCACGGCCGCCGACCTCAAGCGCGCCTGGGAGGATATCGCCCGGCGCCTGGCCGGTGCGCCGGCCTACATCGCGGCCGCCGAGCGGCTCGCGACCACGCCGGGCCACCTCTACGGAGTCGTCGGCGCGAAGCAGCTCGCGGGCGCTCCGGAGTTTCTCAAGGGCGCGCTCACCGAGGCCGCGCGCACCCAGCTCGGCGCCCACTCGCGCGAATACGGCGCGTTCGTGCGCGCGCGCGATGTGGCGCTCGCTGCGATCGCCAGGACCGGACAGCACATCGAGGCTCACCTGGCTTCGTGGCCGGAGAACTACGCCATCGGCCGCGCGGCCTACGACCGCATGCTCAAGGAGGAGCAGCTGCTGCCCTACGACTCGGGCGACGTCGAACGCATCGCGCAGGACGAGCTCGCCCACGGCTGGGCCGAGGAGGCCTGGGTACGGCAGGTGGCGCAGCGCCGCGGCGTGGCGCTCGGCGCGCCGAGCGGCGGAGGCCTCGCGCCGGGGGGCGCCGCGCTCATCGATTACTACCGTGACTGCATCGCGCAGCTGCGCAAGTTCGTGACCGATCAGGACCTGGTGACCATTCCGGCCTGGCTCGGCAGCATGCAGATCGTGGAGACGCCGGCGTTCCTGCAGCCGGTGTCGCCCGGGGCCTCGATGAATCCACCGCGGCTGTTCTCGCTGTCGACCACCGGCTATTACTACATCACTCCGCCGAAGTCGCTGGCGGAGGCGGCCGCGCGGCTCGACATGAACGAAGACTTCGACCGCGACCGGATTCTCTCCACCGCAGCGCACGAGGCGCTGCCCGGCCACTTCATGCAGCTGTCGATAGCCAAGCGCCACCCGGACTTCGTGCGCCGCATCCAGTTCAGCAGCACGTTCGCCGAAGGCTGGGCCTTCTACGGCGAGGAGATGTTCGTGCGCCTCGGGCTCTATGGCGACGACCTCGACGGGCGCCTCGACGTCGCACGCTGGGAGCGCGTGCGCGGCGCGCGCGCGGTCGTGGATCCGAAGCTTGCCGGCGGCGAGTGGACCTACGAGCACGCCGTGGAGTTCTTCGCCGCCGAGACCGGATTCACCCGGGAGCAGGCCGAAGCCGCGGTCGCCGGCATCGCCACCCGCCCCGGCTATGTCATCGCCTACTCGGTCGGCAGGCTGCAGATCGAGAACCTGCTGGCAGAGTACCTGCGGCGCACGGGCGCGGAAGGATCGCTCCGCGATTTCCACGACCGGCTGCTCTCCTACGGCACGACGCCGCTCGCGATCGTTGCGCCGGAGCTGCTCGCCGACCTCAACAAGCCCGCGAGCACGGTGCGCGCGGCCGCGAGCTACTGAGGGGCAGAGCGCTGCGGGCTGCGCCGGGGGCACTTACAGCGCGCCGAACACCTTCCTGATCAGCGAGTTCGCCTGCGCGAGCGGGTCCTTGCGGATGGCGCGCTCCTCGTCGGCAATGCGGCTGAAGAGACCGTCGAGCGCCCTGGCGGTGACGTAATCGTCGAGGTTCGCTTCTTGCGGGGAGATGAGCCCGAACTGCGCGGCCCGGCCCGCGAGCTCATCGTACTGCGATGCGAGCTTCAGTCTCGCGGTGGCGGCGGCGACGATCGGCTTGAATTTCCCGGTGAGCTGCGCGCTGGTGGCACGGCGGAAGTACTGCGTCCCCGCATCGTCCCCGCCGGTCAGGATTGCCCTGGCGTCGGTGAGGGTCATGCGCCGCAGCGCATCTGCGAACACCGGCCTCGCCTGGGCCACCGCCTGCTCGGCGGCGTGATTCATGGTCACCCTGAGCTCGTCCGCCTGACCGCTCATGCCGACCATGCGCAGCGCGCGCTCCGTTTTCTCGAGCGCCGGCGGCAGGGGTATGGCGACCTTCGGGTCGTTGAGAAAGCCGTTGTTCGCTCCGAGTTGCGTCACCGCGGTGCCGATACCCTGCGACAGCGCGGCGCGCAGCCCGCCGGCTGCGTCCCTGGAACTGAGAGCCGCGAGCTGCGCCGACAGCGGGCGGGCGGTTGCGGCGCACAGCGAGCAGAGGATGAGCAGCGCCAGGCGCCGCCGCAGGGGCGTTGGTTGCATGAGGGAGAAGTGTAGACTTTGCGGTGCCCGTGAGCGACCCGAACAGCTTCGACCACGTCATCGCACGCGAGCACGGCCTCAAGCGTACGCTGAGCGCGCGCCGCATGAGCATGATCGCCATCGGCGGCGCCATCGGTACCGGGCTGTTCCTCGGCAGCGGCTTTGCCATCAGTCTGGCCGGCCCGGCAGTGCTGCTGAGCTACGCAATCGGCGCGCTGATCGCGCTGCTGCTCATGGGGTGCCTGGCCGAGATGACCGTCGCCCACCCCACCTCGGGCTCGTTCGGGGCCTACGCCGAGCACTACGTCGGACCGCTGGCCGGTTTCCTGGTGCGCTACGCCTACTGGACCTGCATCGTGCTCGCGGTCGGTACCGAGGTGACTGCGGTGGCGCTCTACATGCACTACTGGTTTCCTGCGCCGCCCGGCTGGCTGTGGATCGTGGCGTTCTCGGCGCTGCTCATCACGGTCAACGCGCTCAGCGTCGGCGTCTTCGGCGCCATCGAGTACTGGTTCTCGGCGGTCAAGGTGGCGGCCATCGTGATGTTCATCGCCCTGGCGGGCTACATGCTGCTGCGGGCGCCGGCAGTCGCCGGCGGCACCGCGGGCGTCGGCTTTCACAATTATGTCGCGCACGGCGGGTTGTTCCCTCACGGCGCGTGGGGCGCGTGGGTGGCGGTGATCATGGCGATCTTCAGCTACCTCAGCATCGAGATGATCGCGGTCGCGGCCGGGGAGGCGGCGCACCCCGAGATCGCGGTGGTGCGCGCATTCCGCTCGACGGTCGTGCGGCTGGTGCTCTTTTACCTGCTGACGCTGGCGCTGGTGCTGGCGATCGTGCCCTGGACGGCGGCGGGCATCGACGAGAGTCCGTTCGTCAAGGTGATGCGTGCACTGCGCGTGCCGGGCGCCGCCGGCGTTCTCAACTTCGTGATCCTGATTGCCGCGCTCTCGGCCATGAACAGCCAGCTCTACATCACGACGCGCATGATGTTCAGCCTGGCGCGCGCCGGCCACGCCCCGCGGCGCTTCGGCGCCCTGAGCGCCCGCGGCGTGCCGCTCAACTCGCTGCTGCTCTCGAGTCTCGGCATCGCGCTCGCCGCCGCGCTCAGCGTGTTCGCGCCGCACAGATCGTTCCTACTCATGGTGGCGATCTCGTCTTTCGGCGCGCTGTTCACCTGGATGATGATCTTCGTTACGCACTACTGCTTCCGGCGCACGCGCGAGCGCAGCGGCGCGCCGCCGCCGCGGTTCCGCATGATCGGCTTTCCCGGCACGACCCTCTTAGGCGCAGGGCTCATGGCGGCGGTGCTGATCACGACGCTGTTCACGCCGGCATTCCGCCTGACGCTGGTGTTCGGCGTTCCCTTCCTCGCCTGCCTGGCGCTCGTCTACCTGGCCTGGTACCGCAAGCCGCCGACCGGATCCGCCGCCGCGGCCGACTGATCGGCGCATGAGGGGTGTTTCTCCCCGTTGCGCCGCCTCGCCCGGCTGAGGCATGATTCCCCCGAGACGCCCCGGGGGGATCCACCGAAAGGCCCGAAGACCCGCGCATGAAGCGGGCCGCTGCCGTATGGTCTTCAACTCTCTCACTTTCATCGCGTTCTTCGCGTGCGTGCTCGTCATGCACTCGCTGCCGTTCGGCTGGACCACGAAGAAGATCAATCTGATCGGCGCGAGCTACCTGTTCTACTCGGCATGGAATCCGCCGTTCGTGATCCTGCTGTGGGTATCGACGGTGGTCGACTGGTACGCGGCGCAGGGACTCGTCAAGGCACGCCGTCAGGCCGCGCGCCACGCGTGGATGCTGCTGTCGGTGGTGGCGAACCTCGGGATGCTCGGGTACTTCAAGTACGGGCAGTTCCTGCTCGACAACTTCACGAGCGTGATGTCCGCGCTCGGCGTCGCCTACCACCCGGCGCACTACGACATCGTGCTGCCGGTCGGCATCTCCTTCTATACCTTCGCGACCATGTCGTACACGCTCGACGTGTACCTGCGGCGCGCGCTGCCGGCGCAGAACCTGCTCGACTACGCGCTGTTCGTGACCTTCTTCCCGCATCTGGTCGCCGGCCCCATCATGCGGCCGACCGAGCTGGTGCCGCAGTTCGAGACGCCGCGCCGCGCCAACGCGCAGCAGCTGCGCTACGGACTCGCGCTCATGACCATCGGCCTCTTCAACAAGGTCGTGCTCGCCGACAGCTTCCTCGCGCACGTCGCCGAGAGCGTCTACGACGGCGACAAGGTGCCGGGGACGCTCGACGCCTGGGCCGCGACGCTCGCCTTCAGCGGCCAGATCTTCTGCGACTTCGCCGGCTACTCCACCACCGCGATCGGCGCGGCGCTGTGTCTCGGCTTCGCCATGCCGGACAACTTCCGCTTTCCCTACGCGGCGGTCGGCTTCTCCGACTTCTGGCGGCGCTGGCACATCACGCTGTCCTCGTGGCTGCGCGACTACCTGTACATCCCGCTCGGCGGCAATCGCCACGGCGCCCGCCGCACTTATGCGGCACTCATGGCCACGATGCTGCTCGGCGGGCTCTGGCACGGAGCGAGCTGGACCTTCGTCGCCTGGGGAGGGCTGCACGGGTTGTATCTCGCGGCCGAGCGTGGCCTGCGGGCGCGCTTCGCCAACTATCGGCCCGGGCCCCTCGTGTTCGTGGCACTCGGCATCCTCACTTACGCGCTGGTGAACGTTACCTGGGTGTTCTTCCGCGCCAAGACCTTCGCCAAGGCCTGGGTGGTGCTGCGTGGCATGTTCGGGCAGAGCGGGACCGTCAAGCCGATTCTCGACACCTTCAGCCTGCTGAGCGTACTGCTCATCGTCGGTGGCATGGTGGTGACGCACTGGTTGATGCGCGGCCGTACGCTCGAATCGGTGATCGCGCGTGCGCCCGCGGCGCTCGTCAGTATCGTGTGGGCGCTGCTCGCGTTCGCGATCGTCATTGCCCAGGGGGCAGGCAGTGCCTTCATCTACTTCCAGTTCTGAGGGCGCGCTGGCGCTGCCGCGCGCCGCTGCGGGCCGCAACGCACCCGATCGCTACGCGCGCGCAACCGCGGCGGATCGTCCCGGGATCGCGCAACCGGTCCCGGCGCGGCCGGTGCCGGAGCAGCCCTGGGGGAGGATCCTGCTCGGCGCGGCACTGATCTTCGTGGCGCTGCTCGCCGGGTGGGAGGCGTACTGGCGCGCCTATGGCGTCACCCCGGGCATCAATAGCAACAGCGGCCTCTGGGCCTTGCAGCGCCACCGCATCGATATGGGCGAGGGGAATGCGACGGTGATCGCGGGATCCTCGCGCCCATTCTTCGACATCCAGCTGCCGGTCTGGGAGCGGCTCGCCGGATACCGCCCGATCCAGCTGGCATTCGAAGGGACGTCGCCGCTCAAGTTCGTGGAGGATCTCGCCGCCGATCCGCACTTCACCGGACGGCTGATCATCGGCGTCGATCCGCAGGTGTTCTTCCAGGGATTCGGCCTGCACGTCGACGCGCTCGCCTATACCCGCAAAGAGTCGCCGTCCCAGCGCATCGGTCAGTGGCTGTCGATGCACCTGATCGAGCCCTATTTCGCCTTCGACGACCCGGATTTCGCACTCCAGACCGTGCTCGCCCGTCAGCCCTGGCCGCCGCGACCGGGCAGACTCTGGCCCACCCAGGTGCGCAAGCTCTCCGACCACGAGGCGGATCGCAACACTCACCTGTGGAGCAAGGTGGCGGACGACCCGCAATACCGCGAGCTGGCGCGCAACATCTGGCGTCAACGCTTCCAGCCGGCAGCGGATCCGCCGCCGGCGGAGCTCCGTAGGACCGTCGAGGAGCAGATCGACCGTACGGCCAGGGCGGTCGCGAAGCTGCGCGCGCGCGGCGTGCAGGTGCTGTTCCTGCGCTCACCGAGCGACGGGGAGTACCTCAGGTACGAGACGCGGCTGTTCCCGCGCGCGACGACGTGGGAGGTGCTGCTCGCCGCGAGCGGTGCGCCCGGGCTGCACTTCCAGGACTACCCGGAGCTGCAGGGCTATTACCTGCCGGAGTGGTCGCACATGACCCGCGCGGAGGCGGAGCGCTACACGGTCGCCCTGTACGCAGTGATTCAGCGCGATTTCTGGGGAGCGCACACGGGAGCGACTTCTGCGCCGCGCTGAGCTGACCGCGCCGCCCGCAGCTGATCGCTACGCGCGCCAGACCGCCGCCGACCGGCCGGGGATCGCGCAGCCGGTGCCGGTGCGGCCGGTGCCGGAGCGGCCCTGGGGCCGGATCTTCGTCGGCGCGCTCGTCCTCTGCGCGCTGCTGCTCGCGGGTTGGGAGGCGTACTGGCGCGCGTACGGGGTGCGACCGAGCATCACCAACACTTATGGCCTGTGGGCGATACAGCGCCGGCGGATCGACGCGGGCGAGGGCAATGCGACCGTGCTCCTCGGGGCCTCACGCGTGTTCTTCGACATCCAGCTTCCGGTGTGGGAGCGCCTGGCCGGCCGGCGCCCGATCCAGCTCGCCATCGAGGGCACCTCACCACTGCCTTTCCTCGATGATCTTGCCGACGATCCGCGCTTCACCGGGCAGGTGCTCGTCGGCGTCGCTCCCGATCTGTTCTTTTCCGGCTATCAGTATCGCAGCGGGGTGCTCTCCTATGTGCACAAGGAGTCGCCCTCGCAGCGCGTCGGCCAGTGGTTGTCGATGCATCTGCTCGAGCCTTACTTCGCCTTCGACGATCCCGACTTCGCGCTCAAGACCGTGCTCGCACGCCAGCCCTGGCCGGCGCGCCCGGGCAAGCGCTGGTTCACCGAGGTGCGCAAACTCGCGGATACCGAGTCCGATCGCAACACGCACCTGTGGAGCAAGGTTGGCGACGATCCGGTGTATCGCGAAATCGCGCGCAACATCTGGCGTGAGGGTTTCGTTCCCTCGGACGACGATCCGACACCCGAGGAGATCGCCAAAGGGGCGCATGAGCAGATCGAGCGGGCCGCCAGGGCCGTCGCCAGGCTCAAAGCGCGCGGGGTCAGGGTGCTGTTCGTACGCATGCCGAGCACCGGAGAGTACCTGGCCTTCGAGAACCACGTGTTTCCGCGCGCGTCCACCTGGGACGTGCTGCTCGCCACGACGGGTGCTCCCGGGATCCACTTCGAGGATTACCCGGAGCTGCGCCCGGACGTGCAGGGCTACTATCTTCCCGAGTGGTCGCACATGGTGCGCCCGGACGGGGAGCGCCTGACGGCGGCGCTCTACCGCATCATCCAGCGGGACTTCTGGGGACCGGGCGCCCCGGGAGCGGTTGCTGCGCCGCGGAGCCCGGCGGCCCGCTAGCTGCGCGGGCGATCGCGGGGGCACTGTCGCCATAGTGCGCCACGCTTCAGCCCCTGGTCCCCCCTTCCATGTGCCGTTCGGCTCATGCACCCCTCGTCAGTAACCCAAGTCCCGTCTGCCAGTGTGGTGCCGAGACAGGCAGTCTCCGGGGGACGAGCTGCCGCGGGGCTGCCTGACCCGCGCATGACGCCTCGCAGGAGATGGGATGGAACACGTCTGGGAGTCTTTCAGCGCCTTTACGCTGTTCTCCATCGCGCTGATCTCGTCGATCGGCCTGGTGCTCCACCTCAGGTGGTCACGCCGCACCACCGCGCTGGGTCCCACGATCCTCACGACCCTCGGCATATTCTTCTGTTTCGCGGGCATCGCCTTCGGGCTGCTGCATTTCGATCCGCACGACGTTCGCGGCAGCGTCCCGCAGCTGTTGCAGGGAATCCGTACGGCGTTCTGGTCGTCCGTGGTCGGAATATTCTGGGCGCTCACGCTCAAGATCCGGGTCGCGCTCCTGGGCGACGCCCCCGTCGCGGCAACGGGCGCGCACGAGGGATCGGGCGTCGACGACCTGGCCCGTCTGCTGGTGCAGCTCGACCGGTCGGTCGCGGACGGTAACGATCGGCTCGACAGGCTGACCGAAGCGTTCGACCGGCATGAGGAGAGCTTTGCAGAGTCCAGCACCAAGGCCCTGGTCGACGGACTGTCGGTGGTGGTGCGGGACTTCAACGCGAAGATCAACGAGCAGTTCGGCGACAACTTCAGGCAGTTGAACGCCGCCGTCGCGCGGCTCGTCACCTGGCAGGCCCAATACGAGAAGCAGCTCGAGGCCTCGATAGCCCAGGAGACCGCGACCCGGGAGAGCATGACCGAAGCCACCATGCGCTTCACGGATGTCGTGAACATGACCTCCGAATTCGCCGCCGCGGCCCGTTCGCTGCAGGGCATCGTCGGCACGCTCAACAGCCAGAGCGAGCAGCTCGCCCGGGCGCTCATGCTTCTGTCCGGGTTGATCATCGAGGTGGAAGAGGGCCTGCCGGTCATAGAGAAGAAGATCGTGCAGATGATCGCCCGCGGGCGGCAGGGCGCCGAGCGGCAACCCGAGCCGCACGGTGCCGAGTCGCGCCATGCGGCCAAGCCCCTCGAGGCCACGAGGGCATAGCAGTGAGCGACACTCTGTCCGCGGATCGCAGCGCGGCATCGGAGGCTCATTGGATTCCGCTCAGCGATC
Organism: Steroidobacteraceae bacterium; assembly: GCA_035631515.1. Taxonomy (GTDB): domain Bacteria; phylum Pseudomonadota; class Gammaproteobacteria; order Steroidobacterales; family Steroidobacteraceae; genus 13-2-20CM-66-19. The sequence continues at coordinate 12,880 of DASQIP010000110.1, forward strand.
TGATGACCGGGCTCATGGTCATGTTCCTGCTGATCGCGGTGTGCTACATGGTCGAGGTAGAGGCCGACGCCGACAAGATCAAGACGGTCGCCGTTGCCTACAACGACACCCGCGACGCTCTGTACGAGGCACTGCGCCGGGAGTTCTCTCCGGATCTGCCGCGCTGGCACGCCCAGCTCATCAAGCAGGATCTGACCATCCGTTTCTCGGAGCCCGAAATTCTGTTCGCCGAGGGCAGCAGTGAGCTGAAGCCGGCCTTCAAGCAGATTCTGAACGACTTCATTCCCCGCTACGTGAGGATCCTGACGTCGCCGCAGTTCAGCTCTGCGATCAGCGAGGTGCGCATCGAGGGACATACGTCGTCGGATTGGATCGGCGCCAGATCGCCCGACGACGCCTATCTGCACAACATGGAGCTGTCGCAGGCGCGGACCCGGTCGACTCTGCTCTATGTGCTGGCGCTGCCGCCGGTGCGCGGCGACGTCGACTGGCTGCGGCGCCTGGTGACCGCGAACGGGCTGTCCTCGTCGAGGCCGATTCTCGATCCTTCCGGGCACGAGGACGCAGCGCGCTCACGGCGCGTGGAGTTCAAGATCCGCACGGACGCGGAAACGAGAATCGCGAAGATACTCGAGGTGGCGCGCTAGTACCCCCGGCCACCTGCGGCGGCCGGACACGTCCCCGGTGCCTGCCTGCCGTGGCGGTCGCGGTTGCGCTCACGAAGGGTTCTTCACCCAGCCACGCGGCTTCCTGTTGAAGCCGACGTGCACGTCGACGAGCTTCTTGCCGCAGCGGCAGCGGAATCTGGCGATGATCTTCGCGACCGGCTCATCCCAGCCGGCGCGGCTGTGACGCGCCAGAAATGCCGGCGTCAGCTCGCGTGAGTGTCGGCAGTGGCGGCAGGTCACGACGATCACATAATCGCCGAAGTGATCGCGCAGCCGCTCGATCGAATTCCACGGGAGCATGGCGCAGTGTGGCGAGGAAGCCCGCTGCGCGTCCAACCAGTGTTACATTGCGCGCCGTACTGGTTGCAGGTCCGGCACTCCCCAAGCTCATGTGCGGTAAGTACATCCTCGCGCAGGCGGCCAAGGCCGAGCGCGCGCTCGGCATCCGGCGCGGACGCTGGGAATATCCGCCGAGTTACCGGGTGCTGCCGAGCGAGCAGGTGCCGGTAGCCGTGTTGCATCAGGGCGAGCGCACCGCGGCGCTGATGCGCTGGGGCCTCATCCCCTTCTGGGCCCACGGGGTGCCGCTCAAAGCCTCCACCATCAACGCCACGGTCGAGCGTATGGCGACCGCGCCGAGCTATCGCGATGCCTGGCAGCGCGACCAGCGCTGCATCTTCGTCATGGGCGGCTTCTATGAGCCGCACGTGAACGAGGACGGCTCGCGCGATCAGTTCTTTCTGCAGCTCGCCGACCGCGAGGTGTTTGGCGTCGCCGGACTCTGGGATCGCTCGCGGCGCGCCGACGGCACGTGGATCCACTCCTGCGTGCTGATCACGGTGCCCGCCAACCGGCTGCTCGCCGGGATCCACAACGAAAAGCAGCGCATGCCGGCGGTTCTGGCCGAGGAGGATCACGACGCCTGGCTCGCCGGTGGCAAACCCGAGGCGCAGGCGGCGCTCAAGCCCTATCCCGATGACCTCATGGCAGGCTGGAAGGTCGACCGCCGTGTCAACAACCCGCGCCTGCCGAACGATGCGAGTCTGATCGAGCCGTACGCCGGCTGACGCGCGTCGGCGCGGCTGCCCCGGCGGCCGTTCAGAACCCGTTCAGCGGCCGCGGGGTGTCATGAGCACGGCGAACGGCGCCATAATCCCTACGCGTTTCAGCGAGCCATCGGCTCTCGAGGAGTGATCCAATGCGAACCCTTTGTTCGATCCTGGGCGTGGCGGCTCTGACGGGCGCCGCGACCTGCGCCGAGGCGCAGAACGTCAGCGTCAATGCCGTCATCACCGGCCAGGTGGTGCCCGGCGTCTACGGCCAGGTGGTGATCGGCAACGCGCCGCCGCCCCCGGTGGTATACCAGCAGCCGATGATCGTGCAGCCGCCGCCCGTGATGGTGGGAGGGCCGCCGGTCGAGCCGATCTACCTGCACGTGCCGCCGGGGCACGCGAAGCACTGGCGCAAGCACTGTCATGAGTACAATGCCTGCAACCGCCCGGTGTATTTCGTGAGATCGGCGGAATACGAGCCGGGCTTCGACCGCGAGCGCTGGGAGCGCGAGCACGGGCACGAGCACCACGGCCACGGGCATCACGATGAAGACCGGGGTGACCACGAGCGCGGCGATCATGATCGCGACCACGACCACGGGGATCATGATCGCGATCGCTGACGCGGCTCAAGGCAGGCAGGGCGCGGTGCGCACTTGCGTGCGCACCGCGTCACCTGGCTCATCGGCTAGAAACGCTGCCCGAACCGGATGCCGATGGTGCGCGGAGTGTTGATGATCGCCATCGGCTTCAGGCCGCACACCGGAGTGCCGGCGAGCTGCACGGTGCACTCGGCAAAGCGGTAGGTGTCGGCCCGCTTGTCGAGCGCGTTGTTGGCGAACACCTCCAGGGTGAAATTACCCTTGGCGATCCCGGCCAGCAGGTCCAGCACGCCATAGGCGCTCTGATCGCCGATCAGGGAATTGTCGAAGGGCACGAGCTCCGAGCGGGTGCCGGTCTGGTAGGCGAGGTCGCCCTGGACATGGGCGGTCACGTCACTCGGGAGCGTCCACGTATAGCGCGCCGTGATGTTCCCCTTGAAGGTCGGCACGATCGGCAGCGCCGTGCCGGCCGGGGCTGCATCGGAAGCCGGGCAGGTCGCGAGCGGCAGCGGCAGCCCGTTGGCGTCGACGTCCAGACAGAAGTCCTGGGTGAGCTTGGCATCGAGCTCGGTCGCGCCCAGCGTGAGGTCGAGCCCCTGCACCGGGGTCCATTCGAGCTGCTGCTCGGCGCCCTTGATGCGCGCCGCGCTCGCATTGCGCACGATGGTGAAGGAGTTCTGGCCGAGGAATCCGAACTGGAAATTGCGCCAGTCCTGCCAGAACAGTGCGCCGTTGAAGCGCAGGTGATTGTCCATGAAGCTCGTCTTCCAGCCGAGCTCGTAGTTCGACAGGTAATCCGGCTCGTAAGTCGCGAGCGGCGGCAGCGGCGGCGCCTGGGTACGGCGGTTGACGCCGCCGGGCCGGAAGCCCTTGGAGAAGGTCGCATAGACCAGGTGGTCCTTGTCGAACTTGTAGGTGAGGTTGAATTTGGGCGTCGAGCCGTCCTTCTCTACCTCGCGCGACAGGTCGACGCACGGTCCGCCGAGAATCCCGGGCTTGATGCAGCCGGTGCCGTCCGCGTTGGGCGTACCGTCCGGCTGGTAGGTTCGTGCCTTTTCGCCCGTATGTGAGCCGTAGGGATTGTTCAGTCCGAAGCCGAAGAAGCCGTCGAGTGAGTTGTCGTAGCGGAAGAAGCGGTAGCCGACGGTTCCGGTGAGCTTCGGCGTCAGGTCATAGCTCAGCTCGCCGAACACCGCATAGTCGCGGTCGACGCGGATCTGGTTGGTGAGCCAGAAGGTCTGCGGCCAGCCGGTGACCGACTGGAAGGTCGGCAGCTCGTCGATGATGTAGTCCTGCGTGATGTAGTGCTCCTGGCGCTCGTAGAAGAGGCCGCCGATGAAGCGCAGCGGATTGTCCTTGGACGTGGCGATGCGCAGCTCGTGGCTCATCTTGCGGTACTGGTCGCGGCCGTTGATCCACTGCGACGGGTTGATCGTGTGGCCGGCGACCGGAGCGACGTTGGACTCGAAGTAGGCGATGTAGGTCGTCTGCCGGTCGTAGAGGAGCGAATAGTCGCTGTAGTCGGACACCGTATGGTCGTTGCGGCGCAGATAGCCGCCGGCATAGGTGACGTCGAAGTTGCTGAAGTGACCCTCGACCGTGAGCGCCGCCTGCCACCACTGGTCGGAGATGGAATCCGGGTAGAAGCGCTCCGCCGTGAGGTGTCCCGGTATCGAGGGGTCGACGAAGGCGGTGCCGTCCATGCGGGTACTCTGTCCCGTGAACGTCGGGGTGACAGTCCAGCTGTCGCCGAGATTGACGCGCAGCGCCGCGCGGCCTCCGTAGGTATCCGTCGGGTTGAAGCGCGATTTCGCCAGCACCGGCGACTGCTGGCAGCCGGCGGCCGGCGGGCTGAAGTTCGAGAGACAGCCATCGCTCGGGTACGAGATGGTGGCGGGGCGGTTGTCGATGTAGCCGCCGTCGTGCTCCATCCAGCCGACCAGCCGGACCGCGGCGGAGCTCGAGAGCGGAATGTTGGCGAAACCCTCGGCGACGTAACCCGTCTGGCCGCGAACCGTGTTGCCTTCCAGGTCGTAACCCGCCTTGAAGCCCGAAGGGTCCGGCTTGTTGGTGATGATGCGCACCGTGCCGGCCTCCGAGCTCGCGCCGTAGAGCGTACCCTGCGGGCCGGCGAGCGCCTCGACGCGCTCGATGTCGTAGATGTGGATGTCGAGCGGTCCCTGGATGGTGGTGACCGGCTGCTCGTCGAGGTACACGCCGACGCTCGGCAGCGGGCCCGAATGGTTGGCGTTGTCGCCGCTCGCCACGCCGCGCATGTAGATCTTGGCGAAGCCCGGTCCGCCGGTCTGGTAGGCGATACTCGGCAGGTACTTCACGTAGTCGTCGAAGTTCTGCACGCCGAGGTCCTGCAGCTTCTGCGTGCCGAGCGCGGTGATGCTGATCGGCACGTCCTGCAGGTTCTCGGTGCGCTTCTCGGCGGTCACCACGATTTCCTCCAGTCCTCCGCCGGCCGCCGCGTTGCTGGTGTCGGCGGCGTGCACCTGCGATACGGCGGCCATGATGGCGGCGGCGATTGGCGTCTGCCGCAGTGCGCTGCCGGCGCGCGCGGCGTGCATCGGCCGCGTCCGGGCAGTCATCCTCTCCAGCTTGCGTGTTCGGCTCCTCTGCATGGCGCGCTCCCCTCGATGTCGTTATGTGTCAGGTCGTAGTGATGAATCGCTCAACCCTCGTCCGTCCGCGAACGGCGGTACTTGCGGATACTGGTCGAGTACCGCGCCGAGTGCCTGCTGCAGCGGCCCGAGCCACGGCTCGAAGTGGCGCCACTGCTCGACGCCGTCGCGATAGATGGGCACCCGCACCTGCTCGGAGCTCGCGGGGCGCACCGCCCGCTCGGTTTCGTAGAAGCGCAGGCAGGCGGGCTCGAACGGCAGGCCGCAGTATTCGAGCAGCCGGCGCACTTCGCCCTCGGTGTCGGCCACCATCTGCTCGTAGAACACGCGATGCACCCGGCCGGGCAGCACGGCGTCGAAGTGCGCCATCAGCTCGACGTAGGACCGGTAGTAGGCGCCGAGCTCGGCGAGGTCGTAGGTGAAATTCTGCCCGCGCGCGAAGTGCTGCTTGAAGGCCGAGAAGCAGCAGCCGAGCGGATGCCGGCGTGCATCGATGATGCGTGCATTGGGCAGCATCAGGTGGATGAGACCGACGTGCAGGAAGTTGTTGGGCAGCTTGTCGATGAAGAACGGCCGCCCGCTCTTGCGCTGAATGCGGGTGCGTGCCAGATACTCCTCGCCGAGCGCGCGCCAGCGCTCGCGCGGCAGCGTACCGAGAACTTCCGGGTAGCGCGGGCCGCCTTCGTTCGACTCCAGTCCGACGCCGTGCGCCAGCATCGGCACATCGGGCAGCTCCATGGTGCCCTCGACCTGGGAGTGGCTCGAGAGGATCTGCTCGATGAGCGTCGAGCCCGCCCGCGGCAGTCCGACGATGAAGATCGGGTCGGCGGCCGGGGCACCCGCGCCCCGCGCCTCCTCCAGCAGCTCACGCGTGAAGAAGGACTTCGAGCGGGCGACGTGTCCGCGGATGCGCTCGGGGTCGTAGTAGATCTGGCTGCGCCGCAGGGCGTTGCCATCGCGATATTGCCGGAACGATTCCGCATAGTGCTGCTGGTCTTCGAGGGCCTTGCCGAGCGCGAACTGCAGGTGATAACGGTCCTCGGGGGCGAGATCCCCGCGCGCGAGCTGCGTGCGCATCTGCGCGACGTCCGCGGCATCGAAGCGATAGGTCTTGAGATTGGCGAGACTCCACCACACCTCGCCGAGGCGCGGCTCGAGCTCGAGCGCGCGGCGATACGCGCCGATGCCGTCGGCCGTCTGTCCGGCGGTCTTCAGTACGTGACCGTAGCTCAGCCAGATCTTGCCCTGGTGGGGATATTCCGCCAGCACCTGCTGGTAGACCTCGATGGCGCGCCGATACTCGCCGATGCCGGCCAGTACTGCCGCGTGCAGACTGCGGTAGTTCGGGTTGTGCGCGTCCAGGGCGAGCAGCCGCTCGACCTCGGGGAGCGCCGCGGCGTGCTTGCCCTGGCGGAAGAGCGCGACCGCATAGTTGTGACGGGCACCGTGAAAGGCGGGCGCGAGCTCCAGACAGCGCGTCAGGAGGTTCTCGGCATCCTGGTACCGTCCGAGGCGCGCGGCGACCTCGGCGAACATGCGGATGGCCGCGATGTCGGTCGGATGCTCGGTGAGATGCTGCCGCAGCAGCGCCTCGGCGGCCGGAATGCGGTTCTCGCACAGCGCCGCGCCCGCGGCCAGCAGGCGCGGATCGCGGGCCGACGCCTTGAGGAAGCGCGCGCGTGCCGCCTCGGCTCCGGCATCGTCGCCGATGGTGGTGAGGTGATCGGCCAGCGCCCGCCAGGCATCGGGCTGGCCGGGGTCGAGCTGCACGCTGTGTTGCAGGGCCGCGACAGCTTCCTCGCCCCGTCCGAGCGCCGCGAGAGTCAGGCCGAGCTCGTACTGGGCGGCGGCCCAACGCGGTTGCCCCCGCGCGAGTGGCTCGAGCAGCTTGAGGGCTGCTGCGGGGTCGAGCCCGGTGCGATGCGCGATGCCGAGGATAAGCGTAGCGCCGGGGTGGCCGGGAACCACCTTCAGAATCTCCGCCGCCTGTTCCCCGGCGAGCGCCGGAGTACGCTCGAGAAGCCGGCTCGCGTGGGCCAGCGCAACATCGAGAGAGCCGACGGATTCGGCGGTGCCGCTTCCCCCCTTCATTGTTGCAAATTTACCATGCCGGATTCGGCCGCGGCTATGAGGGTGAGCGCGCATACTGCCCGCCCCATCGATGCACTACGATGGCCGGCGATCGTCCCGCCCGGGCTGACCGGGAATGGACGCATAAGAAGGACGAGGACGCGGGGTGGGCCCTTACCGACGACGTCTCATCGCACTCGCCATCGTCGCGGCGCTGGTGTGCGCCTATGCGATCGCGGGCTTTTTCGCCGTGCCGCATTTCGCGCGCCAGGGCGCGGGCGACTTCGTGCGTACCCACTACGCCCGCATCCTCACGATAGGGGATCTGCGCTTCAATCCCTTCACGCTCAACCTCGAGGTCACCGGGGTTGCGCTCCCGGACGCGGACGGACAGACGATGCTCTCGTTCGACCGCCTGCGCGTCGGCCTGCAGCTCGCAAGCCTGTGGCGTCTCGGGCCGAGCTTCGGCGAGATCGTGCTCGAGCGTCCGTATGTGCGGGCCGTGATACGCGCGAACGGCGAGCTGAACCTGGCTGATCTCGGCAAGGGCTTCGCGGCGCCGCCGCCGCATCCGGGGAACAAGCCGGGCCCGATGCGCCTCTACATCGGCCGCCTGGCCGTTATCGACGGCGGCACCACCTTCGAGGACCGCACGCGCCCGACACCCTTCCGCGCCGACTTCAAGCCGATCGCCTTCGAGCTGCGCGACTTCAGCACCACCGCGGCGACCGACGATGCCTACACGCTCGCGGCCGCCTCGCCGCAGGGCGAGCGGCTCGACTGGAGCGGCACCGTGCGCCTCACGCCGCTCGCCTCTCACGGCAGATTCTCGATCACGGATCTCAAGGCGCGCACGCTCTGGAGCTACGTGTCCGCGAGCGTGCCGTTCGAGATCGACTCGGGCGTCATCGCGCTGAGCGGCGACTACGACGTCAGCGCCGCCGGTGCCGGCCCGATCGGCGTCAAGGTCGACGTCCACAACACGACCGTGACCAGTCTCGGAGTGAAGCCGCGCGGGGCAGCCGACGATTACATCTCCCTCGGGCACATCCAGGTCGACGATACGCGCCTCGATCTCGGCCGGCGCGCCGTAGAGGTCGCAAAGGTACAGCTCGCCGGCGGTGAGATCCGGTCATGGCTCGGCGAGGAGGGACGGCTCAATCTCCTCGATCTCACCGCACCGGCTCCGGGGGCGGCAGCCGCCGCTGCGGCGGACACGCGGGTTGCCGGCGGCGGCGCGCCCGCCGCCCCACCGTCACCGGCGGCGGCCGCTCCGGCTTCCGCCTGGAGTGTGTCGGTGCCGGATATCTCCGTCACCGGCCTCAAGGTGTCGGCCGAGGATCGGCAGGTGAAGCCGGCGGCGGTCGTGGTGCTCGATCCCCTCAACGTTCATGTCGCGGGATTCAACCTGAGGCCGGAGGATACGCTCGACATCCAGCTCGACACGGCCGTCAACACGTCCGGCAAAGTCACAGTGCAGGCGAGAGTCGCGCCGGGCTCGGGCGCCGTCATGGCCCACATCGAGGCCGGGCATCTGGGCCTTGCGGCGCTGCAGCCGCTGCTCGGCAAGTACACCTCGATGACGCTGCTGAAGGGCGAGCTCGGCACCCGCGGCGACTTCGAGCGGCGCGCGGATGGAGCCCTGAGCGTGAAAGGCGAGGCGCGCATCTCGGACCTGAGCACCGTGGACAACGCGCTGAGGAACGACTTCATCCGCTGGAAGGATGTGCGCGTCGCGCAGCTGAGCTACCGCTCGCGGCCGGCGAGCCTGCGCATCGGGAGCGTCACGGCGCTCGAGCCCTACGTGCGCATGATCATCGCGCCCGACCGCACCGTGAACATCAGGCAGGTGCTGACGCCTCCGGGGGCGAGTCCCCCGCAGGCAGCGCCCGGTGCAAGCGCCGCACCGGCTGCCGAACCCGCTGCCGCGGTGGCAAGCGCCGCGGGCGCGTCGAGCGTCCCGGACGCAGCGGCAGCCGCGCCGCAGGCAGCGCCTGCGCCCAGGGCGCGGGCTCGCAAGGCCAAGCCTGCAGCGGCAGCGAAAGCCGCGGCGCCTGCGGCTGCGCTCACTCCCTTCCCGGTCTCGATCGGCGCAGTCCGGATGGTCAACGGCTCGGCGGATTACACCGATCTGTGGATCAAGCCGAGCTTTGCGCTCGGCATGCAGGCGCTCAACGGCGCCGTAACCGGATTGTCGTCGGATCCCAACTCGCGCGCCCGCGTGCAGCTCGACGGCAAGCTCGCGAGCTACTCACCGCTGCGCATAGCGGGCGAGGTGAACCTGCTGTCGGCCGCGCTCTATACCGACGTGACACTCAGCTTCAAGGATCTCGATCTGACCATCGTCAATCCATACTCGGGGTACTTTGTCGGCTACAGGATCGAAAAGGGCAAGCTCTCGGTCGACGTGTCCTACAAGATCGAGCAGCGTCAGCTGAGCGCGGCGCAGCACTTCGTCGTCGATCAGCTCGAGCTCGGGGACCGGGTCGAGAGTCCCGAGGCCATGCACCTGCCGCTGAAGATCGCGGTGGCGCTGCTCAAGGACCGTAACGGCGTGATCGATCTGCCGCTGCCCATGTCGGGCTCGCTCGACGATCCGAGCTTCAGGATCGCGCCGATCATCTGGAAGATGTTCGTGAATCTGATCGTGAAGGCCGCGACTGCGCCCTTCGCTCTCCTCGGCCACCTGTTCGGCGGCGGCGAGCACGTGAATATCGTGGAATTCGCCCCGGGCAGCGCCGAGCTCGCCCCACCGGCGAAGGATCAGCTCGCCGCACTCACCAAGGCGATGAAGGAGCGCCCGCAGCTGAAGCTCGACGTGCCGATCGTTGCCTCGGCGGGCCTCGATCGGCCACAGCTCGCGCAAGCCCGGCTGCACGCGCAGCTCGCGGCGCGCGCGGCCGCCACCCGCCAGGGCAGGAAACACCCGGAGGAGTCCGCGCAGCTCGCGCTCGCGGACCCCGCCAGGCATCTGCAGCTGCTGATCGAGCAGTTCCGGGCGGATCTCGGCAAGGACGCGCCGCTCCCCGCATCGGCCGAGGCCGTGCAGGCAGGCAGGAAGAAGGAGCCGGCCGATTCCGAAGCCGCGATCGCCGATCTCGAGACGGCACTCATCCAGCACCTGCAGATTCCGGACACGGATCTCGAGGCGCTCGGCCGCGGGCGCGCCGAGGCGATCCGCAACGCGCTGCTCGCAGACGGACAGATCGAGCCGGCGCGCGTGTTCGTCGTCAAGGCGGCGCCCAGGCCCGATTCCGGTGATACCGTGAAGGTCGAGCTGGCCGTGCAGGGCGCCCAGTGAGCGTCGCGCAGTCCGCCAAAGCCGAGCGCTTCCGGGCGCTGCACGAGCGCGCCGGTGCCTTCGTCATTCCCAACGTGTGGGACGGCGCCACGGCCTGCGTCATGGCGGGACTGAAGTTCGAGGCGCTCGCCACTTCGAGCTCGGCGTGCGCGGCCACCTTCGGCAGGCTCGACGGGCAGGTGACGCGTGACGAGGCGCTCGCGCACGCGCGCGTCATCGTGGGCGCCTGCGCGCTGCCGGTCTCGGCCGATCTCGAGCAGGGCTTCGGCGATTCGCCCGAGGCGGTGGCCGAGACCATCAGACAGGCGGCGGCGGTCGGGCTCGTGGGTGGGTCGATCGAGGATGCGAGTGGCCATCCGGGGGCGCCGATCTACGACCTCGGGCTCGCGGTCGAGCGCGTCACGGCCGCAGCCGAAGCCGGCCGCGGGCTTCCCTTTCCGTTCATGCTCACGGCGCGCGCCGAGAACTATCTGCACGGCCGCCCCGACCTCGACGATACGGTGCGGCGGCTGCAGGCCTTCGAGCGCGCCGGGGCGGACGTGCTGTTCGCTCCCGGGCTGCCGGACCTCGCCGCGGTGCGCGCCGTCTGCAGCGCGGTGAAGAAGCCGGTCAACTTCATGGTCGGAATCCGCGGGCGCTCCTTCAGCGTGGCGGAGCTCGCCGCCGCCGGGGTGAGGCGCATCAGCCTGTCCACCTCGTTGTACCGCGCCGCCATCACCGGACTCTACGCCGCCGGGCGCGAGGTGCAGGACTCCGGGACCTTCGGTTACCTCGAGACGATCATGAGTGGCAAGGATCTGGCGGCGTTTCTCGAGCGTTAGTCGCCAGCCGCGTCTCGGCGTGCCGGCACCGTGTCTCCCGGCGCCGCGTGCCGTGCCCACTCGAGGAAGCCGGCGACGTCCGGGTCGCCCTCGGCCGGCGCCCAGTCGGCAAACTCCGAAGCGGTGGCGGGATCGTAGGGCCCCTGCTTGACCTCGAGGAACGCGGTGGCGTCCGCGCGGACGACGACGGTATGCCAGATCCCCGGATCGTTCTCGTAGGCGATGTTGCCCGCGCCCGCACCGAAGCCGTAGCGAGCCGTGACCCGGCGCGCTGCGTCGAACAGCACGAGGTCCAGCTCGCCGCGCACGATGAGCGCCAGCTCGGCACGGGTGGTATGACGGTGCGGGCGGAAATACGACCTGCGGTCGGCGACCACCAGATAGCGCTGCACCGGATCGGCCGCCGAGCCATGCAGGTTGTAATGGGTTCGCCCGCGCGGGCTGGCCGCCGCCGCCGCCGCCAACTCGTCCAACAGGCCCGGCGATATGAGCTTCATGCCGGCGAGGGTGAGCGGTGCTTGACGTCGGGGAGGAATCCGGCGAGCAGGCCGATGAGCGGCAGGAAAGCGCAGATCTGGTACACGGCATCGATCCCGTAGTGGTCCGCGAGCTTGCCGAGCACCGCGGCGCCGACGCTGCCCATGCCGAAGGCCAGCCCGAAGAACAGGCCCGCTACCGCGCCGGTGCGCCCGGGCAGCAGGTCCTGGGCGTAGACCACGATCGCCGGAAAGGCCGAGGCGATGATGAGTCCGATCGGCACGGTGAGCACGCTGGTCCAGAACAGATTCGCGTGCGGCAGCAGCAGCGTGAAGGGCAGCACGCCGAGGATGGAGACCCAGATGATCTTCTTGGCTCCGATACGGTCGCCGATCGGGCCGCCGACGAAGCCGCCGATCGCGGCCGCGGCGAGGAATACGAACAGGTGCAGCTGCGAGCTGCGCACCGATTGGTGGAAGTGGCCGATGAGATAGAACGTGTAATAGCTCGTGATGCTGGCGAGGTAGAAATACTTGGAGAAGATGAGCGCCAGCAGCACGGCGATGGCGCCGGCCACGCGGCGCGGCGAGGCCTCGATGTGGCGCGTGCGCGCCGCGTGCTGGAGACGAGTGATGCCGTGCGCCTTGTACCAGTGCCCGACGTTGAACAGTACGAACATGCCGAGCAGCGCCACCGCCGAGAACCACGCCACGCTCGTCTGTCCGTAGGGCAGTACGATGAAGGCCGCGAGCAGCGGCCCGCAGGCGGAGCCGAGGTTGCCGCCGACCTGGAACACCGACTGCGCGAGCCCGTGCTTGCCGCCGGACGCCATGCGCGCCACGCGCGAGGACTCGGGATGAAACACCGACGAGCCGGTGCCGATGAGCGCCGCGGCGACCAGCAGCAGCGCGTAGTTGCCCGCGAAGGCGAGCAGCAGCAGCCCCGCGAGCGAGAACGCCATGCCGGTGGCGAGAGAGTAGGGGCGCGGAGTGCGATCGGCCATCGCCCCGACCATCGGCTGCAGCAGCGAGGCGGTGAACTGGAAGGTGAAGGTGAGGAGCCCGATCTGCCCGAAGCTCATCTGGTAGCGGCTCTTCAGCATGGGGTACAGCGCCGGCAGCAGCGACTGCATCATGTCGTTCAGCAGATGGCAGAAGCTGATGGCCGCAAGGATGCTGACGGCGGTGCGGCCCGCGGCTTGGACGCCGGCCAGGCGCAGGGCGGATTCGCTCATGGGGGCGCAATTGTCCACGGATTGCCGCGTGCGGCCAATCTCCCGGAATGGGCGCCCGCGCGGCGGGCCGGCTGAGCGCGTGGCAAGCGTGCCCCGCCTCATCTAATGTGGCGTCCTCAAAAGGCGGGGGGGACTTCATGAAAGACCTGACCAAGGGCCCGATCACCGGGCAGCTGCTCGCGATGGCGGTGCCGATCGCCATCGGCATGCTGTTTCAGACCCTGTACCTGGTGGTGGACCTGTATTTCGTGGCCCACCTCGGGGAGGCGGCCATCGCCGGCGTCAGCACCGCCGGCACGGCGATGTTCGTCATCATGGCCCTGACGCAGATGCTGGGCGTCGGCACCGTCGCGCTGGTCTCGCACGCGGTGGGTCGTAAGGACCAGGCGGAGGCCAACCTCATCTTCAATCAGTCGGTGACGCTGTCGGCGATCTGCGGCGTGGCGACGCTGCTGGCCGGCTGGCTCCTCGGAGGCCTGTACGTGCGCGCCATGGCGGCGGATGCCGCGACCGCGTCCGCAGGCAGCGCCTTCCTCTACTACTACACGCCCGGTCTCGCGCTGCAGTTCGCGCTGGTCGCGCTCGGCTCGGCGCTGCGCGGCACGGGCATCGTGCAGCCAACCATGGTCGTGCAGGTGCTCACCGTGCTGCTCAACACCCTGCTCGCGCCGGTGCTGATCGCCGGCTGGGGGACTCACTACCCGCTCGGCACGGCCGGGGCGGGACTTGCGAGCAGCATTTCGGTGGCCGCCGGCGTGGTGTTTCTGTGGGTCTACTTCGCGCGGCTCGAGCACTACGTGAAGGTGCAGCGCCCGATGCTGGCGCCGCGCGCCGCGGTCGTGCGCCGCATCCTCAACGTCGGCCTGCCCGCCGGCGGCGAATTCTTCATGATGTTCCTGATCGTCGGCGTCATCTACTGGGCGATCCGCGGCTTCGGCCCCGCGGCGCAAGCGGGCTTCGGCGTCGGCGGGCGGGTGATGCAGGCGCTGTTCCTGCCGGTGATGGCGTTGGCGTTCGCAGCTCCCGCGGTGGCCGGTCAGAATTTCGGCGCGCGCCAGTTCGGCCGGGTACGCGAGACGTTCCGCGCGGCGGCGCTCCTGTCCGCGGTGCTGATGGTGGCGCTGACGCTCGTATGCCAGTGGCGGCCGCAGGTGTTCATCGAGTTCTTCAGCCGCCAGCCCGAGGTGGTGGAGGTCGGCGCGAACTACCTGCGCATCATCTCGTGGAACTTCGTGGCTACCGGCCTGATCTTCACCTGCTCGGGACTGTTCCAGGCCCTCGGCAACACCTGGCCGTCACTGGCGAGCTCGGGCTCGCGCCTCTTTACCTTCGTGTTGCCGGCGGTGATCCTGTCGAGGCTGCCGCACTTCTCCCTGACCGAGGTGTGGTACCTGTCGGTCGCGACCGTCACGCTGCAGGCGATCACCAGCATCGCGCTGCTGCAGCGCGAGTTCCGCCGCCGGCTCGGCACGCCGCGGGCGGGCGCCGGCGCTGCCGCAGCGGCGGACGACGCCCGGGCGAGCTGAGCGGCCCGGCGGACTACTTCGGCTCGCTGCCCGGCTTCGGGTCAGAGAGCGGGAACGACTGCGCGCTTCCCGGCGCCGGCGCTCTGCCCGGTGCCGCCGGCCGCGGGGCGGGCGCCGCCGAAGCCTGACGCTGAGTAGTCTCGGTGCTGGTCGAGATCGCGGCGAGGAAGCGGCGCGCCGACTCGTCATCGCTGCGCACGCTGCCCGACATGATGTCGCTCGCGAGGACGCCGGGCTTGCGGTAGAAGTCGGCATTGGCGTCGTCGTCGATCGAGATGACCGTGCCGTCGAGCGCGAGCCCGACGAAGGCGCCGCGGCTGCGCGAGTAGGAGTAGACCTCCGCCTTGAAGGTCGCGTCGGTGGCCGCGAAGGCGTCGCGCCCGACCGGGCCGGCCGCGACCGACAGGTCGCCGCCGAGCGTGACCTTGCCGCCGTTGATGCCCTGGATGCCACGCGGGGTGGTGAACACCAGCACGACGTCCGTCGACTGCACACCCCACTGGAAGCCGAAGCTGCCGCCGGTCATCGTCACGAACACGGGAGCCGAGAAGCTCCCGTCCTTGTCGCGCACGGCCATCGCGCCGTGCCCGCGGCGTCCGCCGAAGAACCAGGCGATCTTGGTCGTATCCGGAATCACGACGATGCCATAGGCGCGCTCGAGCAGCCGGTCGGGGATGGCCTGATCGCGTGAGCCGCGCATCTCGCCGAGCACCTGGCTCGCCATCAGCAGCCGGCCTTCCTCGCGTGCCGCCTGGGCGTGGACCACCGTGGCGGCGCTGGCGAGGGCCAGGGCAGCCAGCAGACTGAACAAAGCAGTGCGGGTTCGCATGATGTGAGTGTCCCAGCAGTGAACGACCAGGCCGCAGCTTAACTCAGACGCGGCCGCCCGGCGCATAGTGACGCGCCGTACGTGCGGTTCAGCTGCCGTTCAGCTCAGTACCAGAGGGACAGGAACACTTCGAGGACGTTCGCGTCGAGCTTGTAGAGCGGCTCGGCGCCGGCGCCGTATTGGGCGGCGAGCAGCGCGTCGCGGAAGTCCTTGTAGTCGATCATCATGCGGTCATAGCGGATATTGAGGGTGCTCTTGTGTATCCAGGGCACCAGGACCGGGAATTCGTAGGAAGTGCCGAGGCCGAGAGTCCAGCTGTCGAAGGCGGCGAGCTCGCGGTCGCGTGCCATGAAGTTCGAGTAGTTCGCGTACGGGAACAGGTCGCTGTAGAAGCTGGCATGCGTCTGCCGGTAGTAGCGCAGGCTGCCGTCGAAGATCCAGCCCTTCCCTACCGGCATGGTGTAGTCGGTCTCGAGCGTGCTGCCGGTGATGCCGAAGGTGTCGTGGTAGAAGCGGTACGAGCCGGCGAGGGCGGCGCGCCACGGCAGGTAGTACTTCAGCTGCACCGAAGCGGCATTGCTGGTGCGCGTGCCCGGATAGATCTGCGGCGCGAGCGTGAAGCCGACGCCGCCGGGGGAGGCGTAGCGGATCTGACGGTAGGGGTTGGCGAGATAGCCCTGGTCGGTGTCGATCTCGTAGTTGACGTTGGCGAGCAGGTTGCGCGTGAGGATCTGCGTCAGCCCGAAGGTGTAGCCCCAGTGGTCGGCCCGCTGGTGGAAGGTCGGGTCGTTGATGATGTCGGGACAGTCCGTGTTGGCCGGGTGCGGCGCCCCGCACAGGTCACGGTAGACGTTGTCCCAGGCGCGGCGGTAGCCGAGCGTGATGGTGGTGAGATCGCCGAACATGTCCTGACTCACCGAGTAGTAGGTCGTGTCGGCCTTGTAGTCGGGCTCGCGGCTGTGGATGTAACCGACGCTGTAGGTGGTCTTGCCGTGCAGGAAGTCGGCGCCGAAGCTGTTCTGCTTTCTGATCTCGTGGTACGGGCTCGCGGACAGCTTCACGTCGATCGAGGCGCTCGAGATCATGTCCTCGTAGTAGTTGTAGCTGAGCGAGAGGTTGTCGGCGACCTTCTTGCGGATAAGGACCGAGGGGCCGCGCACCGTGATGTCGCCGCCCGAATAGGAGTGGTACATCACGTCCGCCTCGTCCTCGGGCAGCACTCCGGCGAGCGCCGGCACGGTCACCACGCCGAGCGCGAACAGCGTGCGGGCGAGGCGTGGCAGCAGGCGGGCGCCGCGTGTGCCGGCGCGCTGGGCAGGCTTGCTCACGCGGCTGGCCCGCGGGCTAGTTGCATCCGCAGCCGCCTCCCACCGCCCCGGTGGCGCCGTGCGAGCCCTCGCGGGTCTCGAACACGTGGTCCCGGTAGGTCGCCGCGATCGAGTTGCGGCTCAGCGCCATGATGGGATCGGCCAGGTGCTCGCGCTCGTAGGGCTTCACCCACGGCTCGAGCGAGGCGCAGCCGCCGAGCCCGGCGAGTGCCAGTGCAGCGAGCAGCGCGCAGCGTGCGGCGCGCGCGCCGGGCTCCTTCCCGCGCGGCAGCGCCCGCCGTCCCTGCGTCATCCGCATCGCGCTACTCCCGCACCAGCTTCCTGATGCTGTCGAGATACCCGTTCTCGTCGCCCGGCTTGTAGCCCCGATGCAGTACCCGCACCTTGCCGGTGCGGTCGATGATCACGGTGCTCGGCATGCCGGCGACGTCGTACATCTGGCTTACCTTGCTCTCTTTATCATAAAGAATCGGAAAGCTCACCGGGGTCGCCTTGAGCCACTGGTTGGCGGCGTTCGAGTCCGGCTCCACGTTCACCCCGATCAGCGTGAATCCCATGCGGTGGTACTGCTTGTAGATGCTCTCGAGCAGCGGCATCTCCTGGCGGCACGGCCCGCACCAGCTCGCCCAGAAGTTGAGCATGACGACCTGACCCTTGTACTGGGCGAGGCTCACGTTCGCGCCGCTGCGGGCGCCGAGCGTGAACTGCGGCGCCGGCCCGCCGGTCGGGTCGGCCGCCAGCGCGGGCAGCGCCAGGGCGGCTGCGGCAATGATGGCTGCGATCCTGTTCCTCATCGTTGCGTTCCTCACTAGAAGAAGACGGTCGCTCCCATGCGCGCCTCGAGGTTGTTGGTGAGCTTGGTAACGCCGAGCAGGCTCGTCTGGAACAAGTGATCCTGCACCGTGACGTGCAGCGCCAGCCAGTCGGTCGGTACGACCCGGTAGCCGCCGCCGAAGTTCACCGTGAACTTGGTATCTCCGGCGAAATCGGTGGCGCCGAAGCCGCCGAGGAGATAGAAAGCGCTCGTCATGGCGCGGCCGCGACCGAGAAAGGCCTCGCCTGGCAGGAAGTTGTAGCCGAGAGACAGGTCGTAGTACGTGAAGCGCCTCTCAGCTTCGGTAAGCAGCTGTATGTTGCCGCTCAGGGTCTCGAAACTGGTGCGTCCTCCACGTGAGCGCCCGGCCTCGCCCTGGAAGAAGAAGTCCTCGGTGATGTGATAAGCGGCGGTCACGCCGTAATCGGCATTGGTGCCGAAGTCCTCGATCGACAGCGCACCGTAGAAGAGGCCCAGCTCGACGTTCGAGCTCCGGATGCGCGGCACCTTTATCGTGCGCCGCTCGACCTGCGGCTCGATCACCCGCGGCGGCGCGCCTTCCTCCGGCCCCGTGGCGGCGGGGGTCGCGGCGGGCGAGCCGGCCTGGGCGTCGGTGCTGCTGGCCGCGGGCTTGCCGTGGAACCAGTGGCGCACCGTGGCGCAGCCCGGAAGCAGGGCGAGCGCTGCCGTCAGAAGAAGAACGCGAATCCCAGTTTCCATTCGTCTGCTTCCTCGTTCTGGTTGCGCTTCGTGAAAATATAGTGAGCCTTGAATTCCGCGCGCATGAAAAAGCGCCGCGTCAGGTAGTAGCGGATGCCGCCGCCCACGTAGGCGGTCTGCTCGGTGCGGTTCGACGGGGTCACCAGCGTCGCCTTGGGCTCGGTGTGCACCACGCCGACGCCGAGCAGCAGCAGCGGCGACCAGCGCGTATCCGCGGAAATGACGTGGGCGAAGCCGAGGTCGGCGGTCTCGCCGTTGGAGAAGCGCCCGAGGAACTGGCCGGCGGCCGCTTCGACCGCCATCTGCGGGTTGAGCGACACCGACCCGTAGGCGGAGATGAGATTCGCGCCGCCGTAGGCACCCGCGAACAGGCCCGCCTCGTAGCGGTGCGAGCTGAAGCCGCCCCGGTCGCCGAGGTCGTACTTGAAGGCCGAACCGTCCGCCAGCACCGTCTTCACCATGTCGGCCTGGCTCGCCCAGCCCTCGACGCCGTGCTCGGTGCGCACCTTGAACCAGTCGGTACGCCGGAACAGCACGTCGACACTCTGATCGCGCGGCACCACGTGAAACACCGGGTAGCCGCGGCCGGGTCCGGTATGGAGCTCCAGATACGGCTCGGCCACGAACAGCTGCAGGTACTCGCGCGCAGCGCCGGCCGCCGGCGCCAGCACGAGCAGCAGCGCGGCGAGTGTCACAGCCGCGGCGTGCGCCGGCCGTTGCGCACGGCGTATCAGATCTCTCCCTTGCTCACATGGGTGCCGCGGGGGCGAACGGGTCGTTGTGGTACTGCGCGCCAATATCCAGCCACTCCGACAGCAGGCGAAGCTCCGCGATGTTCAGCCAACCCGTATGCGACGGGTTGTTACATCCGGAACCTGTTGCGAAGCAGTTGAAGAACGCGCTCGAGGCGCTCCCATTTGCGCTACCCGCATTCATGAACGGACCCACGGTCGGTCCCGGCTGGCCCATGATAACCGTGTTGTGAGGGGTAAGCAGCTGTCCGTAGGAGGTGAACTCGTTGGTGTTCGCATCGACGCTCTTGGTCAGGTCGAGATTCCCCGCCGGCGTCTGCGCGGCGCCGGCGGC
>DASQIP010000111.1:0-29699 GCA_035631515.1 Steroidobacteraceae bacterium
CTTGATGAACTGTTGTTGCTCTTGTTGCGACTCCCTCCTCCCTGTGCCTTCTGCGAATGGCCCTCCCCGGTATACCTGTCGTCGTTGAGAGACAGGGCGTGCATGGTAAACAGGTCGCAGACGCCTGTGCAAGCTCCTCGACGCGTAAAGACTTTCGACGCTCCGGCACGCCGATCCGTCCCGCTGCGTGCGCGGATTTCGCGGGAAAATGACCGTCAGGAGGGCGTTTTGAAGTATTTTTGTGCGAAATTAATTAATACAGCACAATAACTTACAACTAATATCTCAATTCATTCTAAGACATGATTTTTTGGGCCTGAAGCGACTCAGACCAAGTCCAGACGCTCAGGCCGTGCCGCCGAGGAGCGGCACGAAGGCCACGGCACCGAGTGATTCGCGCTCCATGCGCTGCTCGCGGCGGGTGAAGCGCACAAGCTCCTGCTCACCCTCCGGACCCAGGGGCACGATGAGCCGTCCCCCCACCTTCAGCTGCCGCAGCAGCGCATCGGGCACGGTGAGCGGAGCGGCGGCTACCAGGATCCCGTCATAGGGCGCGTGAGCCTTCCAGCCGAGGGAGCCGTCGCCGTGCCGCAAGCGCACGTTGCGGATGCCGAGCTCCTTGAGCCGCTCGCGTGCCCGCGCGAGCAGCGGCTCGATGCGCTCGATCGTATACAGGTGAGTCACGAGCGGCGCGAGCACCGCGGTCTGATAGCCGCAGCCGGTACCGATCTCGAGCACGTTATCGAGCGGCCCGCCGCCGGCGGGGCCGCCTGCAAGCAGCGCCTCGGTCATCCGCGCCACGATGTACGGCTGCGAGATCGTCTGCCCGAAGCCGATCGGCAGCGCCGTGTCCTCGTAGGCGCGGCTGCCGAGAGCCTCGTCGACGAAGATATGGCGCGGCACGTTGCGGATCCGATCGAGCACGGCGAGGCTGCCGATGCCCTGCTCGCGCAGACGCTGCACCAGGCGATCGCGCGTGCGCGCCGAGGTCATGCCGATCCCGGTCATGCGCAGGTCAGTCATCGACACCTTCCAGCCAGGCGGTGACCGTCGGCAGCGCGCCGTGGCGCGTGAGATCGATGTGCAGCGGCGTCACCGACACGTAGCCGCGCGCGATCGTATCGAAGTCGGTGCCGGGACCCGCATCCTGCTCCGGTCCCGCCGGTCCCACCCAGTACACGGGCCGGCCGCGCGGATCCTGCGCGCGCATCACCGGCTCCGAGCGGTGCCGGTTGCCGAGACGGCTGGCGCGGAAACCGCGCAAGCCCGAGAGCGGCACATCCGGCACGTTGACGTTGAGAATGAGCGCGGGCTCGAGGGGCTTCTTCAGGAGCTGCGCGACCAGCAGGCGCGCGACTTGCGCGCCGGTCGCGAAGTGCCCGCCGCCCGCGCCCCCGGTGCACAGCGACACGGCGATGGTGGGGAGTCCGAGGAAGCGGCCTTCGAGGGCCGCGGCGACGGTGCCCGAATACAGTACGTCGTCGCCGAGGTTCGGGCCGTCGTTGACGCCCGAGACGACCATGTCGTGCTCGAAATCGAAGAGTCCCGAGATCGCCAGGTGCACGCAGTCGGTGGGCGTGCCCGGTACGAAGTACACGCCGGGCTCGGACTCGTAGACGCGCAGCGGCACATCGAGGGTGAGTGAGTTGCTCGCCCCGCTGCGGTTGCGGTCCGGGGCGACGACGGTGACCTCGGCAAGCGTCGCCAGGGCCTCGCGCAGCTGGCGGATGCCTTCCGCGCGAAAGCCGTCATCGTTGCTGATCAGGATCTTCAATCGTTATTGTCGGGGCCGTTTGCGGAGCCGTTTCGCGCGAGCGCGTGACTATATACTTTTAATGACGGCGGGCGGAGGTAGCGTGGCTCACTCGGGCGGTGACGACGACGCGGACGATGCGGGCGAGGCCGCCAGGCTGTTCCGTGAGGCGGTTCGCGGCGTCAAGCCGCTCGCCGACCGCGGCGCCCGCGCCGTGCGGCGGCCGAAGCCCCGGCCCCGCGCACGCTTCGCGCGCGCCGACCGCGCCGCGGTGCTGAAGGAGAGCCTCGCCGCCGAGCCACCCGATCCCGCCCTCGCGGGCGGCGAGGAGTTGGTGTATCAGCGCTCCGGCGTGCAGCCGTCCGTGGTGCGCCGGCTGCGCCGGGGCGAATACCGCATCGAGCGCGAGATCGATCTGCACGGCCTCACGGTCGCCGAGGCCAAGCAGGCCCTGCGGCAGTTCCTGATCGACGCGCTCAGCCGCGAGGTGCGCTGCGTGCGCATCGTGCATGGCAAGGGGCTGCGCTCGGGCAATCGCGGGCCGGTACTCAAGACCGCGGTGAGCGCGGTCCTGCGCCGCACGGGTGCGGTGCTCGCGTTCGTGTCAGCGCGCCCGGCCGACGGCGGAACCGGCGCCGTCCACGTTCTGCTTGGATAGGCTTCACAAGGGCAATCGCTGTCGGCCGCCCTGCCCCGGCACCGCCGGATCCTGCACGAGCTCGCGCAGTACCGCCGTCGCGAAGCTGCCGCGCCGCAAGCGGAAGCGCAGCACCGCGGCGTCACTCTCCGCCTCGCACGTGAGGTCCGCCACGCGCAGCCGCAGGCTGCGGCGCTCCTGGACCATGCCGGCCGCCGCACACTGCGCGCACTCGGCGCCGAAGCCGGTTGCAATGCGCTCCTCGAGCGAGCGCACGCCGGCGCCCGTCCGGGGCTCGCCCGCCCCCCACAGCGGCCCCGTGGGGTGAATCTCGAGGCGCGCACAGCGCGCCACGAGCGCTTCGTCGGGGCACTCGACCGCGAAGATGCTGCCGCGGCCGTCGAGGTTCGCCAGGTCCCCCGCGATCACCCGCTCCCAGGTGCCGTCGCCGACCCGCGCGGCGAGAACCGCGTTGAAGATCACGCTGCGGGCGGCCGATAGTCTGAACCCGCGCCCGACGGCCGGCAGCCGGGCGGGATCGGAAGCGGCGGACCTGAGATTCGCGCCATCGCGCCCGAAGCGCTGCGGTCCGAAATAATTCGGCACCCCGTGTGCGGCGAGGGTGCCGAGTCGCAGGGCGAGGCGCTCTGCCAGCCGTGCGCCCGTGGCCTCGCCCCCGCCGGTCCGCAGACGCACGGCGAAGCGGTTGCCGGCGAGCGCGCCGCGCGGGAGCTTGCGGTCGTGCGCGTGCGCCTCCAGCACCTCGAAACCCGCGCCGCGCAGGGTCCCGAGCTCGAGCCGCACGCGTGGCTGCGGGACCGAGAACCACTGGGTGGCGACGGCGCGGCGGTCCTTGAGCCCGGCGTAGCCGACCTCCTGCGGCCGGCAGCGCACCAGGCGTGCGAGCTCCCGTGCGACCCACGGCGTGTTGGCGTCGGTCTTGCGCACCTTGAGGAGCAGGTGCGCGCCGGCACCCGCGGGCGCGAAGCCCAGGTCCTCCTCCACCACGAAGTCCTCCGGGCGCTCTCGCAGCCCGGCCTCGATCACCGGGCCGCCGTGCGCGTAAGGCGGCGCGAACGCGGCCGCCCGCGCCGCATCGACCGCGGCTGCGGTCACGTCAGCCCTCCGAGAGCAGCACCACCGCCTGCGCGGCGATGCCCTCGGCGCGCCCGAGGAACCCCAGCCGCTCGGTCGTGGTGGCCTTGAGATTGACGCGCTCGAGGGGTACTTCGAGGAGCCGTGCCACCTGGCGGCGGATCACGTCGCGGTGCGGCGCGACCCGCGGCTCCTCCGCGATCACCGTGAGATCGGCGTTCACCACCGCCAGCCGCCGCGCACGCAGCAGCTCCAGCACCGCGGCGACGAAGCGGGCGCTGGCGGCGCCCTTCCAGCGCGGATCGCTGTCCGGAAAATGCTGGCCGATGTCGCCGAGCCCGGCCGCGCCGAGCAGCGCATCGCACAACGCGTGCAGCACCACGTCGCCGTCCGAATGTGCCACCACGCCACGGCCGTGTGCGATCCGCACGCCCCCGAGCATCAGATGGTCGCCCGGGCCGAAGGCATGCACGTCGATTCCGCATCCGACCCTCACGGCAGCCTCCGCGAGCGCAGCACCGCCTCGGCGAGCGCCAGATCCTCGCCCGTGGTGAGCTTCAGGTTGCCCGCCTCCCCCTCGATGAGCAGCGGGCTCTGGCCGCGCCACTCGAGCGCCTGCGCCTCGTCGGTGGGATGGCGGCCGGCGGCATGCGCCGCATCGAGCGCGGCGCACAACGGGGCGAAACGGAACATCTGCGGGGTGAGCGCCCGCCACAGGCTCGTTCGGTCGACCGTGCGCGCGACCGCGAAGCCCTCGCCCGCGGGCTCGGCGCGCGCCTCCTTCAGGGTATCGGCGGCGCGCAGCGCGAGCAGGCCGCCGGCGCCTGCCTCGCTGACACGCCGGATGAGCTTCTCGAGGTCCGTGGGCGCAAGGCACGGGCGCGCGGCGTCGTGCACCAGCACCCAGTCGTCCGGGTCGGCGCGGCCTTCGAGCGCCGCGAGCCCGCGGCGCACCGACACGCTGCGCTCACTGCCGCCGGCGACCGTGGAGAGACGCTCGCCTGCGGCGCGCGCGGCAACCCGCTGCCAGTGCCGGTCCGATTCCGCGATCACCACCACGGCGTGTGCGCAGCGCGGATCGCCGAGAAAAGGCGCGAGCGCCCACTCGATGACGGTCCTGCCTGCGAGGGGCGCGTACTGCTTCGGGGTATCGCCCCTGAAGCGCCGGCCGGCGCCCGCTGCGGGCATGACGAGGTAGTACTTCATGGGCTGAAAGCGCCTGCGGCGCCTGGAGCGGCAGCGCTGCGCTCAACGCGCCGCGGTCCGGGTCGGCGGAGGCGCGCCGGCCGGGCGGGCGGGCACTACCTGATAGAAGGTCTCGTTGCGGGCAATCATGCCGAGATCGCTGCGGGCGCGCTCCTCGAGCGCATCCATGCCGGTCTTCAGATCGCGCACTTCGGCGGCGAGCTGGCGGTTACGCTCGGCGAGCTGGGCGTCTTCGGCCTGCTGCGAGGCCACCGCCTGCCTGAGGCGCTCCACCTGGCGCACGCCGCTGTCGGAGACCCAGATCCGGTACTGCAGCAGGATGAGGACGACGGCGAGCGCGGCGGCGAGCCACTTCATGGGAGGGACAGCGTAGCAGACGGCGCCACGGGCGCGAAGGCCATCAGGATCTCGCGGGAAAGGCGTCCCGGCCGGCGAAGCGCACCCGGCCGAGCTCCGCCTCGATGCGCAGCAGCTGGTTGTACTTGGCGATGCGGTCGGAGCGCGACAGCGAGCCGGTCTTGATCTGGGTGGCGGGCGTCGCCACGGCGATGTCGGCGATCGTGCTGTCCTCGGTCTCCCCCGAGCGGTGCGAGATGACGGAGGCGTAGCGCGCCTTGTCGGCCATGTCGATGCAGGCGAGCGTCTCGCTGAGCGTGCCGATCTGGTTCGGCTTGATGAGGATTGCGTTGGCGATGCGCTTCTCGACGCCCGCGCGCAGGATCTTCGTGTTGGTGACGAACACGTCGTCCCCCACCAGCTGCAGCTTCCCCCCCAGCAGGCGGGTGAGCTCCGCCCAACCGGCCCAGTCGGCCTCGCTCATGCCGTCCTCGATGGTGACGATCGGGTACTTGCCGGCGAGGTCGGCGAGGTAGCGCGCGAACTCGGCGGAGGTGAAGACGCGATTCTCCCCTTCGAGGTGATAACGGCCGTCGCGGAAGAACTCCGAGCTCGCCACGTCGAGCCCGAGCTGGATGTCGCGGCCGGCCTGGTAACCGGCCTTCTCGATCGCCTCGAGGATCAGGCCGAGAGCCGCCTCGCTCGACTCGAGGCTCGGAGCGAAACCGCCCTCGTCGCCGACCGCCGTGGACAAGCCCCGGTCGGCCAGCAGCTTCTTCAGCGTATGGAACACCTCGGCGCCGTAGCGCAGCGCCTCGCGGAAGCTCGGTGCCCCCACCGGCAGGATCATGAACTCCTGCACGTCGAGACTGTTGTTGGCGTGCGCGCCGCCGTTGACGATGTTCATCTGCGGCACCGGCATGACCGGCTCGTGCGCGCCGCCGGCAAGCTGCGCGAGATGGCGGTAGAGCGGCAGCCGGGCATCGGTGGCGGCCGCGCGCGCCGTGGCGAGCGAGACGCCGAGGATGGCATTGGCGCCGAGCCGCCCCTTGTTGTCGGTGCCGTCGAGCTCGATCATGCGCGTGTCGAGCGCCGCCTGGTCGCGCGGATCCAGCCCGAGGACGGCGCCCTTGAGCACCGTATTCACGTGCTCGACCGCCTTCAGCACTCCCTTGCCGCCGTAGCGGCGCTTGTCGCCGTCGCGCAGCTCGACCGCCTCGCGGGTCCCGGTGGATGCCCCCGAGGGCACGGCCGCCCGCCCGAGCGTGCCCGAATCGAGCAGCACGTCGACTTCGACCGTGGGGTTGCCGCGCGAATCCAGGATCTCGCGGCCGCGGACTTCCGTGATACGGCTCATAACAGTGACTCCTCGAAAGGCGCCGCCTTGACCGCCCGATCGAGCGCGCTGAGCGTCGCGAGCAGCGGTTCCATGCGCCCGAGCGGCCAGGCATTCGGCCCGTCGGAGAGCGCTTCCTCGGGGCGCGGGTGCGTCTCCATGAAGAGCCCCGCGAGTCCGGCGGCGACCGCCGCCCGCGCCAGTACCGGTATGAACTCGCGCTGCCCGCCGGACGAGGCACCCTGCCCCCCCGGCAGCTGCACCGAGTGCGTGGCGTCGAACACCACCGGGCAGCCGGTCTCGCGCAGCACCGCCAGCGAGCGCATGTCGGACACTAAGTTACTGTAACCGAAGGAGAAGCCGCGCTCGCACACCAGGATCGCCTGATTCCCGGTCGAGCGCGCCTTGTCGACCACGTTCTGCATCTCCCAGGGGGACAGGAACTGGCCCTTCTTGATGTTGACGGGCTTGCCCTGCGAGGCGACGTTCACGATGAAGTTGGTCTGGCGGCAGAGGAAGGCCGGAGTCTGCAGCACGTCGACGACCGCAGCCACCTCGGCGAGCGGGGTGTCCTCGTGCACGTCGGTGAGCACGGGGACGCCGATGCGGCTCCTCACGTGCTCGAGAACCTTGAGTCCGGCCTCGATTCCCGGGCCGCGGAAGGAGGCGTGCGAGGAGCGGTTGGCCTTGTCGTAGGACGCCTTGAAGACAAAGGGCACGCCCAAGCGGCCGGTGATCTCCTTCAGCCGCCCGGCGATCTCCTCGGTGAGCGCCTGGCCCTCGATGACGCAGGGGCCGGCGATGAGGAACAGCGGCCGCTCGATTCCGACTTCGTGTCCCGCCAGCTGCATCTTGGTCCGTCGCGCCGCGCCCGAGGCGCGCTGCAACTACGCCCCGGCGGCCTGCGGCAGCTGCGCGGCGCGCTGCGCGCGCGCGGCACGGATGAAGCCCGTGAACAGCGGATGCCCGTCCCGCGGGGTGGACGTGAATTCCGGGTGGAACTGCGTGGCGACGAACCACGGGTGATTGGGCAGCTCGATCACTTCCACCAGGCCGTCGCGCGAGAATCCCGGGAAGCGCATGCCGGCCTGCCGGTAGCGCTCGAGATAGTTGTTGTTGAACTCGTAGCGATGCCGGTGCCGCTCCATGATGACGTCGCGGCCGTAGAGCTCGCGGGCGCGCGTGCCGGCCGCGAGCAGCACCTCCTGAGCCCCGAGGCGCATGGTGCCGCCCTTCTCGGACCCCTCGGTGCGCAGCTGCGCGCCGCGCACCTGGTCCTGCCATTCGGAGATCAGGGCAATCACGGGATGCGCAGTGGCGCGGTTGAACTCGGTGCTGTTGGCGTCGGTCAGGCCCAGCATGTGCCGGCCGTACTCGACGATCGCCACCTGCATCCCGAGGCAGATGCCGAGGTAGGGAATGCGCTGCTCGCGCGCATAACGCACCGCCTGGATCTTGCCCTCGATGCCGCGCTCCCCGAACCCGCCCGGCACCAGCACGGCATCCATGCCCTTCAGCATGTGCGTGCCGTGCTGCTCGATGTCGGTCGACTCGATGTAGTGGATGTTGACGCGGCTGCGGCTCTTCAGGCCGGCGTGCATCAGCGCTTCGTGCAGCGACAGATAGGAATCGCGGATCTGCACGTACTTGCCGACCATCGCGATGTCCGCCTGGCCGTCGGGATTGGACCTGGCGCTCACGACGTGGCGCCACTCGGCGAGGTCGGTCGGCGGCACCGTGAGGCGCAGCTTGTCGACCACGATATCGTCGAGCGCCTGCTCGTGCAGCAGGATCGGGATGCGGTAGATGTCGTCGGCGTCCACCGCCGAGATCACCGCGCGTTCCTCGACATTGGTGAACAGCGCGATCTTGCGCCGCTGCTCCTCGGGCAGCGGGTGCTTGCAGCGGCACAGCAGCACGTCGGGCTGGATGCCGATGCCGCGCAGCTCTTTGACCGAGTGCTGGGTCGGCTTGGTCTTGACCTCGTGCGAGCCGCCCACTACCGGCACCAGCGTGAGATGCATGTACACGCAGTTGCTGCGGCCGAGCTCGACTCCGAGCTGGCGGATCGCCTCGAGGAACGGCAGCGACTCGATATCGCCCACCGTGCCGCCGATCTCGACCATGCAGACGTCGGCGCCGTCGGCGCCGAGCTTGATGCAGCGCTTGATCTCGTCGGTGATGTGCGGGATGACCTGGACCGTGGCCCCCAGATAGTCGCCGCGGCGCTCCTTGGCGATCACGCGCTCGTAGATGCGCCCGGTGGTGAAGTTGCTGTTGCGCCCGGTGGTGGTACGCACGAAGCGCTCGTAGTGCCCGAGATCGAGGTCGGTCTCGGTGCCGTCCGAGGTGACGAACACCTCGCCGTGCTGGAAGGGGCTCATGGTGCCCGGATCCACGTTGATGTACGGATCGAGCTTGACCATGGCGATCTTGAGCCCGCGCGCCTCGAGGATCGCCCCGAGCGAGGCGGAAGCGATGCCCTTGCCGAGGGAGGACACGACGCCGCCGGTGACGAATACGAAACGCGTCATAACTCTCGCAGGATTACCCGTCGCGTGAAGTCGCTGCCGCAGAATGGACAGATCGACGACGGGCCAGCAGGTTAGCACATCTCGCGCCGCTACGCGCGCCCTGCCGTCCACGCGAAGCGTGCGCGGCGGCGGGCCCGCGGGCCCGCCTGCACCGATTCATCGAGCCACAGGTCGGCGACCGCGAGCAGCCGCTCGCCGCCGTAGAGGAGCGGCAGCCGTGCACGCCGCGCGGGGGGCAGCTGCGACTCGCGCAGCAGGCTCTTCAGCGTGCGCCGCGCCCCGCCGGGTGCGACGACCAGCCGCTCGCCGCCGCGGCGCCAGCGGACGGTGAGCCGTGCGGGAAGCGCGGCGAGATTCACCGGTCCGTACGCGTCGGACCGGAGCTCGATCTGCCCGAGGTCCCCGGGCAGCCGGCAGACGGGCTCGGCGCGCCATGCCCAGGCGATCTCGCGCGGCGCGGCGGCGCCTTGCGCCGCTCCCGCCCCGGCCGCGCTGCCCGCGGGGTACAGGGTGAGGAGCCCCGCGTGCCGCTCGAGGCGCACTCCGGGCCACTCGACCGTGGGCTGCGTGTCGGCGCGCGCCGCCAGCATCGGGCCGGCGATCTCCGCCAGACGCGCCGCCGACGGGACGGTGAAGCCGCGCGCGGCGATCCAGAACCGCAGGGCGTTGCGCCGCCGCTCCGGCGGCAGAGCGCGCAGCCCGCTCGCCGCGAGCGACGCGCCGTGGCGCGCGGCACCCAGGTCCGCCCGCGCGAGGCTCTCGAGCAGCTGCTGCGCTTCGGCGGCATGGCGCGCCGTGCGGCCCACGGTCGTGGCGGCTGCCGGCCAGCGCTCGCGGACCGCCGGCAGTACCCGTCGCCGCAGGAAATTGCGGTCGAAGCTCTCATCGAGGTTGCTCGGGTCCTCGAGGTAAGGCAGGCCGGCCGTGCGCACGAAGGCCTCGAGCTCGGCACGGGAGCGCGTGAGCAGCGGGCGGGCGAGGAAGCCACCCGCGAACGGCGCGAGCTCGGGCATCGCCGCAAGTCCCGCGACCCCCGCGCCGCGCAGCAGCATGAGCAGCACGGTCTCGAGCTGATCGTCCTCGTGATGTGCGGTGAGCAGCACCTCGCCCGCCCGCAGCGCGCCCGCCAGCAGCCGGTAACGTGCCGCCCGCGCGCGCGCCTCGGGCGATTCGCCGCGAGCGCGCACTACCTTCGCTTCCAGCACCTCGCACGCTACGCCGAGGGCCCGCGCGGCCTCGACGGCGTGCGCGGCCCACGCAGCCGAATCCCGCTGCAATCCGTGATCGACGTGCACGGCGCGCAGCGCGCGCGGCGCAGGCCGCAGCCGGGTGAGCGCCGCGAGCAGCGCGGTCGAGTCGGCACCACCCGAGAAGGCGACGCACAGCTCGCGCTCAGCAAACCCGGGAAGGATCTCCCTCAGCCGCCTGCCGAGCCAACGCGCGCCGAATTCCTCCGGCTTTCGCCCCATCGCCGCCGCCGCCCATCACGCCGCGTTTTCGGAGAACACGCCGAAGGAGGCGATCTTCGCGGCACGGGCGGCCCGCAGCTGATCGCGCGGCAGCGCATCGAGCTCGTCCAGGTAGCGGATCAGGGCGGTCTTGAGGCGTGCCGCGGTCGTCGCCGGGTCGCGGTGCGCGCCGCCCAGGGGCTCCTCGATCACCTCATCGACGAGGCCCAGCTTCAGCAGCCGATCGGCCGTCAGGTTGAGCGCATCCGCCGCCACTTCCTTCTTGTCCTGGCTCTTCCACAGGATCGAGGCGCAGCCCTCCGGGGAGATCACCGAGTAGGTGCTGTACTGAAGCATGAGGAGGCGATCGCAGACGCCGATCGCCAGCGCCCCTCCCGAGCCGCCCTCACCGGTGACGACGGTGACGATCGGCACGCGCAGCACCGACATCTCGAACAGGTTGCGCGCGATCGCCTCGCTCTGACCGCGTTCCTCGGCACCGACGCCGGGGTAGGCGCCCTGGGTGTCGATCAGCGTCACCAGCGGCAGCCCGAAGCGCTCCGCGAGCCGCATCAGGCGCAGCGCCTTGCGGTAGCCTTCGGGCTTCGGCATGCCGTAGTTGCGCCGCACCCGCTCTTTGGTGTCGCGGCCCTTCTGGTGGCCGATCAGCAGCACCGCCCGCTCGTCGATGCGCGCCAGCCCGCCCACGATCGCCAGATCGTCCGCATACATGCGGTCGCCGTGCAGCTCGTGGAACTCGCTCGCGATCGCGGCCACGTAGTCGAGCGTGTAGGGCCGGTGGGGATGACGCGCGAGCTGCGTGATCTGCCACGGCGTCAGGTTGGCAAAGATGCTCTGGGTGAGCTGGCGGCTCTTGGCCTGCAGCCGGCCGATCTCGTCCTGCAGGTTGACCTCGGATTCCGAGGTGACGTGCTTGAGCTCCTCGATCTTCGCTTCGAGCTCGGCGATCGGCTGTTCGAAGTCCAGGAAGGAAACTGCCATGAACGTGTCGGGCGCCTGGCGCCGTGAGGCCGCTTAGCGGCGGAGCGGCGAGGTTACGTAAGGAGCCGACGATTACGCAAGCTCACCGTCAGCCTCCGTCGGCCGAGTACGCGCTGCCGGGGCTGGCCGCCGGCGCCGCGTACAGCACCTCGAGCCCCGCGTTCCCCACCAGGCCCTCGAGCTGCTCGAGGAGCTCGCGGGAGGCACGCACGCTCCACTCGCTTCCCAGGTTGAGCGCGCCTCTGGCCGCGAGGCTCGTGTACTCGATGGTGACCGGACAGGGACCGGGACGCCAGGGCTCGAGGATCGCGGCGAGGCGCTCGGCGAGCCGCGGAAGGTCGGCGTGCGAGCAGCGCAGCAGGATGCGCTGGGCGGCCCGCGAGTGCAGCTCCCCGAGCTCGCTCACCCGCCGCGCCGCGAGCCGCCACGAGTCGCTGAACTCGTCGAAGCGCAGCATGCCCTCCACCAGCACCAGCGCGTCCTTGACGATGAGGTCGCGGTGCCGCTGCCAGGTTTCCTCGAACAGCATCACCTCGAGCCGCCCGGTGCGGTCGTCGAGCGTCAGGATCACGCGCGGTCCGCGCTTCTTCACCTCATCGATCAGTCCGGCGACGGTGACCGGCTTACCCTGGCCGAAGCGCCCCGGCTCGAGCCCCGCCACCGGGCGGTCGCCGACCAGATCCCCGATGCGGTGCGAGACGAAACGCGCCAGGCTCGCCTCGAAGCGCCGCAGCGGATGGCCCGTGAGGTAGAGGCCGAGCGTCTCGCGCTCTCCCGTGAGGCGCACCGCCTCGCTCCACTCGGGCAGGCTCGCGGTACGCTGCGGCTGCGGCGGCGGCTCCACCGCAGTCAGGCCGCCGAACAGGTCGTCCTGCCCGGCGGCGTGGGCGCGCGTGTTCTGCTCGCCGAGCTGCATCGCGCTCGCGAGCCGGTCCATGAGGGTCGCACGGTTGGCGCCGAGCGCATCGAGGCTCCCCGAGCGCAGCAGCGCCTCGAGCACGCGCCGGTTGACGCGGGTGAGGTCGATCCGCCGGCACAGATCCTCGAGGCTGAGGTACGGGCCGCGGGCGCTGCGCTCCTCGATCAGGCCCTCGACCGCGCCGGCGCCGACGCCGCGCACCGCGCCGAGTCCATAGCGGATGCACCGCTCGCCGTCGGCCGCGAACTCGTAGCGCGAGGCGTTGACGTCCGGCGGCAGCACCTCGAGCCCCATGTCGCTGCATTCCTTGATGAGGGTCACGACCTTGTCGGTGTGGTCCATGTCGGCCGACAGCACGGCGGCCATGAACGCCGCGGGGTAATGCGCCTTCAGGTACGCGGTCTGGTAGGCGAGCAGCGCGTAAGCGGCGGAGTGCGACTTGTTGAAGCCGTAGCCGGCGAACTTCTCCATCAGATCGAAGATGTGCTCGGCCAGGCGCTCGCGCACGCCGCGCGCCACTGCCCCGGCGATGAACACCGAGCGCTGCTGTGCCATCTCCTCCGGCTTCTTCTTGCCCATCGCACGCCGCAGCAGGTCGGCGCCGCCGAGCGTATAGCCGGCGAGCGTCTGCGCGATCTGCATGACCTGCTCCTGGTAGAGGATCACGCCGTAGGTGGGCTTGAGGACCGACGCGAGGCTCGGATGCAGATAGTCGATCGGCGCGTCGCGCCGGCCGTGCTTGCGGGTGATGAAGTCGTCGACCATGCCGGATTGCAGCGGCCCCGGGCGAAACAGCGCCACCAGCGCCACGATCTCCTCGAAGCAGTCGGGCTGCAGCCGCCGGATCAGGTCCTTCATGCCGCGCGACTCGAGCTGGAATACGGCGGTGGTGCGGCACGACTTGAGGAGCGCATAGGTCGGCGCATCGTCCATCGGCAGCGCACCGATCTCGAGCGGCGCGCTGCCTGGGGGCGCGGCGCGGTTGATGAGCCGCACCGCGCGGTCGATGATCGTGAGGGTGCGCAGTCCCAGGAAGTCGAACTTGACCAGGCCCGCGGCTTCGACGTCGTCCTTGTCGAACTGGGTGACGACGCTGCCGCCGGCGGCGTCGCAGTAGAGCGGCGCAAAATCGGTGAGCACCGAGGGCGCGATCACCACCCCGCCGGCGTGCATGCCGGCGTTGCGGGTCAGGCCCTCGAGCGAGCGCGCCAGGTCGATGAGATTCCTCACCTCGTCCTCGGATTGATAGAGGCGCCTGAGCTCCGGCTCCTTCTCGAGCGCCGCCTCGAGCGTGATGCCGAGCTCGAAGGGAATGAGCTTGGCGATGCGATCGACGTAGCCGTAAGGCATGCCGAGCACCCGCCCGACGTCGCGCACCACCGCCTTGGCCGCCATGGTGCCGTAGGTGATGATCTGGGAGACGCGCTCGCGGCCGTACTTGCCCGCGACGTATTCGATCACCCGGTCGCGGCCTTCCATGCAGAAGTCGATGTCGAAGTCCGGCATCGACACGCGCTCGGGATTGAGGAAGCGCTCGAACAGCAGGCCGTGCTCGAGCGGATCGAGGTCCGTCACCCCCAGGCTGTAGGCGACCAGCGAGCCCGCTCCCGAGCCGCGCCCCGGGCCGACCGGCACGCCGTTCTCGCGCGCCCAGCGGATGAAGTCGGCGACGATGAGAAAGTAACCGGCGAAGCCCATCTGGCAGATGACGGCGAGCTCGCTCGCGAGCCGCTCCCGGTAGGGCGCGGGGGCTCCCGCCGCGAAACGCCGCGCGAGCCCGCGCGCGGCCTCGGCGCGCAGGAAGTCTTCGGTGCTGACGCCGGCCGGCGCCGGGTACTGCGGCAGCCGCGCCGCGCCGAGCGTGAGCTGCAGGCTGCAGCGGCGTGCGATCTCGACCGAGTTGGCGAGCGCCTCGGGCAGATCCGCGAACAGCGCCGACATCTCCGCCGGACTGCGCAGGTACTGCTGGCGCGTATAGCGGCGCACGCGCGCCGGGTCCGCGAGCAGCGCGCCGTCGTGGATGCACACGCGTGCCTCGTGGGACTCGAACTCGTCGGGGCGCAGGAAGCGCACGTCGTTGGTGGCCACGACCGGCAGCCGGTGCCGGGCAGCGAGGGCCACGGCGCCGGCGATGTAGGGCTCCTCGAACTGGCGGCCGAGGCGCTGCAGCTCGAGGTAGTAACGGCCGGGCAGGAGCGAGCGCCAGCGCTCGAGCGCACACTCGGCGTCCGCCTCGCGGCCGTTCACCAGCGCCCGCCCCACGTCCCCCTCGGTGGCGCCGGAGAGCGCGATCAGGCCGCCGAGGCTCGCCGCGGTGAGCCAGTCGCGCTCGAGCCGCGGCACGCCGCGCTCCTGGCCTTCGAGGTAGGCGCGCGACAGGAGCCGCGCGAGATTGCGGTAGCCGTCCTGGCTCTGACAGAGGAGCGTCAGGCGGCTCGGCTCGCGCCGCTCGCCCTCCTCGCGCACCGCGAGGTCGACCCCGACGATGGGCTTGACGCCCCCGGCCAGGGCCTCGCGATAGAACTTCACCATCGCGAACAGATTGTTGCGATCGGTGACGGCGACCGCCGGCATGCCGGCGGCGGCCACGGCCGCGATCAGCTCGGGCACTCGCACGACGCTGTCGCTCAGCGAGTACTCGCTGTGCAGGCGCAGGTGAATGAAGTCGGTCATCCTGACCGCATCGGACTGAAGGAGCGCCGATGGAGCGGCGAAGGCGCGCGGCGGCGCAGCGCCTTGAGGTGCGCCCGCGTGCCGTAGCCCTTGTGACGGCCGAGCTCGAAGCCGGGATAGCACGCATCCAGCGCCTGCATCATGGCGTCGCGGTACGTCTTGGCGAGGATCGATGCGGCGCTGATCGCCGCCACGCTGGCATCGCCGTCGACGATCGCCTCGAAGGTGCACCCGGGAGAGAGGTCCTCGAGGCACGGGCAGCGATTGCCGTCGACCAGGACGCGCGTCGGGCGGACCGGGAGCGCCAGCAGCGCACGGCGCATCGCGAGCAGCGTCGCCTCGAGGATGTTGAGCGCGTCGATCTCCTCGCGGTCGGCCCACGCGACCGAGCAGGCGAGCGCGCGCGTGCGGATCAGGCCCGCGAGCCGCGTGCGCTCCCCGGCCGGCAGGATCTTCGAATCGGCGAGCCCGCGAATGCGGCGCCGCGGATCGAGAATGACCGCCGCCGCCACCACCGGACCTGCGAGCGGCCCGCGGCCCGCCTCGTCGACTCCGGCGATGCGGGCGCGCGCGCTCATCGGCCCTCGCCCGCCCGGCCGGCGCACGCGAGCACGGCGTCGGCGGCGCGCCCGGCGCCCCCGCAGCGCAGCGCGCGGTGGATGCGCGCGAACTCCTCGCGAAGCGCCGCGAGGTGCGCGGGGTCGTCGAGCTCGGCGAGCAGCGCCGAGCCCAGTGCCGCTGCGGTGACCTGCCCCTGCAGGAACTCGGGCACCAGGCGCCGTCCGGCGAGCAGATTCGGTTGCGAGAAGTACGGCACCTTGACGAGCCCGAGCGTACGCACCAGCAGGAAGGTCAGCCAGCTCCCCTTATACCCCACCACCATGGGCCTGCCGCAGAGGAGCGTCTCGAGCGTTGCGGTTCCCGAGGCGACGATGGCCGCATCGGCAGCCGCCAGCACGGCCTGCGCCTGTCCGTCGACGGCGCGAATCAGCGCCTTTTCCGGCGCTTGTGCCATTTGCCTCTCGAAACACTCACGAACCGCCGCGGAGGCGAGCGGCGCGATGAACTGATATTCCGGGCGCCGCGCATGAATCCAGCCCGCCGCCGCCGCGAAGGGCGCTGCGAGGCGCCCGACCTCGGCGAGCCGGCTGCCGGGCAGCAGCGCGATGAGCCGGGCATCGGGGGCGATGCCGAGAGCGGCACGCGCCGTGCGCGCGTCCACCTCGAGGGGGATCTGGTCGGCGAGCGGATGGCCGACGAACTCGGCACGCACCGCGTGCCGCGCATAGAAGTCGCTCTCGAAGGGCAGCAGGCACAGTACCAGGTCGCTGTCGCGCCCGATGGTCCGCACCCGCCCGCGCCGCCACGCCCACACCTGCGGGCTCACGTACTGGACGCAGCGGATGCCACGGCGCTTCAGCCGGCGCGCGAGCGTGAGATTGAACTCCGGGGAGTCGATGCCGACGAACACATCCGGGCGCGCGGCGGCGAAGCGCGCCGCGAGGTCGGCGCGCAGGCGCAGCAGCCGCGGCAGGTGGCGCAGCACCTCGGCGAGGCCCATGACGCCGAGGCTCTCGGCGCCCGCCCAGGCCTGGCAGCCGGCCGCGATCATCTTCGGTCCCGCCACTCCGAAGCACTCGAGGGCCGCGACGCGCTCGCGCAGCGCCTCGATGAGCGCCGCCCCCAGCTGGTCGCCGGAGTGCTCGCCCGCGACCATCCCGACGCGCAGCGGCGTCGCGCCGGCGGCGGTGCGCACCCGCGGCGCGCTCATCGCACGATGCTGCGGGTGGAGGCCTGGATGAAGTCGACGAAGGCGCGGATCTCGGGCCGCTCGCGCGCGCTCGGCTCGAGGCGCGCCAGGGCGTCGCTCAGCTTCAGTTCCGAGCGGTACACGATCCGGTAGGCGTCGCGGATCGCGCGGATCTGCTCCTCGCTGAAGCCGCGGCGCCTGAGGCCCTCGGAGTTCACCGCGTAAGGCTCGGCCGGATCGCCCACCACCATCACGTAGGGCGGCACGTCGCGGCGCACCATGGCGCCGCCGGCGACGAACGCATGCGCGCCGACCTTGGAGAACTGGTGCACCGCCGACAGTCCTCCGAGGATCACCCAGTCACCGATCTCGACGTGACCGCCGAGGGTGGCGCCGTTGGCGAACACGGTCTGGTTGCCCACCACGCAGTCGTGCGCCACGTGCGCGGAGGCCATGAACAGATTGTCGTCGCCGACCTGCGTAACGCCCCGATCGTGGCTCGTGCCGCGGTTGACGGTGCAGAACTCGCGGAACACGTTGCGTGCGCCGATGACGAGCCTCGTGGGCTCGCCGCGATATTTCTTGTCCTGCGGGGCGTCGCCGATGGAGGCGAACTGGAACACCTGGTTGTCGGCACCCATGACGGTCAGGCCGTTGATCACGGCGTGCGGGCCGACGACGGTGCGCGGCCCGATCTCCACCCCCGGGCCGATGACCGTGAACGGTCCGACCGTGACGTCGGCCGCGAGGCGCGCCTCGGGCGACACCACGGCGCGCGGATCGATCATCCGCCAGACTCCGCGGACTCCGGCGCCACCATCATGTCGGCGTGCGCCACCTCCTTGTCGCCGACCAGCGCCACGGTCGAGAACTTCCAGATACCGCGCAGCGAGCGCTCGAGCTGCGCCGTCAGCACCAGCTGATCGCCCGGCAGCACCGGCTTGCGGAAGCGCGCGTTGTCGATGCCGACGAAGTAAAAGCGCGTGTCATCGTCCGGGATCACGTTGGCGGTGATGAAGCACAGGATGCCGGCCGCCTGCGCCAGGGCCTCGATGATCATGACCCCCGGCATCACCGGGCGGCGGGGAAAATGGCCGGGAAAGAACGGCTCGTTGTAGGTGACGTTCTTGAGTGCGCGGATGCTCTCGCCCGGCCGGCATTCGAGCACCCGGTCGACCAGCAGGAACGGGTAGCGGTGCGGCAGGCGCTCGAGGATGGCCTGCATGTCGAGTTGGACGGCTTCGCTCATGAGTTTTCTTCCGACTTGGATTTGTTGCCGCCGGCCCCTTCCAGCCTGCGCACACGCTGCTCGAGCACGCCGCTGCGCTTGAAGCGCGCGACCAGCCGCCGCCAGGTGTGTGCCTCCTCGAACGGAAGGGTGCTGGAGTATACGCCGGCGTCCGCGATCGAACGGCTCACCGCCGAGAAACCGGTGATGACGACGTCGTCGGCGATGCTGATGTGACCGGCGAAACCGACGTGGCCGCCGATCATGCAGCGCTTGCCGATCGTGGTGCTGCCCGAGACCCCGGTGCAGGCGGCGATGGCCGTGTGCGCGCCGATGCGCACGTTGTGCCCGATCTGGATCAGGTTGTCGAGCTTGACCCCGTCCTCGATCACGGTGTCCTCGATGGCGCCGCGGTCGACGGTGGTGTTGCAGCCGATCTCGACGTCCGCGCCGACGCGCACCGCGCCCACCTGCGGGACCTTCACCCAGGTGCCGCGCTCGGGCGCATAGCCGAAGCCGTCGCCGCCGATCACCGCGCCCGACTGCACCACGGTGCGCGCGCCGAGCTCGACTCCGCGGTGTATCGTGACGCGCACCGCCAGGCGCACGTCGGGCCCGAGCCTCACGTCCTCCTCGAGCACGCAATGCGGCCCTATGATGCAGCGCTCCGCGATCACGGTGCGCTCGCTGACGACGCACCAGGCGCCTACGTGCGCGCTAGGTGCGATGCGGGCACCGGCGGCGATCAGCGCCGTCGGATGCACTCCGGGGGCCGCCGCGGGACTCGGGTGCAGCACGGCGGCGATGCGCGCGTAGGTCGCGTAAGGGTTCTCGGCGAGCAGTACATGCGTCGGACAGCCCGCCGCCGCCTCGGCGTTGAGCACCACGGCCGCGGCGCGCGTGGTGGCGAGCTGCGGGCGGTAGCGCGGATTGGCGAGGAAGGCGAGCGCCGTGCCGTCCGCATTCGCGAGCGTCGCCACGTGCTCGACGCGCGCCTCCGGGTCGCCCCGCAGCTCGCAGCCGAAGCGCACCGCCAGCTCCCCCAGCGAGACGGACATGGCGAGCGTCGGCCCCGGCGGCGCGCCTCGGAGGCTATTTCTGCTTCGGTGGCGGCGCGGTCGCCGGTGCCGGCGCAGCCGCCGGCGTGGCGGGCCTGGCCGCGGGCGCCGCGAGAGCGCGCGCCTGCAGCGCGGTGAGGACCGCCGGCGTAATGTCGAAGTTGGGCGTCTGGTAGAGCACGGCCTCGTTGCTCACCACGACGTCGTAGTTCTGCGCCTTGGCATAGCCGCGCACCTCTTCGACCAGCGTGCGCTGCAGGCGCGACATCTCTTCGTTGCGCCGCGCGGTGACGTCGTCCTGCAGCTCGCCACGGGCGCGCTCGAAGTCGCGCTCGCCGTCGCGCAGCTCCTTCTCGGCCCGCATGCGCTGCTCGTCGGTCATGGTCGCGCCGTCCTTCTGCAGCTTGTCCTGCTTCGCCTTGATGGCCTGCGCCTGGGCCTGCAGCGTGCGCTCGCGGGGCGCGAACTCCGCGCGCATCGCATCCATGACGGCCTTGCCCTGCGGCGACTCCTGCGCCAGCCGCTGGAAATCGACGACCGCCAATTTCATGTCAGCCCACGCCGGCAGCGTGGCCAGCGCCCCCGCCGCCGCCACGATCCACACCGCCACCCGACTGCTGCTCGAACGATTCACGGAACACCCACCTCTTATGCCGGAAATATTGTAATGCCGCGGCCCCCCGGCGGCCGCGGCTAAACGCCAAGTATCGCCTAAAGTGAGCGGGGCTGCTGGCCCTTTCCTAGAACGCCTGCCCCACCGAGAACTGGAAGACCTCGGTCTCATCGCCCCAGTAGCGCTGAAACTGGTCGCTCCGGCGCGCGTTGAGCGGCACCCCCAGGCTGAAGCGGAAAAGGCCGATGGGTGCGAGCCAGGTGACCGAGACGCCGAAAGAGCGCTTCAGGCTCGAGAAGCCCGTGAAGCGATAGGTTTGGGGCGTGAGGTTGTCCGGACCGAAGAACTGCAGGTGCGAGCCGGTCTCGTAGACGCCGCCCATGTCGTAGAACAGGGTGACGCGTGCCGTCTGCCCGAACTTGGCCGGCATCGGCAGCAGCAGCTCGTTCTGACTGGTGATGCGCATGTTGCCGCCGTAGGGGTTGCCGAACTGGTCGCGCGGACCGAGCAGGCTCTCGCGAAAGCCGCGCACGTTATCCGGGCCGCCGCCGAAGAACTGGCGGTAGGGCGGGATGCCGGTGGTGCTGCCGAGCGGCGCGCCGTAGTCGGCTCCCTCGAGGAAGGAGAACGCGAACGAGCGCCACAGCGGCACGTACTTGAGGAACTGGTAGTTGCCGATCCAGTAGCGGACGTCGCTCCCCGGGGTGGTCGCCGAGAAGCTGAGCGCCTGATGCATGCCGCGATCGGCGAACAGGGTGCGGTTGCGCGTGTCCCAGTCCCAGCCGATCACCGCCTGCACGTTCTTGAAGTTCGTGCCGTAGAAGACGTACTCGTTGTTGCTCGCGTCGTCGTGCGCGAGGCGGCTGTAGGGATGGCCGTTGTGCTGCACCCACTGCTGCGCCTGCTCGGCGCTGCTGAGAGAGTTGGTGAGCAGCTGCGAGGACTCGAATACCGCGCCGAAGCGCAGATACATGGTCTCGCTGATCGGGTAGGCCCAGGTGGGACCCAGGGTGAGAGTCTGCGAGGAGAAATTCGACGACGAGGAGACGAACTGCGTCACGTCACGGTAGCTCGCCGAGAGCGTGCGCTGCAGGTTGTCGATGGTGGTGTAGGGATTGGTCCAGGCCACCGTGTACATCTTGCTGAAGGCGCCGCCGTTCAACTCGATCGCGACGCGCTCGCCCGAGCCGAGGAAATCGGCGTCGGCAAAGCTGGCGTTGAGCTGGAACTTGTAGGTCGCGGAGTAGCCGATGCCGCCGGAGAGCTGCGAGGCCGGGCCCTCCTCTATCTTGTAGTTCACGTCCACCTGGTCGGGGACGCCTGCCACCGGCGTGGTCTCGAAGTCCACGGTCTTCACGTACGGCAGGCGCTGGATGCGCTGCTTGGAACGCTCGAGCGCGACGTTCGACAGCCAGCCGCCTTCCAGCTGGCGCAGCTCGCGGCGCAGCACTTCGTCGTTGATGCGGTTGACCCCCGAGAAGGTGATGTTGCGCACGTACACGCGGTTGCCCGGATCGATAAAGAAAGTGAGCGCCACGGTGTGGTTGCCGTTGTCGGCGGTGGGCACCGGGTCGACCTTGGCGAAGGCGTAGCCGTCGCGGCCCATTCGGTTCTGCATCAGCTCCTGCGAGGCGGTGATGAGCTTGCGGTCGAAGATCTCGCCCGGATGCACCAGCACCAGCCGCTCGAGGTCCGCCTGCGGCACCACGAAAGTGCCGGCGAGCTTGATCGAGGAGATCTTGTAGACCTGGCCCTCGTCGACGTTGATGGTGATGAAGATGTCTTCCTTCTCGGGCGCGATCGCGACCTGCGTCGACTCGAGCTGGAAGTTGGCGTAACCGCGGTCCATGTAGAAGTTGCGCACCTTCTCCAGGTCCCCCTGCAGCGATTCGCGCGAATAGCGGTCATCCTGCTTGTACCAGGAGAGCCAGTTGGGCGTCTTCAGCTCGAGGGTGTCGAGGATCTGCTTCGGTTTGTAGCGCGTGTTGCCGACGATGTTGATCTGGCGGATCTTGGCGCGGTTACCTTCCTTGATTTCGACCTTGACCTTGACGCGGTTGCCCGCCTCCTCTTCCACCTTGGTATCGATGCGCACGCCGTACTTGCCGCGCGAGAAGTACTGGTCGGTCAGGTACTGGGTGACGTCCTCGAGCACCGAGCGGTCGAAGGTCTTGCCGGTGGCGAGCCCGACCCCGCGCAGCGACTTCTGCAGGTCCTCGGTCTTGATGTCCTTGTTGCCCGTGATCTCGAAGCTCTCGATCGAGGGGCGCTCGGCCACCACCACCACCAGGGCGTTGCCGTCGCGGCGCATCTGCACGTCGCGGAAGAAGCCGGTCGCATACAGCGAGCGGATCGCCTCGCGCACGCGCTGCGGGCTCAGGTGATCGCCGATGTTGATCGGCAGATAGTTGTAGACCGTGCCTTCGGTGACGCGCTGCAGACCTTCGACGCGGATGTCGCCGACGGTGAAATCAGCCTCCGGCGCGCCCTGCGCGAGCACCAGTGCGGCGCGCATCGAGAGCGCGAGCGCGGCCATGGCGACGCGCAGCTTCATGCTTCAACACCCAAGCAATCTGTCCTTCCCGCCCCCCGGGGCGCCTTCGCTTGCATTATTCGAGGGCCGCAGGCCTCGCGGCCTTCAGCACGGGCGGGCCGCGGCGCGGCCCTGCGCGAACCACTCAACCGAATTGGCGCGCAATGTCGTTGTACAGCGCCACGCCCATCAGGACGATGAGCAGCGCGATTCCCAGCTGCTGGCCGAACGCCTGGGTGCGTTCCGAGAGCGGGCTGCCCTTCAGCCACTCGACCAGCTGAAAGGCGATCTGCCCTCCGTCGAGGATCGGGATCGGCAGCAGGTTGAGGAAGCCGAGCGACAGGGAAATGAGCACCAGGAAGCCGAGGAACGCGGACACCCCTGCTTCGGCCGAATCGCCGGCGAACTCCGCGATGGACAGCGGACCGCTCAGGTTCTTCAGCGACACGCGCCCGAGCACCATGCGCCAGAACAGCCGTGCCTGCAGCAGCGTCATGCTCCAGGCCTCGGTGCCGGCGCGGCTCAGGGCGGCGCCCGCGCCGAGGTCGGTGTGCAGCAGCATCGAGGCGGGATAGGTGCGGCTGGCCGGCGGCGGCTGCATCACGTGGATGCGGCCGACACGCTTGCCCGCCACCTCGTCGCTCGCGACCGCAACCTCGGCGCTGCGCGTCGCGCCGCCGCGGCGGTATTCGATGACGACGCGCTCGCCGGGGTGGGCGCTGATGCGCGCGATGATGTCATGGAAGTTGGCGACCGGTGCACCGCCGACGCTCACGATCTCGTCCCCGGCGGCGAGTCCGGCGCGCGCCGCGGGCCCGTCCGCCGCCACCTGACCGAGCACCGCCGGCACCGGCGGCCAGAACTGAAAGCCGAG
The DNA here is from genome assembly GCA_035631515.1 of Steroidobacteraceae bacterium. Lineage (GTDB taxonomy): Bacteria > Pseudomonadota > Gammaproteobacteria > Steroidobacterales > Steroidobacteraceae > 13-2-20CM-66-19. The sequence goes on from DASQIP010000111.1 coordinate 22,996, forward strand.
CCCCTTGAGCAGCTCGCTCGGCTCGGTGAGCTGACGGCGCGCTTGCGCGTCGGCGACCACGAGGCGCGCGTCGCGCGCCGCGCCGTCCGCGCCGCGCACGTCGAGGTCCGCCTCGCCGCGCGAGCTCATGGCATCCAGCAGATCGAACACCACGTCGCGGATTCCCTGCACGGCGCTGCCGTTGATAGCGCGGATCTCGTCCCCGCTCCTCAGGCCCGCGGCGGCTGCGACCGAGCCGGTGATCACGTCGCCGACGACCGGCCGCACCTCGCTGACGCCGTTCACCCAGAACATGCCCCACAGGAGGAGCACCGCGAACAGGATGTTGCTGCCAGGCCCGGCGAGCAGCACCACGATGCGCTGCCAGTGCGGGCGGCGGGTGAAGGAGCGCGCCAGGTCTTTGGCCTCGACCGGACCCTCGCGCTCATCGAGGAGCTTCACGTAGCCGCCGAGCGGCACGGCGGCGATCACGTACTCGGTCGCGTCCGGGCCGGTGGACCATTTGACCAGCGGCTTGCCGAAGCCGACCGAGAAGCGCAGCACCCGGAATCCGAGCCGGCGCGCGACGTAGAAGTGGCCGAATTCGTGCACCGTGACCAGCAGGCCCACGGCGACCACGAACCACAGTGCGTACCAGAACAGGCTCATGCGTGAGCGCCCCTCACCGACTCACTTGTTGTAATGCCGACGATGCGTTCGCAGGCCCGCAGTCTCCCCTCGGCGTCCGCGGCCAGCACATCCTCGAGCCCCCCGATCGCTCCCCCGGCGCCCCGTTCCACCACTGCCTCAATGACCGCGGCGATCCCGGGAAAGTTCAATCGCCGCTCGAGAAACGCCTGCACCGCGACCTCGTTGGCCGCGTTCAGCAGCACCGGATGCAGTCCTCCGGCGCGCGCCGCCGCCTGGGCGAGGGCGAGACAGCGGAAGCGGTCGTAGTCGGGAGCCTGGAAGTCGAGCCGGCCGGCCTTGAGCAGGTCGAGGAATTCTACACCGGAGTCGATGCGCTCGGGCCAGGCGAGCGCGTGCGCGATGGGCGTACGCATGTCGGGGGACGACAGCTGCGCGAGCATCGAGCCGTCGGCGTATTCGACCAGGGAGTGCACGATGCTCTGCGGATGCACCAGCACCTCTACCTGTGAGGGCGTCAGCCCGAACAGCAGGCAGGCCTCGATGAGCTCCAGACCCTTGTTCATGAGCGTGGCCGAGTCCACCGAGATCTTGCGGCCCATCACCCAGTTCGGGTGGGCGCAGGCGGCCTCGGGCGTGACCGCGGCGAGCGCCTCGCGCGGCGTGGCACGGAACGGGCCGCCGGAGGCGGTGAGCAGCACGCGCTTCAGGCCCGGCGGCGCGACGCCGGGGCGCGCGCCGGCCGGCAGGCACTGGAAGATCGCGTTGTGCTCGCTGTCGATCGGCAGCAGCGTCGCACCTGCGGTGCGCACCGCCTCGAGCAGCAGCGGACCTGCCATCACCATCGATTCCTTGTTGGCGAGCAGCAGCCGCTTGCCGGCGCGCGCCGCTGCGAGCGTCGAGCGCAGCCCCGCGGCGCCGACGATCGCCGCCATCACGCACTGCACCTCGGCGAGCTGGGCGAGCTCCTCGAGCGCACCCGGACCCGCGAGCACGCGCGTGGCGGGCGCCTGGCCGCCGAGGAGTGCCACGAGCTCGTGCGCCGCGGTCTCGTCCGCCAGCGCGGCGTACGCCGGCTGCCAGTGGAGCACCTGCCGGGCGAGCCTGGCGGCGTTGCGGTGGGCCGCTATGGCCACCAGGCGGAAGCGCTGGGGATGGCGCGCGAGCACATCGAGCGTGCTCTCGCCGACCGAGCCGGTCGATCCGAGCACCGCTACGCCGATCACTTGACCACCTCGAGCAGCGTGAGCCCGAGAAGCAGCACGGGAGCCGCGCCGGTGAGGCTGTCGATGCGGTCCATGACCCCGCCGTGTCCGGGAAACACCGACCCGGAGTCCTTGATGCCCGCGAAGCGCTTGAGCAGGCTCTCGGTGAGGTCGCCGATGACCGAGAACGCCACGGTCGCCAGGCACAGCGGCAGGAACACCCCGAGCGGGACGCGAAACCACACGCTCCCGCCGACGGCGACGAGCGCGCTCAAGCCCATGCCGCCGAGCACTCCCTCCCAGGTCTTGCCGGGAGACACGACGGGCGCGAGCCGGATCCGCCCGAAGCGCGTGCCGACAAAAAACGCGCCGATGTCGGCGACCCACACCAGGATCAGCGTGAACAGCACCCACTGCCCGTGCGGCGGCGCGAGCCGCAGCCACACCAGCGCCAGCCACGCCGGCACGAGCGCCAGAACGCCCGCGGCGCCCGCGGACCAGCGCGAGACCAGGCGCGGCGCGAAGACGATCCACATGAAGGCGGTGAGCCACCAGAGCACTGCCGCGATGAGGATCAGGTCGCGGCCGTTCCCGGTGTGCCGCGAGATGCGCCAGGCGAGCGGCAGCAGCAGCGCCACCAGAGCAACATAGATGAGCCGCCGTCCCGCGGTCGAGAGACGCAGGAACGCCGACCACTCCCACGCGCCCGCGAGCAGCATCACCGTGAGCACCACCACGGTGGCCCACACCGGCAGAAACAGCAGGATCACGAGCAGCGCCGCGGCCAGCACCGCGGCGGTCAGCACCCGCGTGCGCAGCGACTCGTTCATCGTGCGGCACTCACCGCCGCCGGGCGCTGTCCGAAGCGCCGCTCGCGGCTCGCAAAGAAAGAGAGCGCGTCCCCGAGGTCCGCGACCGCGAAATCCGGCCACAGGCGCTCGGTGAAGTAGAGCTCTGCATAGGCGAGCTGCCACAGGAGGAAATTGCTGATGCGCCGCTCGCCGCCGGTGCGGATGTGCAGATCCGGGTCGGGGAGTCCGGCGAGCGAGAGCGCCTGCGCAAAGCGCGCTTCCGTGATCTCCTCGGGCCGCATAGAGCCGCTCGAGCATTCGCGTGCAAGTGACTGAGCTGCCTTGACAATATCCCAGCGTCCGCCGTAGCTGACCGCAACCTGGAGGGCCAGCCCGTGATTGGCCGCGGTGCGCTCCTCGGCGGCGGCGATGTGCGCCTGCAGGCGCACCGAGAGGCTCGTGCGCTCGCCGATGAAACGCAGCCGCACTCCCTTCTCGTGGAGCTCGTCGAGCTCGCGGTCGAGCGCCTCGAGAAAGAGGCTCATCAGGCTCCCGACCTCGTCGGCGGGACGGCCCCAGTTCTCGCTCGAGAACGCGAACAGCGTCAGCGCCTCTACGCTCAGGCGCGTGCATTCCTCGACGCACATGCGCACCGGCTTCAGTCCCGCCTTGTGGCCGGCGGCGCGCGTCGCGCCGCGCGCGGCGGCCCAGCGGCCGTTACCGTCCATGGTGATGGCGATGTGCCTCGGCAGATTGGCGCTCGCGTGCGGCATCAGATCTGCATGACCTCCTTCTCCTTGGCGGTGAGGGCGGCGTCGATATCGGCGACGTGCTTGTCGGTGAGCTTCTGGATGTCGGTCTCCGCGCGCCGTTCGTCGTCCTGCGAGAGATGCTTGTCCTTCATCTTGTGCTTGATCTCGTTCATGACGTCGCGGCGCACGTTGCGCACCGCGACGCGGGCGTTCTCCGCATCGTGGCGCAGCACCTTGGTGATCTCCTTGCGGCGCTCCTCGGTGAGCGGCGGCATGGGGATGCGGATCACGGTGCCGGCGGTCATGGGCGTGAGTCCCAGGTCCGACTTGAAGATCGCCTTCTCGATCGCCTGCACGACGCTCTTCTCCCAGGGCGAGATCACGAGCGTGCGCCCCTCCTCGACCGCGATGCTCGCCACCTGCTGCAGCGGCACTTCGCTGCCGTAGTAGTCGACCTTGAGATGTTCGACGAGACTCGGATGGGCGCGGCCGGTACGCAGCTTCTTCAGGTCCGCCTGGAAGGTCTGGACGCACTTGGCCATGCGGGTTGCGGCGTCCTTCTTCAGTTCTTCGAGCATAGTGTCACCTCGCGCAATCGGCCCTCACTCGTTGGTAACCGCCGTGCCGACGTCCTCGCCGCGCACGATGCGGGTGAGGTCCCCCGGATTGTTGAGATTGAAGACCCGCAAAGGCAAGCGGTTGTCGCGGCACATGACGATGGCGGTCGCATCCATCACGTTGAGCTTGTCGGCGAGCACCTTGTCGAAGGTCAGGCGCGGGTAGCGCACCGCTGAGCTGTTGCGCAGCGGATCGTCCGAGTAGATGCCGTTCACCTTGGTGGCCTTCAGGAGCACGTCGGCGTTGATCTCGATGGCGCGCAGCGCCGCCGCCGTATCGGTGGTGAAGAACGGGTTGCCGGTGCCCGCCGCGAACACCGCGATACGGCCCTTCTCGAGATGGCGCACGGCGCGGCGGCGGATGTAGTCCTCGCACACCTCGTTGATGCGGATCGCCGACATCACCCGTGCGTGCAGGCCGAGGCTCTCCAGCGCATCCTGCAGCGCCAGCGAGTTCATGACGGTGGCGAGCATCCCCATGTGGTCCGCCGCCACGCGGTCCATGCCGGCGCGGGCGAGTCCCGCGCCGCGGAAGATATTGCCGCCGCCGAGCACCACCGCGACCTGCACGCCCATCTGCACGATGTCCTGCAGCTCGCCGGCGATGCGCTTCAGCACCGCCGGGTCGATGCCGTAGTCGCTGCCCCCGAGCAGCGCCTCGCCCGAGAGCTTCACCAGAATCCGCGTGTAGCGCGGCTTCGCTTGCGTCATCTCGCACCTCCGCCGATGGAAAAAACCCCGCGCGCGGCGGGGTTCACTCCGTTGGCTACAGCACTCGCCCTCAGCTCCCGGTTGCCAGGCGTGCTACCTCGGCGCCGAAGTCATCGGTTCTCTTCTCGATGCCGGCACCCACCTCGAAGCGCTCGAACGCAACCACCTCGGCCCTGGCGCCCTTGACGAGCTTCTCGATCGTCACGTCCGGGTCCTTGACGAACACCTGCCCGTAGAGGGTGATCTCGTTGAGCGCCTTGCGCAGCCGCCCCTCGACCATTTTGGCGACGATCTCGGGCGGCTTGCCTTCGCCCTGCGCCTGGCTCGTGAGGATCTCGCGCTCCTTGGCTACCACCTCGGCGGGTACCTGCATCGCCGTAAGGTATTTCGGGCTGCTCGCGGCGACGTGCATCGCCAGGTCGTAGGCGAGGCTCGCGGGTCCGCCCTTGACGGCGACCAGCGCAGCGATGCGCGTGCCGTGGACGTAGGCGCCCAGCTGATCGGGCGAAGTCACGACCGCAAAGCGCCGCACGCTGATGTTCTCGCCGATCTTGGCGATCAGCTCGCGGCGGCGCTGCTCGACGGCCTCGCCCGAGGCGAGACGCGCTGCGGCGAGCGCGGCGAGGTCGGCGGGCCTGGCGGCGAGCGCGCACTGCGCCACCGCGTCCGCAAAGGCCTTGAAGTCCGGCCCGCGGGCGACGAAGTCGGTCTCGCAGTTGATCTCTGCCATGGCGGCCGTGCGCACGTCGGCGGACCTGGCGATCACGACCACGCCCTCGGCGGCGACCCGGGTAGCCTTCTTGTCGGCCTTGGCGAGGCCTTGTCTGCGCATGAGCTCGGCGGCCGCATCCAGATCGCCCTTGGTCTCGACCAGCGCCTTCTTGCACTCCATCATTCCCGCGCCGGTGCGCTCGCGCAGCTGCTTCACCGTCTCTGCCGTGATGTTCATGGGCTGCCTCCGTGCCTTACTCGCTGGCGGTTTCGCCGCGCCCCTTGCGCCGGCCCGGCGCGGGAGCGCCGCGCCGCGGGAGCGCCGCGCCCGTCGCCGCGTCGACCCCGGTGGCATCGGGCTCGTCGGCCTCCGCATCGAGATCTTCCGCACCGGGCTCGGCCAGCGCCTGCGCCGCGACCGGCGCCGGGGCGGCCACCGGGCGGCGCCGCGCCGGAGGCTTCTTGCGCACCGCCGCCGTCGGCCTGCGGCCGGCGCGCGGGCTCTTCTTGCGCGGGTTGCCGGCCTCGTCGAGCTCGACGAACTCGTCCTCGCCGACCGCAACCTGCGGCACCGATGCCTTGCCCTCGAGCACCGCATCGGCGATGCCGGCGGTATAGAGCTGGATGGCGCGCATCGCGTCATCGTTCCCCGGGATCACGTAGTCGATGCCGTCGGGGGAGCAGTTGGTATCGACGATCGCCACCACCGGGATGCCGAGCTTCTTCGCCTCGTGCACCGCGATGTTCTCGTGGCCGACGTCGACCACGAACAGCGCGTCCGGGAGCGACTCCATGTGCTTTATGCCGCCCAGGCTCTTCTCGAGCTTGTCCATCTCGCGCCGCAGCTGCGTCGCTTCCTTCTTGCCGCGCTTGTCGAGAGCGCCCGAGGCCGCCAGCTCGGTGATCTCGCCGAGCCGTTTGATCGACTGGCGGATGGTCTTGAAATTCGTGAGCATGCCGCCGAGCCAGCGCTGGTTGACGTAGGGCTGCTGGGAGCGCTCGGCTTCCTTCTGGATCGAATCGCGCGCCGAGCGCTTGGTGCCGACGAACAGCACCGTGCCGCCGTCGGCGATGACGCCCTTCACGAAGATCGCCGCCTCCGAGTACATCGGCTGCGTCTTCTCGAGATTGATGATGTGGATCTTGTTCCGCTCACCGAAGATGAAGGGGGCCATCTTCGGGTTCCAGAAGCGGGTCTGATGTCCGAAATGGACACCCGCTTCCAGCATCTGTCGCATGGACACGCCGGGCATGAAAGACTCCTGTTCGGGTTAAGCCTCCGCGCATCCC
>DASQIP010000112.1:0-42576 GCA_035631515.1 Steroidobacteraceae bacterium
CCTGTCGCCCGCCGGCGACAGGAGGCGTGCTAAAGTGCGAACTGCGCCGCGGTTTTTACTTACTGTGGCGCGCAGGATCTTCCAAACCGTGACCGGTTCGACAAGGAAATGTCCCCACCGCTTACTAAGATCCCCGGCAGCCTGCTCATCGCGCGGGCGGGGGTGATGCCACTCGTGGCAATTTCCGGCGAACTCGACCTCAAGAACGGCTGGGCGCAGCTCGCCAACGCGCGCTATGCGCCGGAGTCGGTGAGCGCGGGTGCCGGTCGCAGGTCCTCGCGCCACGGCTCGGCCGAGACCCTCACCGTCCTCACGACCCTTTCCGAGGTGCGTGCCGCGGTAAACGAGGTCGCCTCCCTCGCACAGCGACTCATCTCTATCTATACGCCGGACCTCGAGCCCGATCTCTACGACCAGACCTCGTTCCTCGAGATCATCAAGCATTTCGTGCTGACACGCAGCTTCTCCAAGGTGCGCGTCCTGCTCGCCGAGCCGACCCGCGTGATGCGCGACAGCAACCGCTTCGTCGCCATGGGCCGGCGCCTCTCGAGCTGCATCGACATCCGCTACGTCGCCGCCCAGTTCCCGCAGCGCGCCTCGGCCTACCTCATCGCCGACGACCGCGCCATCGTCTATCGGCTGCGCGCCGACACCTGGGACGGCGTCGCCGACATCAACAATCAACAGGCCGCGCGCACCTATCTGCAGGAATTCGACCAGGTGTGGAACGCCAGCGCGGCCGAGCACGGCCTGCGCGCCGCACGCCGCGGCTGACCCAAGCCTTCGTGATCGGCGGCCGCGCCGGGCGCGCGGTAGAATTCCGCCGATGAGCCCCGCCCCCTCCCTTCCCGCCGCTTCCCGCGTCATCGTCGCCCTTTCGGGGGGCGTCGACTCGGCGGTCGCGGCGCTGCTCCTCAAGGAGCAGGGCCTCGAGGTCCAGGGGCTCTTCATGAGCAACTGGGACGAGTCGGCGGACGATATCTGGTGCACGGCCGCCCGGGACTTCCAGGACGCACGTGCCGTCGCCGAGCGGCTCGGGTTTCCGCTGCACCGCGTGAGCTTTGCTGCCGAGTACCGCGCGCGGGTGTTCGAGACGTTCCTCGCCGAGCATCGTGCCGGGCGCACGCCCAATCCCGACGTGCTCTGCAACCGCGAGATCAAGTTCGGCGTGGCGCTCGCCTACGCGCGGCGCCTCGGCGCCACCCGCCTCGCCACCGGGCACTATGCGCGCCTCGTCGACGGGCCCGGTGGCATCGAGCTGCACAAGGCGCGCGATGCGGCCAAGGATCAGAGTTACTTCCTGCACGCGGTGTCCCCGGCGGAGTTCGCGCAGTCCCTGATGCCGCTCGGCGAGCTCGAGAAGCGCACGGTGCGCGAGCGTGCCCGGCGGGCCGGGCTGCCGGTGTTCGACAAGCCCGACAGCACCGGCATCTGCTTCATCGGCGAGCGGCCGTTCCGCGAGTTCCTCGAGCGCTACCTGCCCCGCGCCCCAGGCCCGATCGAGTCGCCCGACGGCGAGCGGCTCGGCACCCACCGCGGGCTCCCCTTCTACACCCTCGGGCAGCGCGGCGGGATCGGGCTCGGTGGCCGTGCGGGCCGCGCCGAGCAGCCCTGGTATGTCGCGGCCAAGGATCCGGCCCGCAATGCGCTCATCGTGGTCCAGGGGCACGAGCACCCGCTGCTCTCGAGCCTGGCGCTCGCCACCGGCCGCTGGCACTGGCTGGGCTCGCCGCCCGAGGCGCCGGTGCGCTGCACGGTGAAGGTACGCTACCGCCAGGCCGACCAGCGCGCCCTCCTCACCCCGCGCGCGGATGGCACGGTGCATCTGAAGTTCGCCGAGCCGCAGCGCGCCGTCACGCCCGGGCAGTACGCGGTCGCCTACGACGGCGATCGTTGCCTGGGCGGTGGCGTCATCGAGGTCGTGGAGCCGCCGCTGCGCCGCTCGGCCGCCGCCTGACAGACGCGGCGGCAGCCGCGCACGACGCCCGATATAATCCGCGCAGTCAGCGGAGACACTCATGACGAACAGCTTCCGGGCGCGCTCGACGCTCAAGGCGGGCGATCGCACGTACGAGATATGGAGTCTCGCCGCCCTGCCGCAGGACAAGGTCGCGCGCCTCCCCTACTCGCTGAAGGTTCTGCTCGAGAACCTGCTGCGCTCCGAGGACGGGGTCAGCGTCGCGCGCGCCGACATCGAGGCGCTGCTCGAATGGGACCCGGCGGCGGCGCCGGCCCACGAGATCGCGTTCACCCCGGCGCGGGTCATCCTGCAGGACTTCACCGGTGTCCCGTGCATCGTCGACCTCGCAGCGATGCGCGATGCCATCGTACGGCTCGGGGGCGACCCCGAGCGCGTCAACCCGCTGAACCCGGCCGAGCTCGTCATCGATCACTCGGTACAGGTCGACGAATACGGCACCCCCGGCGCGCTCGCCGCCAACACGAAGATCGAATTCAGCCGTAACAAGGAGCGCTACGCATTCCTGCGCTGGGGACAGACGGCGTTCCGCAACTTCTCGGTCGTGCCGCCCAACACCGGCATCGTGCACCAGGTGAACCTCGAGTACCTGGGGCGCGTGATCTTCGACGCGGAGTCCGGCGGCACGCGCCGCGCCTATCCCGACACCCTGGTCGGCACCGACTCGCACACGACCATGATCAACGGGCTCGGTGTGCTCGGCTGGGGCGTGGGCGGGATCGAGGCGGAAGCCGCCATGCTCGGACAGCCGGTCACGATGCTCATCCCGCAGGTCATCGGCTTTCGCCTCGAGGGACGGCTGCAGCCCGGCGCCACCGCCACTGACCTGGTGCTCACGGTCACCGAGATGCTGCGCAAGAAGGGCGTGGTCGACAAGTTCGTGGAGTTCTTCGGCGATGGCCTGGCAAACCTGCCGCTCGCCGACCGCGCGACGATCGCCAACATGGCGCCCGAGTACGGCAGCACCTGCGGCATCTTTCCGATCGACGCCGAGACCATCCGCTATCTCGAGCTCTCGGGGCGCCCGCGCGAGCGCATCGAGCTCGTCGGTACGTATGCGCGCGCGCAGGGACTGTGGCGCAATCCGGGCGCGAGCCCCGTCCGCTACACCGATGAGCTCGAGCTCGACCTCGGTAAAGTCGAGCCGAGCCTCGCCGGACCGAAGCGCCCTCAGGACCGCGTACCGCTCAAGAGCGCCAAGCAGGTCTACGAGACCAGCGCCAGGAAGGCCGCCGAGGAACGCGCCGCGCGCAAAGGCCCATCGGGCGTCGCCTCCGCGAAGCTCAACGGGCAGACCATCGAGCTCAAGGACGGTGCGGTGCTGATCGCCGCGATCACCAGCTGCACCAACACCTCCAACCCCTCGGTGATGCTCGGCGCGGGACTGCTCGCGCGCAAGGCCCGCGAGCGTGGACTCACCGCAAAACCGTGGGTGAAGACCAGCCTCGCGCCCGGCTCGCGGGTCGTGACCGACTACTTCAAGAAGGCCGGCGTGCTCGATGACCTCGCGGCGGTGGGGTTCGATCTGGTGGGCTACGGATGTACCACCTGCATCGCCGCGGGTACGCCCGTCCTGCTGGCTAATGGCACGAGCCGCCGGATTGAGGAGATGCCCGCGGAAGGTGGAGTGAGGTTGTTCGGCCCCACGACAGACTGCAGCCTCGGACTCGCAATGCAAACCCAGATGATGGTGCAGGGTGAGCGCGAGTGCGTGACGGTGGTGCTGCAGGACGGCCGGAAGCTCGTCTGCACGCCCGATCACAAGCTGCTCTGCGCCGATGGACGTTGGGTACGGGCCGATGAGCTCGTCAAAGGGCGCGATCGCCTCGTCATGGGTCTCGAAGCGCCGCTCGACGAGCCCGCCGCCGACGAGTCCGGCTACGTGCTCTCGGCCGGCGATCTCCACTTCGACTTCACCGACGAGCATGAGCGTGCGCGAACGCTCGCCTTCGCGCGCCTGCTCGGTCATCTCATCAGTGACGGATCCATCAGCGCCCTGGGCCAGGGCCGGATGAACGTCGGCCAGGCACTCGACCGTGAGGCGGTGTTGAGCGATATCGCGCTCCTCACGGACAAGCGACCCGCCGCCAATCGCTATGACGAGCGCAAGTGGTCGATCGCGCTTCCGATGGAGCTCACGCGTGCCATTGCCTCGCTCCCGGGCGTGCGGGTCGGACAACGCATTCATCAGCCGCCCGCTCTGCCGCAGTTCGTGTTGCAGCCCGAGTGCCCCGTCGCCGTCGTGCGCGAGTTCCTCGCCGCCCTGTTCGGCGCCGACGGCCACGCACCCGTCCTGCAACGTCAGGGTGCGAGCGAGGACAAGGCAGTCCTCGAGCCGCCGGCGTACTCCCAGAGCGCGAAGCCGGAGCACGTCGATGCTCTCAAGGCTGTCATGCGGCAGCTCACGGATCTGCTGGTGCGCTGCGGTGTGAAGGCCAGAGGAGCCCGGATCTACAGCTATCCGACTCGATTCTCCACCTCGAGTTACGCAGCAGCTCGCGACGGCGCCCCGCGGACCGAAGTTCGCCTGACCCTGCCCGAGGGGCTGTCATTCGTAGAGCGAGTGGGCTTCCGCTACTGTGTGGACAAGTCGCTGCGCGCCAGCGCCGCGGCCGTGTACTGGCGTACGATCGACACCATCAATCGTCAACGCCTGTGGATGGCAGATCGTCTCGAGCCACTGAACCAGAACTACAGCTCCAGCTTCCAGCAGACCCGCCGGATCGCCGCCGCCGAGTTGATGATGCTCGAGACGGCGCTGCATCCCCACTATTCCCTGCTCGAAGGGCACGACCGCTTCGACCGTCTGCCCAGGGCTGCGGCGCGCTTCAAGCCGCTGCATCGGGAGAGCTGCGACTTCCCATCCCCGGTCGGGCTCATGCGACAGATCGGTGCGCGGGACTGGTTTGCGCGGCTGCAGCCGCGAGGGACCGGCGACACCTCGAAGCGCTACTGCGTCGACAAGGACGCTCTGACGCTACCGACCTTCTCTCTCCAGGTCGCCGATATCCGTGAAGCCGGCACGCGACCGGTGTTCGATCTGGCGGTGAACGACCTTCACGCATTCGTGGCAGGAAATGTTGCAGTGCACAATTGCATCGGCAACAGTGGTCCCCTCAAGCCCGAAATCTCCGCCGCCGTCAAACAAGGCGACCTCACCGCCTGCTCCGTGCTCTCCGGCAACCGCAACTTCGAGGGCCGCGTGCACCCGGAAGTGCGCATGAACTTCCTCGCCTCGCCGCCGCTCGTGGTCGCCTACGCGCTCGCAGGCTCGCTCGATGTCGATCTCACCACCGAGCCGCTCGGCACCGGCAGCGACGGCAAGCCCGTGCATCTCGCCGACATCTGGCCGAGCGATGCCGAAGTGCAGGAGACGCTCAAGCGCTCGATCGACTCGCAGATGTTCCGCCAGAGCTATGCGAGCGTCTTCCAGGGCGACGCGAACTGGGCCGGCATTCAGGTACCGGCGGGCAAGCGCTACGCGTGGGACGCGAAGTCTACCTACGTGAAGAATCCGCCCTACTTCGAGGGCATGACCATGACGCCGCCGCCCCTCGCCGACGTGAAGGGAGCGCGCGCGCTTGCCGTGCTCGGTGACTCGGTCACCACCGATCACATCTCGCCGGCCGGCAACATCTCGCGCTCGAGCCCGGCGGCACGTTATCTCATGGACCAGGGCGTGGAGCCGAAGGACTTCAACTCCTACGGGGCGCGGCGCGGCAATCACGAGGTGATGATGCGCGGCACCTTCGCCAACATCCGGCTGCGCAACCTCATGGTGCCGGGCGTTGAGGGAGGCGTTGCCATCCACCTGCCGGACGGCGACCAGGGCTCCATCTACGACGTGGCCATGCGCTACAAGGGCGAAGGCACGCCGCTCGTGGTGCTCGCCGGGCGCGAGTACGGCACCGGCTCCTCGCGCGACTGGGCGGCCAAGGGCACGATGCTGCTCGGCGTGAAGGCGGTCATCGCCGAGAGCTTCGAGCGCATTCACCGCTCGAACCTCATCGGCATGGGCGTCGCGCCGCTGCAGTTCCAGCCGGGGCAGAACGTCGCCTCCCTCGGTCTCACCGGGCGCGAGGTGTTCGACATCACCGGCCTCGGGCGCGGCGATGCCCGCGAGGTCACCGTCACGGCGACTCCGCCGGGCGGCGCCCCGAAGCAGTTCACGGCTCGGTTGCGCATCGACACGCCGAAGGAGCGCGAGTACTACCGGCACGGCGGTATTCTGCAGTACGTCCTGCGGCAACTCGCGAGCCCTGCCTCGGGCGGGTAACCCGCCTGTCGACCCCTCCGGATCCGCAAGCAGCCCCGGCCGGCGCGAGAGCCGGTGCGCGCGGCGGCCTCGCCGTCTTCGACCTCGACGGCACGATCACGCGGCACGACACTCTCTGGCCCTATGTGCACGGTTTCATGCACCGTCACCCGGCACGCGCAGCGCGCCTCCTCGAAGTGCTGCCGGCGCTGCTGCGCTTCGTGCGCCACCGCGATCGCGGCGACCTGAAGGCTGCCTTCATCCGCGCAGCGCTCGGCGGCTGCACCCGCGCCGAGCTCGGTGCCTGGACGGCGCGCTTCGTGCCGCAGCTCCTCGCGCGCGGCGTATGGCCGGACGCGCTCGCGTGCCTCGCGCGCCACCGGGCCGAGGAGGATGTGCCGGTGCTCATGAGCGCGAGCGTCGATCTCTACGTCCCGGCGATCGCCCGCGCGCTCGGGTTCGCCGAAGTGATCTGCACCCCGCTGCGCTGGCAGGGCGAGCGCCTCGACGGCGCCCTGGCCGGCCCCAACTGCCGCGGCGCCGAGAAAGCGCGCGCCCTCAAAGAGCTTCGCGGGCGGCATCCCGGACTCAAGATAACCGCCTACGGCAATGCGGCGAGCGACCTCGGGCACCTGTGCGTCGCCGACCGGGGAGTGCTCGTGAACGGTAGCCGGCGCACGCGGCAGGCCGCCGAGCGGCTGGGGCTCACGTGCCTCACGTGGCGTTGATCGCGCCTCACGGTGACAGGCCCCAAAGGGTGTAACCTTTTACCCCTCGAGCCGGTCTACTTCCGCGGAGGTACCCAATGCCCACGCGCGTACCGCGCATCGCCCCGTCCGAGATCACGCCCCCCGAGGTCTGGTTCAGCCGCCGCACTCTCCTCGCCGGCGCGCTGGCGGCCGGCGTGAGCACCCTGACGCGCCCGGCCGGGGCGGCCGAGGGCCCGCCGCCGGACGCCGTGCGGCTCGCCGGTACGGCGAATCCCCGCTACTCGGTGAGCGAGGCTCCGAACAAGTACCAGGAGATCACCACCTACAACAACTTCTACGAATTCGGCACCGCCAAGGAGGATCCGAGCGCAAACGCCCGCGGCTTCCGCACGCGGCCGTGGAGCGTGAGCGTCGACGGCGAGGCGGAGGTGCGCGGCACGTTCACGCTCGAGGATATCCTCAAGGGACAGGCCCTCGAGGAGCGCACCTACCGATTTCGCTGCGTGGAGGCCTGGTCCCTGGTCGTCCCCTGGGTCGGGTTCCCGCTCTCATCCCTCCTCTCCCGCTTCAAGCCGACCTCGCGCGCCAGGTACGTCGAGTTCACGACGCTCTACGATCCGAACCGGATGCCCGGGCAGCGCGCCGGGGTACTCGACTGGCCGTATGTCGAGGGACTGCGCATGGATGAGGCCATGCATCCGCTCACCCTGATGGTCGTCGGGCTCTACGGGGTGGTGTTGCCGAACCAGGATGGGGCGCCGCTGCGGCTCATCGTGCCGTGGAAGTACGGGTTCAAGAGCATCAAGTCGATCGTGAGGATCCGCTTCACCGAGAGCCAGCCGCGCACTACCTGGAGCCTCGCGGCGCCGAACGAGTACGGCTTCTATGCCAACGTCAACCCCGCAGTCGATCACCCGCGCTGGAGCCAGGCGAGCGAGCGGCGCATCGGCGCGCCGTTTCTCGCCGCGCGCCGGCCGACGCTGCCCTTCAACGGCTACGCCGACCAGGTCGCCGCGCTCTATGCGGGCATGGATCTGCGTCGCAACTTTTGAGCCTTAGCGCGCCGAGGCCTCCGGGGCCGTAGACCTTGAACGTCACGCAGCGCTACCGCTACGTCTACAAGCCGCTGGTGTTCACGGCGGCAATCGCGCCGCTCGTGTGGCTCGCCTGCGGAGCCTTCGGCTGGTTCGGGCTCGGCCTCGGAGCGGATCCCGTCAAGACACTCGAGCACGAGTGCGGCAAGACCGCGCTCAACTTACTGCTGCTCACCCTCGCCGTCACGCCGGTGAAAAATCTCCTCGGCTTCCCGCAGCTCCTGCGGCTGCGCCGCATGCTGGGGCTGTTCGCCTTCTTCTATGTCGTGGTGCACTTCACCGTGTACCTGGTGCTCGATCTCGAGCTCAACTGGTCCGTGCTCGGTGCCGACATCGCCAAGAGGCCCTACATCACCATCGGCTTCACGGCGCTGCTCCTCCTGATCCCGCTGGCCGCGACGTCGACTAACGGCATGATGCGCCGCTTAGGCAGGCGCTGGGCTTCGCTGCATCGCCTGGTGTATGTGATCGCGATCCTCGGCGTCTGGCACTTCTACTGGCAGGTGAAGCGCGACGTGCGCGAGCCGCTTCTTTACGCGGGCATCCTCGCGCTGCTGCTCCTCTACCGCCTCGTGCGCGCCCGCTCGGCGGCGCGCGCCGCGGCGAGCGCCCGGAGCGCTCTCACGTCGACGCCCGGAGCTGGTCCGTCCCTACGCCCGTCCGCGTCAGACTGAGGCTGCCTGCCTGCGCCGCTGATTCCGCACTTTCTGAGGGGCGCTGGTCAGCGGTGCGATGCTTCCGCTCCGCTCAGATTGCCATGCATCTCGGGGTGCCCCCCTTGCAGGTACTGATCGAGTTTTTGCTTCTGGCTGTCGGTCAGGATCTCGCGGATGTTCTCATTGGCCCTGGACCGCTCTGGTCTCACCCTGGCGAGGCGCTCTTCACGCGAGAGGCCCTCGTCCTGCATGAGGGTCTGCTGAATGTCATGCAGCCTTTGAAGAATCGGCGTAATTCTTGCCTGCTGCCCGACGGTAAGCTCGAGTCTCGCGGTCAACACCTTCAGCATCTGGTCCACTGCCGGCACGTCGCCCTGTGCAGCGGTCTCGTTGTGCCCCGCTACGTTCGCGGCAGCAGGGTCCCCAACAGCTCGTTGCGCGGGCACGGCCAGTGCGACGATGAACATCGTTCCGAGTGCAGCTAAGCGATTCATCGACTCTCTCCTGCGCATCGGCGCCTGTCGTATGATTTCGCGCAGTGTAGCTTTGCAGGGCTCTGCGGTTGACGGCGAATTCGCGTTGTTGAACAAATAGGCACGCGATGTCCAGAAATGAGCGGTCCGATCTGCGGATGCCCGCCGCCCGGACGCGGCAAGCAAGGCAGCGACCCGTCGATGAGCGCATTCGGCGGACGCGGGCGCGGCTCGGCGCTGCCTTGGTGGCGTTGATTCACGAAAAGCCGTTCCATGACGTGACTGTGCAGGACGTGCTGGATCGCGCATCAGTCGGTCGATCCACCTTTTATCTTCACTTCCGCGACAAGAATGACTTGCTGCTCAGCCAGCTCGAGGTGTTCCTGGACATGATCAGCACGACCCTCCGCGACCGTAAGGAGGAGTCGCTGCGCGTCCTTCCCGTGGCAGAGATGTTTGCCCATATTGGCGGGCAGAATCGGATCTATCGCGCTCTGGCTGATGCCGGTCGCCTCAACGACTTCTTCGATCTCGCTCAGGGCTACTTCGCGCGCGCAATCGAGCAGCGGCTCCGCGATTCGCGTCGCTGCTCCCACCTGCCCCGGCATGAATTGAGCACTCGCTCCTATGTTCTCGGGGCAAGCCTGCTGTCGCTACTGAAATGGTGGGTGGATCGCGGGGCGAAAGAAGCGCCACGATCGATGGACGAACTCTTTCACCGGATAGTCTGGAGGGGACTCCAATAGCGCGGTGCAGACAGCCGGCTCACATCGAGGTCCGGATCTGCCACAGCTCCGGAAAGAACTTGAGCTCGAGCGCCTTGGCGAGGTAGGACACCCCGCCCGTACCCCCCGTCCCCGGCTTGTAGCCGATGATGCGCTCCACCGTCTTCAGGTGATGGGCGCGCCACAGCTGGAAGTTGTGGTCGAGGTCCACCAGCCGCTCGGCGAGCTCGTAGAGGTCCCAGTCCTTGTCGGTGTTGTGATAGACGCCGAGCCACGCGCCCGCGACCTGCTTGCTGGCGACGTAGGGCTCGCGGAAATCCCGCGACAGGTAGTCTTCCGGAATCCCGTAGCCGCGGCGGCTGAGGAGCCGCAGCACCTCGTCGTAGAGCGAGGGCTCGCCGAGTGCGCGCTCGAGCGCCGCATAGGCCTCGGGGTCGCGCTGGTGCACGGCGAGCATCTCGGCGTTCTTGTTGCCGAACAGGAATTCCAGCATGCGGTACTGCACCGACTGGAAGCCCGACGAGCGCCCCAGTGCGTTGCGGAACGCCGTGTACTCGAACGGCGTCATCGTCGAGAGCACGTCCCACACCGAGATCAGCTGGTTCTGCGAGCGCGAGATGCGCGCCAGCATCTTGAGCGCGGGATCGAGATTGTCGCGCCGCACGCATTCCAGCGAGGCGGTCAGCTCGTGCAGCATGAGCCGCATCCACAGCTCCGATACCTGGTGCACGATGATGAACAGCATCTCGTTGTGCTCGCCCGTCAGCGGGTGCTGCGCGCTCAGGAGCCTGTCGAGGTGCAGGTATTCGCCGTAAGAGAGCGAGCTGCCGAGGTCCCAGTGCACGGCCTCGTCGGCGAGGTCGACGCGCTCGGATTTTTCGTACTGGCGGGTTGTCATGCGGCCGATGGTACACGTCACGCGCCGCGCAGCAAGGTCGCGCCGTGCGGGCCGGTAACACGGCGCCTCGAGACGTCCCTGCCCCGATCCGCTAGGATCGCGCGACCGTGAGCGCACTTCCCCTGCTCGAAGTCTCGAGTCTCGTCAAGCAGTACCCCGCCACCCTGGCGGTGGACGGCGTCAGCTTCCAGGTACCCGAGGGGATCTGTTTCGGGCTACTGGGTCCCAACGGTGCCGGCAAGACCACGACGGTCGAGATCATGGAGGGGATCCTGCCGCCGACCTCCGGGGAGGTGCGCTACCGCGGCGCGCCTCTCGGGCCGCGCTTTCGCGAGGAAGCCGGCATCCTCTTCCAGAAGACCGCGTTGCAGGATTTCCTCACCGTGCGCCAGTGCGTCGCGCTGTTTCGCGGCCTTTACACCCACGGCCTCGAGGTCGAGGAAGCGATCCGCATCTGCGCGCTCGAGACGCTCGCCGGCCGCGAAGCGCGCAAGCTCTCCGGCGGGCAGCAGCAGCGGCTGCTGCTCGCCATCGCCCTGGTGAACGACCCGGCCGTGCTGTTTCTCGACGAACCGACCACCGGGCTCGATCCGCAGGCGCGGCGCAACTTCTGGCAGCTGGCCGAGTCCATCAAGGCGCGCCGCAAGACCATCATCCTCACGACTCACTACATGGAGGAAGCCGAGCTGCTGTGTGATTGCGTCGCCATCATGGACCGCGGCCGGATCGTCGCCCAGGGACCGCCGCGGCGGCTGCTGCGCGAGCACTTCGCCGACGTGCTGCTCGAGCTGCCGCGCCAGGATTTTCCCGCAAGCGCGCGTGCCCTGCCCCTCAGGCTCATGGAGGCCGGCGACCGGGTCGAGATCACCACCGACGACCTCGAGGGGACGCTGCGCACCCTGCTCGCGGCGCAGGTGCCGCTCACGAACCTCCGTATCCGCCCGCCCAACCTCGAGGACCTGTTCCTCGAGCTCACCGGCAAGGAGCTGCGGCCGTGATCCGCCGGCTGCTGTCCGTGTTCCATGCGCGCAACCTCGAGTTCGTGCGCGACCGGGGGACGCTGCTCTTTACGCTGCTGCTGCCGATCATGCTGGTGATCGGCATGGGCTTCGTATTCGGCGGCCCGCAGCGGCCGCTGTTCAAGGTCGGAGTGCTGGGCGCTCCCGCCGCAACCAGTGCCCATCCCTTTCTCGCCGAGCGCTACGTGCAGTTCGTGCCGCTGCCGGAGCAGGCGGCGGCGCTGCACAAGCTCACCCACCAGCAGATCGATCTGCTGGTCGACTTCGGCGCCGGCACGCATTACTGGGTCAATACCGACGCCCCGAAGGGCTACGTGGTCGAGAAGCTGCTGCTCGCCGCGGAACCCGGTGCGCACCGCGAGCCGGTCACCGGCGCCGCACTGCGCTACGTAGACTGGCTGTTCCCCGGGATCCTCGGCATGAACATGATGTTCAGCTGCCTGTTCGGGGTCGGCTACGTGGTGCTGCGCTATCGCAAGAGCGGATTCCTCAAGCGGCTGCACGCGACTCCGCTTACTGCCTTCGAGTTCCTGTCCGCGCAGGTACTGTCGCGGCTCACCCTCATCCTCTTCGTCACGGTGGTTCTGTACGCCGGCATCGGCACCATCATCGGCTTTCACTCCGCCGGCAGTGTGCCGCTGCTCCTGCTGCTGGCGCTGGCCGGCGCCTTGTCCATGATCGCGCTCGGGCTCACGGTCGCGGCGCGCTTCTCGAGCGAGGAGCTGGTGGGAGGGCTTCTCAACCTGCTGACCTGGCCGATGATGCTGCTGTCGGGGATCTGGTTCTCGCTCGAGGGCTCGCCGCGCTGGGTGCAGTGGGTGGCCCACGTGTTTCCGCTCACGCACCTGCTCGATGCGGCACGTGCCGTGATGCTGGACGGCGCCGGGCTCGCGCAGATCACCCCCAACCTGTTGTATCTTGCCGCCACCACGCTGGTGTTCCTGGGCGCAGGCGCCCGGTCGTTCCGCTGGCGTATCGAGTGAGGCCGCAGAGCTTGCGATTCTTCAGCGACAACACCGCCACCGCCTGCCCGGAGATCCTGGCGGCCATTCACGAGGCGAATCACGGGCTGGCCCGCGCCTACGGCGACGACGAGTGGACGCTGCGCCTCGACGCAGCCCTGAGCGCGCACTTCGGCACGCCGGTGCGTGCCTTCGCGGTGACTACCGGCACCGCCGCCAACTCGCTGGCGCTCGCGACCTTGAGCCCGCCCTACGGCGCCATCTTCGCGCACCACGAGGCACACATCGCGGTCGACGAATGCGGCGCGCCCGGCTTCTTCTCCGGCGGCGCGCAGCTCGAGCTGCTGCCGGGCGATCACGGGCGGCTCGACGCCGAGACCGTCGGCGCGGCGCTCGAGGCGCATCCGCGCCACCTGCACAGCGTCCAGCCCGCGGCACTGTCGCTCACCCAGGCGACCGAGCTCGGCACCGTATACCGCCCGGCGGACGTCGCCCGACTCAGCGAGCTCGCACACCGTCACGGCCTCAAGGTGCACATGGATGGGGCGCGCTTCGCCAATGCCCTCGCCTTCCTCGGCTGCGATCCGGGCGATGCCACCTGGCGCGCCGGGGTCGACGTCCTGTCCTTCGGCGCGACCAAGAACGGCGCGCTGACCGCCGAGGCGGTGGTGTTCTTCGACCCGGCGCTGGTACGCGACTTCGAGCTGCGGCGCAAGCGCGCCGGGCACCTGCTGTCGAAATCGCGCTACGTTGCGGCGCAGCTGCTCGCCTACCTCGACTCCGGCATCTGGAAGCGTAATGCCGATCGCACCAACCGCCTTGCCGCACGCATCGGCGTGGCCGCCGGCGCGGCGCTGCTGCACCCGGTCGAGGCCAACGAGGTGTTCGTGAAGCTCGGCGCCGCGCGCCGCCAGGCGCTGCGCGCCGCCGGGTTCGAGTTCTACGACTGGGGCGCCGAGGCGCAAGGCGACGCCCGCTTCGTGGTCTCGTGGGACCAGCCCGAGCAGGACGTGCACGCACTGTGCGAGGCGCTGGCACGCGGCTGAGGCCGGGTGTGGCTGCGCCGGCGCGCTGCAGCTGCCCTCAACTCTCGCGCAGGCTCGTCGTCACCGGCAGCCGCGCTGCCCGCAGCGCCGGCAGGCATCCCCCCAGCATGCCGATGAGGAGCGCGATGACGAGGCCGCGGGTCACGAGCTCGGGGGTTACCTTGAAGCTGAATACCACCTGGGTGAAGTTCTGCCCCAGGGTCGCCACCGACAGGTTGTTGAAGAGCAGATAGGCAAGCAGCGCCCCGAGCAGCGCTCCGGCCAGCGCCAGCAACAGCGCCTCGATCATCACCGACACCACCACCGGGAAGCCGCCGAATCCCAGTGCCCGCAGCGTCGCGATCTCCTTGCCGCGGGCGGCAACCGCGGCGTACATGCTGTTGAGCGCGGCGAATACCGCGCCGAGCCCCATGATGACGGTCACGATTCCGGCGAGCACGCCGATGGTCTTGCGGAATTGCCTGGTCTGGCCGCTGAAATAGTCGTCCTCGCGCAGCACGTCGAGCGACAGGCGCGGCTCGGCGGCGACTGCGGCCTTCAGCCGCTCGAGGCCGTCGGCGCCGTCGAGGGCCGCGAGTACCGAGCTGGCCCCGAGCCGCCCGAAGGTCGAGCGGGCGACGTTGATGTCGGTCCACATCTCGCTGTCGTGCGAGTCGCCCGTAGCGAACTCCCCGACGACCGTCCACTCCGAGCCGCGCATGCGCACGACCTGGCCGAGGTTCACGCCCTGAAACTGGGCGAGCACGCCGCGCCCGACGATGATCTCGCGCAGGCCGGGGGTGAAGTTGCGGCCGGCGATGATCTTCAGCTGCGGGCGCAGCACGAAGGCCGCGGGCTCCACGCCCCGCAGCGTGACGTTCGCCCCACTCTTGACGTCGTCCTTGCGCACCAGCTCGGCGATCACCATGAGCTCGGCCGAGGCGAGCGGCTTGCCGTCGGCTCCGGGGCGGATTCCCGGCTCCTGCCTGATGAGATCGGTGGAATCCCGGTCGAAGGCGGAGTTGAGCTCGGCGTCGGATCCGCCCCGCATGATGATCGCCACGTCGTGCCGGCCGGTGGCCTTGAGCGTGCTCTCGAAGCCCGCCGCCATGGCGAGCAGCGCGGTGAAGACCGCCACGACACCGGCGAGCCCGATGACGATGACGAGCGAGGGCGCCCAGCGCTCCGGAACGCTGCGGATGCTGAGGCCGGTAATGGCAAACGCCTGTCTCAACACGTCGGGTCTCCTTGTCAGCGCCCGGCCAGTGCGTCCACGATCTCGAGCCGGCGCGCGCGCAGTCCGGGTAACAGGCCGACGGCCAGGCTCATCAGCACGATCGCCAGCGCCCCGAGGAGCCACACCGAGACGTCGAGCTGCAGCAGAAACTGCCCCCCGGTGGCCTTCTCCACCATCGCACCGGCGAGCGAGGCGAGTGCCAGGCCGATCAGCCCGCCGGCGAGGACCAGGGCGAAAGCCTCGGCGAGCACGAACCCGAATACGCTGCCGTCGGAGAAGCCGAGCGTCTTCAGCACCGCGAGCTCGGGGATCCGCTCGCGTACGCTCTGCGCCATGGTGTTGCCGACGACCAGCAGCAGCGTGAAGAACACGGCGAACAGGATCCAGCGCACGATCAGCCCGATGTCGCCGATCTGCTTGACGAAACTGATGTTGAAGTCCTTCTCGGTCTGCGTCTTGGTCTCGTCCGGCGAATTCTCGAACATGGCGTCGACCGTCTTGCTGACCGCCTCCGCGTTGGCCCCGGGGACGAGCTTGAGGATCAGGAAATTGGTGCGCCCCTTGAGGCCGAACTGGTTGGCCTCCTCGAAGTAATCCTGCTGGATGAACGCCAGGTTGGTGCGCTTCTGCCAGTCCTCGTCCTTGCCGTCGAAGATCCCGACCAGGTCGAACTCCCACGCCTTGCTGCCGTTCTTCTGCGGCCAGATGTTCGAGGAGATGGGGATCTTCTGGCCGATCTTCCAGCCGTACTGGTTGGCGAGCTGCCGCCCGACGATGAGTCCCGTGCGGGTGTGCTCGAAGGCCTGCCACTGCGCCTCCGGCATCTTCCACTCGGGATAGACGTCGTGATAGCGCTGCGGGTCGAGGGCAAACATGATGAGCGGGGTGTTGGTCTGCCACACCCCGCCGAACCACTGCTGGTAGGCGACGCGCGCCACGCCCGGAATGGCCTCGAGCTTCGGCACCATGCTGAGCGGCAGGGGCACCGTGAAGGACACCCGCGCCTGCACGAACAGGCGCGTCGCGCCCACGAAGTCGGCGCCGGAGCTGAATACCGTATTGACCGACTGCAACAGGCCGAACAGCAGGAACGCCATGATCACCGACAGCAGCGTCAGGATCGTGCGCGTGCGCTTGCGGAACAGATTGGCGACGACGAAGCCGGAGCGGGTCATGTCGGGTTCCTCGCGCGCCTGGCTCAGGCCGCCTGCTCGAGCAGCTGGCCCTTCTCGAGATGCAGCGTGCGGCGCGCGAACTCCGCGGCCTTGGGATCGTGCGTGACGATCACGATGGTCTTGCCATGCTCGCGGTTGAGCACCTGCAGGAGCCCGAGGATCTCATCGGCCGTCTTGCGGTCGAGGTCGCCGGTCGGCTCGTCGCACACCAGCAGCTGCGGGTCGGACACCAGAGCGCGCGCGATCGCGACGCGCTGTTCCTGGCCGCCCGACAGCTCGCGCGGCTTGTGCTTGGCGCGGTCTGCGAGCCCCACGACCTCGAGCGCCACGCCGACGTTCTTGCGGCGCTGTGCTGCCGACAGCCTGGTGAGCAGCAGCGGCAGCTCGACGTTGCCCTCGGCCGTCAGTACCGGCATCAGGTTGTAGAACTGGAACACGAAGCCGACGTTGAGGGCGCGCCAGCGGGCGAGCTGGCCGCTGCCCAGCTGGTCGATGCGCTTGCCGCCCACGGTGATCTCGCCCGAGGTCGGCTTGTCGAGGCCGCCGATGAGATTCAGCAGCGTCGTCTTGCCCGATCCTGAAGGGCCCATCAGCGCCACGAAGTCGCCCTTGGGAATGTCGAGGGTGAGGCCGTGCAGCACCTCGATCTTCTGCTTGCCGCGCTCGTAGACCTTGGTGACGTTGTGTACCTGGACCATGGGCTCTGACATGGCGTTCCTCTCACTCATTGCTTGACCTCGGTGACCGCCGCGCCGTCCTTGATGCCGGCCGGCGCGTCGACGATCACGCTCTCGCCGGGACTCAGGCCCGCGAGCACCGCTCGCGGGTCGCCGCTGCCGCCGGCGGCGGTCACGGCGCGGCGCTGCGCGTGGCCGTCCTTCAGCACGTAGACGACGTCGTCGCTCCCGTCCTTGCGCAGCGCGCCGGCCGGCACCAGCACGCCGCGCGGGCGCTGCTGCGCCGCCGCGCCCGGGCGGCTCTTTTCCTCGAACGACACGCGCACACCCATGTCGGGCACGATGCGCGCGTCCTTCACGTCGAAGCCGATGCGCACCTTCACGGTCGCCTTGGAGCGGTCGGCGGTCGGGATGATCGCGATGACATGCGAGGGGATGCGCCACTCGGGATAGGCGTTGAGCACCGACTCGACCGGCTGGCCCGGCTCGACGCGGTTGATGTAGGCCTCGTTGACGTCGACCTCGATCTCGAGCGAATCCATGTCGACCACGGTGCCGATTCCGGTGCGCGTGAAGCCGCCGCCGGCGGAGAGCGGGGAGACCATTTCCCCGACCTGGGCGGCCTTGGCGATCACCACGCCGGTGAACGGCGCGTGCACGGTGCAGTAGTCGAGCTGCACCTGTGCCGCGCGCACGTTGGCCTGCGCGAGATCGATCTGCTCGCGCTGCGACTGCACCAGCGCAGTCTGCGTATCCACCTGGGTGCGCGCCTGCTCGAGCGCCTGCTGCGACACGAGATTGCGCTTCACCAGGTCCTCGTCGCGGGCCCGGTCGCGCACGTACTGCGCGAGCTGCGCCTCGTCCTCGCTGAGCACCGCCCGCGCCGACTGCAACTGCGCCTGCGCCTGCGCCAGCGCCGCTCTCTGCGCCGTGTCGTCGAGGCGCGCGATTACCTGACCGGCGCTCACGCGGTCGCCTTCATCGAACAGCACCTCGGTCACCTTGCCGGTGATCTGCGCCGATACCGTCGCCTCGCGCCGTGCGGTGACGTAGCCGGTGGCATCGAGCACCGAGGCGCCCGTGCCGCCGCCGCCCAGGGACTGGGCGACAGCCGTGTGCACCGCCAGGGCGCCGCGCGCCGACAGCGCGAGCCACGCTCCGCCGCCGACGAGCACCAGGAGCGCGACCACGCCGCCGATGATCCAGGTACGCCGCCCGGGCGTAAGCCCGGCCGGCTCCGTGCCGCGGTCGATCCGCAGCTGTCCCAACAGCGCTTTCTTGTCCGGCTCCGCGCTCATCCCCGTCTGGTCCCCGCATGCAGGCGCGCAACGATAGCATCAGCCAGCGTGCCGCTGCATGCGCACGAGTCATACAGTGCGGCGGATGCGCCGACCTGTGGCGGATGCCGGCATGGGCGAATGACAATTGTCAGGCGGGAACCGTGAAGCGCACCGCTTCAGCCGCTGACGATGCTGGCCATCAGCCGCCGCGCCTGGGCGAACTCGGGAGCGATCAGCAGCGCATGCTCGAGCGCGTCCCGCGCCCCCACCGGATCGGCGTGATCGAGCAGGTCCTGGGCGAGGAACAGGTACGATTCCGCCGCACCCCAGCCCGGCAGCCGCTCGAAGCCGGCGCGCTCGGCTTCGAAGGCCGTGACCGCAAGGCGCAGCTTCACCAGCGCCCGCTCCCGGTCGCCGTCCGGCGGTGCGAGCTGATAGTCGTTCATCGCATCGACCAGCAGCACGCGTGGATCGCGGGGCGAGGCCTTGAGCGCGCGCTCGATGTCCTTGCGTGCACGATGGGCGGCAAGGCTCGCGCCCCCCGGACGGAGCGGGGTGCCGAGACACGCCGCCCGCAGCGCCAGCACGTCGGCAAAGGCCGCATCCGCCTCCAGCGCCTTGTCCGCCTCGGTGACGCAGCGTTGCACGAGCTCGCCCGCCGCGGCGCCCCGGGGCGCGGGCGCTGCCTGCGCGGCGAGCTGCGCCTCCCGCCAGGCGAGCAGCGCCGCGTAATAGCCGTGCAGCCGGTCGCGGGACTCGTCGGCGGCGATCAGGCCGCGCAGACGCCGCAGCGCCGCGGCGTCCTCGGTGTAATAGCCGTACTGAATGCGGACCTCGATGTCGCGCCAGGAGGTATGCGCGCCGGACGCCGCCCCGCTCACCGCAAGGAGCGCGGCGGCCGCGGGCAGTAGAATATTCGCGCGCATGCAAAACCATAGCACAGCCGCGCCGGCACCCGCCCCCTCGGGCGCGCCGTCCGCCAAGCTCATCGACATCGGCATCAATCTCGGCCATGACAGCTACGACGCCGACCGCGACGCGGTGCTGTCACGCGCCCGTGCGGCAGGCGTCGTGCAGATGCTGGTCACCGGTGCAACGATGTCCGGGACCGCCGCCGCGATCGCGCTCGCCCGGCAACATCCCGGGACGCTGTTTGCCACGGCGGGCGTGCACCCGCATCATGCGAGCGAGCTCAGCCCGGCGCGTTTCGAGGAGCTCGCCGAGCTGGCGCGCGCTCCCGAAGTGGCGGCGGTCGGTGAATGCGGCCTCGACTATTTCCGCGATTTCTCGCCGCGCGAGGCGCAGCGGCAGGCCTTCCACCGCCAGCTCGAGCTCGCCGCACTTCTCGGCAAGCCCCTGTTCCTGCATCAGCGCGATGCCCACGCCGACTTCCTCGCCATCCTGCGCGAGCATGGCGCGCGGCACGCGGGCGTCGCGCACTGCTTCACCGGCGGCGCCGCGGAGCTCGATGCCTACCTCGAGCTGGGGCTCGCGATCGGCATGACCGGCTGGATCAGCGACGAGCGCCGCGGGACGCACCTGGTACCGCTCATGCGCGCGATCCCGGCGGGCAGGCTGCTGCTCGAGACCGACGGCCCCTATCTGCTGCCACGGGATCTCAGCCCGCGGCCGGCGTCGCGCCGCAACGAGCCGGCATATCTTCCGCACATCGCGGCCGCGGTGGCGCGTGCGCGCGGGGAGCCGCTCGAGGAGCTCGCGCGCTCGAGCACCGCCGGCGCGCGTGCGCTGTTCCGCTTGCCGGCGGGCGCGTGAGGTATCGCCATATTACTTTATGAATAACGTATAAGTGACTGACTTTACAGAGAGGATCTCACCCATGGATCTCAAGCGACTCAACGCCTTCGTCGGCAACGTCTGGGACAAGTCGATCATCGAGCGCCTGGTTGCCTACGTGCGCATCCCCAACAAGTCGCCGGATTTCGACCCCGAGTGGGAGAGTCATGGACACATGGAAGCGGCAGTGCAGCTCATGGCCGAGTGGTGCCGGCTGCAGCCTCTGCCGGGAGCCCGGGTCGAGGTGCGCCGCCTCCAGGGCCGCACCCCGCTGCTGCTCATCGACGTGCCCGGGGAGCTCCCCGGCTGCGCCCTGCTCTACGGCCACCTCGACAAGCAGCCCGAATTTACCGGCTGGCTGCCCGGCCTCGGTCCCTGGGAGCCGGTCATCCGCGACGGCAGGCTCTACGGACGGGGCGCCGCCGACGACGGCTACGCGGTGTTCAGCTCCCTCACGGCCATCGCCGCGCTCAAGGAGCTCAAGGTGCGCCTGCCGCGCTGCGTCGTGCTGATCGAGGCCTGCGAGGAGAGCGGCAGCACCGATCTGCCGGCGCATCTCGCGGCCCTCGGAGACGCGATCGGCGAGCCCTCGCTCGTCGTGTGTCTCGACGCCGAGTGCGGCAACTACGATCAGGTCTGGTGCACGACTTCCCTGCGCGGCAACGTCGTCGGCACGCTCGGCGTGCGGGTGCTCACCGAGGGGGTGCATTCCGGCATGGCGACCGGCATCGCGGCAACCCCGTTTCGCATCCTCGAGCAGCTGCTCGCGCGCATCGAGAACCCGGTCACCGGCGACCTGCTGCTCGACGATCTGCACGTGACGCTGCCGGCGGACCGGCGCGCGCAGGCGGCCGTGGCGGCGAAGGTGCTGGGAGAGGCGGTCGCCGGCAAGCTCCCGTGGGCGCGCGGGGTGCAGCCGGTGTCGAACGATCCGGCCGAGCTCATCATCAACAGCACCTGGCGGGCCACGCTGGCCGTCACGGGCGCGGACGGCCTGCCGTCGACGGCCACCGCGGGCAACGTGCTGCTGCCGCAGCTCACCGTGAAGATCTCGCTGCGTACTCCACCGACCTGCGATGCGCCGCGCGCGGCCCGGGCGGTGCGCGAGGCACTCGAGCGCGACCCGCCCTATGGCGCCGAAGTGCGCTTCGAGCCGGGTTCGGCCAACACCGGGTGGAATGCCCCGGCGTTCGCGCCGTGGCTCGAGCAGTCGATCGCCCGGGCGAGCTTGTGCGTCTACGGCCGCGACGCCGTGCACATCGGCTGCGGCGGCACCATCCCGTTCATGGGCATGCTGGGCGAGCGCTTTCCGCGCACTCAGTTCTTCATCACCGGGGTGCTCGGTCCGCAGGCCAACGCGCACGGGCCGAACGAGTTCCTGCACATCGAGTACGCGAAGAAGCTCACCGCCTGCGTGTCGCTGGTGCTCGCCGATCACGCCCGCGAAATGGGCTAACGCATGTCGGCCATGTAGCTCGGCTTGACGGCTTCCTTGAGGCGCTGCCAGCCTGCGTGCAGCGGGGCGGTGGCCTCGGCGTGCGACTGGTACTCGACCGGCGGAAACTCGGCGCGCAGCGCATCGACCATCAGCGTCCACTTCGGCAGGCCTTTGGGAAACCTGGCGCGCCGGGTGAAGACGATCCTGCCCTCGACCGGCACGTCGCCCGCCACGGCCTTCACCGCGGCGATCCGGTCGTAGAGCGCGCTCTGCGGGTTGGTGAAGGTGAAGCGCCGCGGGCCGTCCATGACGGTCCACTCGGCCATCTGATCGCCGCCGAAGATGTTGCCGCGCACGTCGCGCAGGTCGATTACGATCACGCCGCGCATGGTGAGCAGCAGAAAGTCGACGTGAAAGCCGCCGCCCATGCCGTCCGGCACCAATGCGTTGATCAGATGATCGGCGGCGCCACCGGTGACCGCGGCGCGCAACGCCCGGCGCGTGCGGTAGCAGCTGTACCAGCGCCACAACCACCACAGCGCCACCACCAGCGCCGCCGCCCCGAGCACCACGGCCCAGACGGCGGGCGGTACCCTGCTCAACTCGTCCACGAACCCCCCTGCGCCTCGAGCGCCGCACGCAGCGCCCCGAGCGTGGAGTCGATTTCAACACACCGGGCCGGTCGCGCAAACAGCCGCGCCAGACTTTCGGGCACCGGCACGCTGCGTCCGATGAGAGGCTCGACGATCTCGCGGAACTTGGCCGGATGGGCGGTCGACACCAGCACCCAGCGGCCGCCGGCACGCTCGCCCGCGGGCAGCCGCTCCCAGGCTTCGGCGGCCGTCGCGGTATGCGGGCACCAGATCTGCCCGTAAGTACGGTAGCCGGCACGGATGCGCTCGCGGATCTCGCCGTCGCCGACGCTGACGGCGCTCACCGCCGCCCGCAGTTGCGGCAGGCCGGGATAGAGCGAGCGCAGGCGCTCCATGTTGCTCGGGTTACCGACGTCCATCGCCGATGCGAGCGTCGCCACGCTCGGCCGCGGGCGCCATTCCCCGCTCGCGAGGTAGTCGGGGACGGTGCGATTGGCATTGTGCGCCAGCACCACCGAGCCGATCGGCAGCCCTGCCTGCCGCGCCCAGAGACAGGCGAGCGAGTTGCCGAGATTGCCGCTCGGAATCACGAACGAGGCCGGCTCGCCGTGCTCGCGCCAGACGGCGAGACTCGTGGCCGCGTAATAGACCGCCTGCGGCAGCAGGCGCCCGAGGTTGATGCTGTTGGCGGATGACAGTGCGCCGCGCGCGCTCAGCTCCGGATCGAGGAACGCCTGCTTTACGAGGCGCTGGCAGTCGTCGAACGTGCCGTGCACGGCGAGCGAGCGCACGTTGTCGCCCCAGCAGGTGAGCTGACGCTCCTGGGTCGGCGAGACGAGGCCCTTGGGAAAGAGCACGGCGACCTCGATCCCCGGACGGCGGTGAAACGCGGCGGCAACCGCGCCGCCCGTGTCGCCGGAAGTTGCGACCAGGATCGTGAGCGGGCGTGACCCGGCCTCGCGCAGCCGCGCGAAGCAGGCCGCTAGAAAGCGCGCGCCGAAGTCCTTGAAGGCGGCGGTCGGCCCATGGAAGAGCTCCAGCACCGAGAGACGCCCGTCCGCCTGCAGCGGCACGAGCGGCGCGGGGAAGCTGAAGGCCTCGTGCGCCAGCGCTGCCAGCTCGCCCGCGAGCCGGTCGCCGGCGAGAAACGGCGCGAGCAGCGGCTGCGCCACCTCGGGAAGGCGCGCGGCGCCGGCAAAGTCCGCGGGCGAGAGCTGCGGCCAGCTCGCCGGCACGTACAGCCCGCCGTCCGGCGCGAGCCCCTTGAGGAGCGCCGCACTGAAACCCATCCGGACGCTCGCATCGCGCGAGCTGCTGAAGGCGAACGCCTCGCTCACGGGGCCGCGGCTCGTTCGTTCATGCGATCACCCGGGCACCCGCGCCGCGCATGTCGACGATCCAGCCGTCGCTCGGCAGGCTTCGGCTCGCGAACTCGCGCTGCATGGCCTCGAGCACGCCGGCGGCGCTCGCTTCGAGCGCCCAGGCGAAAGTCGCCGGCCCGGCGCCCGAGATCGAGCATCCGAGCGCCCCGCCGCGCATGGCGGCGCGGCGTACCTCCTGGAAGCCCGGGATCAGCGCCTGGCGCTGCGGCTCGATGACGACGTCCTCGAAGGAGGCACGGATCAGGTCGAGATCGTCGGTGTAGCACCCGGAGATGAAGCCGGCGAGATGCGCCGTCTGCCAGACGAAATCCGACAGCTCGACGCTTCGCTTCAGGATCGCGCGCGCCCTGGCGGTGGCGAGGAACATGTGCGGGTGGACGATGACGGCACGAATGCCGGCGGGTATCGGTATCTGCTTCACGCGTGGCTCGTCGATGCCCACGGTGAGAACCAGGCCCCCGTAGAGCGAGGCCGCGATATTGTCGACGTGCCGGGAGCCGCTCGCCACTGCCTCCCCTGCCATGGCGAATTTCAGCAGCCGCTCCCGGCTGCAGGGCGTCGGCAGCAAGGCGTTCGCCGCCACCACCGCCGCCACGGCGGATGCGGCCGAGCCCCCGAGCCCGGAGCCGAGCGGGATGCCCTTGTCGATCTCGAGCACGAAGCCGCAGCCCGGCTGCAGCGCTTCGTGCAGCGCGAGCAGCGCCCTGCCGGCCGTATTGTCGCGTGGCTCGCGCGGCAGCTCCCCGGCGACGCCGCGCACCGTCCCGATGACGACGCCGGGCTCGTTGCGGCGCGCGACGCTCACGCGATCGCCGAGCGCGTCCACCGAGAAGCCGAGGATGTCGAAGCCGATCGCGACGTTGCCGACCGAAGCCGGCGCGAAGGCGGTCGCACGCTCGCGCCCCGCCGTCACAGTCGCGCACCCAGGTAGGCCGCGAGGCGCAGCAGGTCCGCGAACACCCCGCCGGCGGTCACCTCCGGTCCCGCGCCCGGTCCCTGCACGATGAGCGGGTTCTCGCAGTAACGGCGGGTCGCGAAGCGCACCACGTTGTCGGTGAGCGCGATGTTGGCGAAGGCATCGCTCGCGGGCAGCTCGGCGAGGCCGACGCTCGCCTCCCCGGCGGCGGTCAGGCGCGCTACGTAGCGCAGCACCTTGCCGCGCGCGCGCGCGCTATCGAGACGGCCGCGCATCATCGAGTCGTAGCGCGGCAACTGCTGCATGAACTCCTCGATCGAGCCGCCGCGCAGCTCCTCGGGCACCAGGCTCTCGACCTTTACGTCCGCGAGCTCGAGCGCGAGCCCCATCTCGCGTCCGAGAATGGTGATCTTGCGCGCCACGTCGGTGCCCGACAGGTCGTCGCGCGGATCCGGCTCGGTATAGCCGCGCTGGCGCGCATCGCGCACGATCTCCGAGAAGCTCGTCCGGCCGTCGTAGACGTTGAAGAGATAGGCGAGCGTGCCCGAGAGTATCCCCTCGATGCTCACCACCTCGTCGCCGGTTTCGCACAGGTCGCGCAGCGTGTGCACCACCGGCAGCCCCGCACCCACGGTCGCCTCGTACAGATAGTGCGAGCCACCGGCACGGCGCGCTTCCCGCAGCCGCCGGTAGTACGCCAGGTCGCCGCTGTTGGCGCGCTTGTTCGGGGTCACGATATGGATCCCGGCCGCGAGCCACTCGGCGTAGCGCGCCGCCACCGCCGCGCTCGCCGTGCAGTCGACCAGCACCGTGTGCGGCAGGTAGTCGACGCGCACATGCTCGAGGAAGGGCTCGATGTCGGCGGCAGTCTTGCTGCCGTCATACTGCGCGCGCCAGCCCGCGGGTGCTATCGCCGGCTCCGCCAGCAGCATGCGCTGCGAGCCCATGACGCCACGCAGACGCAGGTCGAGCTGCGCCTGCTCGCGCAGCCGCTCGCTCTGCGAAGCGAGCTGTTCGAGAAAGGCGCGGCCGACGCTGCCGGGCCCGATGAGGCCCACGGACAGCGTGTGCGGCGAGAGATAAAGCCCTGCGTGCACCGCGCGCAGCGCGCGCGTGGTGCTGCGCCCTTCGACCACGACCGAGATGTTGCGCTCCGAGGCCCCCTGCGCGATGGCGCGCACGTTGACTCCCGAGGCGCCGAGGGAGTTGAAGACCTTGGCGGCCACGCCCGGCGTGCCCGCCATGCCATCGCCCACCACGGCGAGGATCGCCAGGTCCGGGTCGATGTCGACGCTCTGAATCTGCCCTTCGGCGAGCTCGCGCGCGAACGCCTGCCGCAGCACGGTCACGGCGCGCTCCGCCTGCTCCTGCGGCAGGGCACAGCAGATCGAATGCTCCGAGCTCCCCTGCGAGATGAGGATGACCGAGATGCGCTCCTCGCGCAGCGCTCCGAACAGGCGGTGCGCGGTGCCGGGCACGCCGATCATCCCGGTGCCTTCCAGATTGATGAGCGCGACGCGCTCGATACTGGTGATCCCCTTGACCGGCAGCGCGGAGGTGGGGTGCGCGCAGATCAGCGTTCCGGGCTTGTGCGGCGCGAAGGTGTTGCGGATCCAGACGGGAATGCCGTCGCCGACCGCCGGCGCCATGGTCTGCGGGTGGATCACCTTGGCGCCGAAGTACGCGAGCTCCATCGCCTCGTTATACGAGAGCGAGTCGATGACCCGGGCGTCCGGCACGCGGCGTGGATCGGCCGACAGCACGCCGTCGACGTCGGTCCAGATGTGGATCTCGCCCGCCGCCAGCAGCTTGCCGAAGATCGATGCCGAGAAATCGCTGCCGTTGCGCCCGATCGTAGTCTGCACGCCGCGCTTGTCGGAGGCGATGAAGCCGGTGATGACGAGCGTACCGCGGAAGTCCTGCGGCACCAGCGCCGCGATGTTGGCGGACGACTCGGCCCACTGGATGCCCGGACCGAGCGGCCCCCATTCACAGATCACCACCCGCCGGGCGTCGATCCACTGCACCGGGCCGGCGCGGCGGCCGCGCTCGGCGAGAAAGCGCTGGAACAGCTGCGTCGACCAGAGCTCTCCGTAGCCGGCGACGAGGTCGGTGACGTTGCGTGCCGCCGCCCGGGTCAGGGTGACTGCGTGCAGCACCGCCAGCAGATCGCGGCAGTCGCGGTCGAAGCCCTCGAGGTAGCTCCAGGCCGAGGCGGGCTCGAGCAACTCCGCGGCGATCGCCCCATGACGCGCCCGCAGCTGCGCAACCTCGTCGCGGAATCCCTCGTCCTGGCGCTCGGCGAGCGCCACCAGACGCAGCAGCGCGTCCGTCACGCCGCGGCAGGCGGACAGCACGACACCCACGCGACTCGCCGGCAGCGCTTCGATGATGGCCGCCACACGGCGGAAGCAGTCGGCGTCGGCAACGCTCGACCCCCCGAACTTGTGCACGACCCAGGGATCGGTCTTGCTCATCGCGTTGAGATTCTTGGAGGCGGAGTGCAAAAGGCCCCGGGACTCTACTGAAGGCGTACGGGTACACGCAACGCCTCGGCGCGCGTGCGCGGCGCTGCGGTGTACGAACGCAAGGCTGGCATAATCACGGCGCCTCGCTCGAGTCGGCGTTGGCTGAGGCGGGGCCAGGCCATCCCATGTTTTCCGGGACTATAACTGTGTATCATCAATTAGTTACGAACTATACATCATGTAACTACTCGAGGCACCGGTGAACGAGATCGAGCTGCTGCGCACGCAGCTTGCCACCGAGCGCAGCCGCGTGCGCGAGGTCGCGAGCGCCGGCGCCGCGGCCTGCTCCGCCACGGCCGGCGCCGCACCCGGGGCAGTGCACGGGGCCTGCGCCGAGTACCTCGGATGCGTGCTCGGCTGGTTCGACGAGCGCGATGCGCGCCTCGGCGAGCTCTATTCCCGGCGCCCCGCGGGAGACGCGGGCCGCACGGCATACGCAGCGCTCGGCCCGGGCGGCCGCGGCCGCGAGGCACTCGAGCGGCTCGCGGCACGTGGCGATACGCGCGAGGGCTGGCAAGCCCTCGCGCAGTTCATCAACGGTCCCTGGGACGCACGGCGGGGCGCTATCGAGGCGCTGCTCGCCGCGAATCCGCGCGTCGCGGACTGGCGGGCGTACGGCGGAATCGATGCCGATTCCATCTCCCGCGAGCGCGCGCTCTATGCCCGCTGTCGCGCCGCGCTCGCCGCGGGCGTGACGCCCGGGCCGGCGTAGGAGCGGGAGGCGATGCCCCCCTCACCCGCGGGCCGAGCCGGCGACCGGCTGTACGCGATCGTGCTGGCGGGAGGCGCCTCGAGCCGCTTCGGCTCGCCCAAACAGCTCGTGCGCATCGGCGGCCGCCCGCTGCTGCACACCGTGGTGACGCGCGCCGCGGAGGTCACCGGTAACGCGCTGATCGTCGTCCTCGGCGCGGGTGCGGGTGAGCTCGCGCCGCTGCTGAAGCACTCGCCCGGCTCGGTGGTCGTCAACCGCCAGTGGCGCGAGGGGCTCGCGAGCTCGATCCGCGCCGGGGTCGCACGCCTCCCGGCCACCTGCGCCGGCGTGCTGCTGGTGCTCGCCGATCAGGCCGCGGTCACCTCGGATGACCTCAGACGCCTGGCCGGCACCTGGCGCCGGCGACCCCAATGCATCGTCGCCGCGCTCTATGCGGGGACTACCGGTGCGCCGGCGGTCTTTCCCCGCAGCACCTTTGCCGAGCTCGCGGCGTTGCGCGGCGACAGCGGCGCCCGCGCGCTTCTGCGCCGCAGCGCCGATCGCCTGGTGCGCGTACCCATGCCGGCCGCGGAGCTCGACCTCGATACTCCCGAGGACCTGCTGCAGTTCGCGCCGCCGGAGTCAGACGTTCCCTGACCGGCGCGCGCCCGCCGCCAGCACGCGGCGCGCCTGCAGCAGATGCGGCCGATCGATCATCTGGCCGTCGAGGCTCGCGACGCCGGCGCCCCCGGCCGCGGCGAAGGCGGCGATCACGCGTTGCGCGTGCCGGCGCTCCTCTTCGGTCGGGGTGAAGGCCGCGTTGATCGGCGGCACCTGCTCGGGATGGATCGCGAGCTTCCCCGAGAAGCCGTCGCGGCGCGCCTCGGCGAGCGCACGGGCGAGACCGGCCGCATCCCGAAAGTCGACGTGCACGCCGTCGATGGCCTGCACCCCGAGCGCCGCAGCCGCCAGCAGACAGGTGGTGCGCGCCAGCGCGAAGGTGAAGGTCAGCGCGCCGGAAGAGTCGCGCCGGGCGCTCGCACCGAGCGCCGCGCCCAGATCCTCCGCGCCCCAGGTGAGCCCGGCGAGCCGCGCGGCCACCGCGGGCGCGGCGCCGAGCGCCGCCGGATATTGCGGCAGCGACAGCATTCCCTGCGGCGTCTCGGTCGCGATGACGAGCAGCCCCGTCACCCCGCCGCTCATGCCGCGTTCCGTCTCCAGGGCCGTGAGATGGTCGGCCACCGCGACTATCTCCGCGGGCGTCGCCACTTTCGGCACCACGATCCCGTCCGGACCCTGGCGGCCGGCGCCGCTCCCCGGCTTCGCGGGCGCAGCAAACAGCGCCGCGAGGTCCTCGCGCCAGCTGCCGCGCGGCGGATTGACGCGCACCCACAGCTGCGGCGTCGAGCCGGGCCGCTGCGCGCGCAGCAGCTCGCGCACCCGCGCGCGCGCCGCCGGCAGCTGCGCGGGATCGACCGAGTCCTCGAGATCGAGAATCAGCGCGTCGGCCCCGGTGCCGAGCGCCTTCGCCTGCTTGCGCTCGCTGTCCCCGGGGACGAACAGCCAGGAGCGCAGCACGCCCGCCCCGCGCTCCGCGCTCATGCCGGCTTCTTCAGCATGAGTGCCGCGCGGCGGCACGAGGCGACCTCCTCGTTGCGCTGATTGAAGGCACGATGCTCGAACACCACGATGCCGGAATCCTGGCGCGATTGGCTCGCGCGCTTGGAAACCACCGTGGTCGCCGCGCGCAGGGTGTCGCCGGGCACCACCGGCTTCGGGAAGCGCACCTCTTCGAAGCCGAGGTTGCCGATGGTCGTGCCCAGGGTAGTGTCGTAGACCGAGAGCCCGACCAGCAGTCCCAGCGTGAACAGGCTGTTGACGATACGCTCACCGAAGGGCGTGCCGCGCGCGTACTCGGCGTCGAGATGGATGGCCGCCGGGTTCATGGTGAGCGTGGTGAAGAGCACGTTGTCGGCCTCGGTCACGGTGCGCCTCACCGCATGCTCGAAGCGCTGTCCCGGCTCGAGCTCCTCGAAATAGAGTCCCGCCACGGCCGCATCCCCCGAAGTTCCGCGCGTTCCGCCGCGCGTGGCCGCTAGTGTTGCACACCGCTCATAACCCCAGAAAGAGGCGCACCCAACCACTCGGTATTTAGCCGCCGCCGCCGGCACGAATATAGTCGGGAGGACATGTACCGCTACGACGAGCTCGACCAGGCCTTCGTCGAGGAGCGTGTCGCGGAGTTCCGCGACCAGACGCGGCGCCATCTCGCGGGCGAGCTCTCCGAGGACGAGTTCCGGCCGCTGCGGCTGCGCAATGGCCTCTACATCCAGCGGCACGCCCCGATGCTGCGCATCGCGATCCCCTACGGGCTGCTGCGCTCGGCGCAGCTGCGCAAGCTTGCCGGGCTGGCGCGCCGCTACGACCGCGGCTACGGACACTTCACCACCCGGCAGAATCTGCAGCTCAACTGGCCGGCGCTCGCCGACGTGCCCGACATCCTCGCCGAGCTCGCCACGGTGCAGATGCACGCGATCCAGACGAGCGGCAACTGCGTGCGCAACGTCACGGCGGATCACATGGCGGGCATCGCCCGCGACGAGATCGACGATCCCCGCCCCTACTGCGAGATCGTGCGTCAGTGGGCGACGCTGCACCCGGAATTCACCTACCTGCCGCGCAAGTTCAAGATCGCGATCACCGGGTCGCCGGAAGACCGCGCGGCGTCCGAGGTGCACGACATCGGCCTGCACCTCAAGCGCGACGCGAGCGGCGCGACCGGCTTCGCGGTGCTCGTCGGCGGCGGACTCGGCCGCGCACCGGTGATCGGCGCACCTATCCGCGCCTTCCTGCCGCTGCGGGATTTGCTCGGCTACCTCGAGGCGATCCTGCGCGTATACAACCGCTACGGCCGCCGCGACAACATCCACAAGGCCCGCATCAAGGTACTGGTCAAGGCGCTGGGCGCGGCGCGCTTCCGCGACGAGGTGGAGGCCGAATGGCAGGCCTGCCGCGCAGGCGCGCCGGTCGTGACGGCCGCCGAGGTCGAGCGCATGCGCGCCTTCTTCCGTCCACCGCCCTACGAGACCCTCGCCGATCAGGAGGTCGTGGCGGGGCGCGAGCCGCGCTTCGCCGCGTGGGTCCGCTATAACACGCGCGCGCACCGCGTGCCGGGCTACCGCGCAGTGTTCGTCTCGCTCAAGGCGCACGGCGGCAATCCGGGCGATGCGACGTCGGCGCAGATGGAGGCGGTCGCGGACCTGGCCGAGCGCAGCAGCTTCGGTCTCATTCGCACCACTCACAGCCAGAATCTGCTGCTCGCGGACGTGCGGCAGGACGAGCTCTACGCCGTGTGGCGCGAGCTCGAGGCGCAGGGGCTGGCGACGCCCAACATCGGCACCCTGACCGATCTCATCGCCTGCCCGGGCCTCGACTTCTGCTCGCTCGCCAACGCCGGCACGCTCGGCATCGTGCACGACATCCAGCGGCAGTTCGACGACCTCGACTACCTCTACGATCTCGGGAACATCGAGATCAAGATCTCGGGCTGCATGAACGCCTGCGGCCATCACCACGTCGGCCATATCGGCATCCTCGGGGTCGATAAGCACGGCGAGGAGTGGTACCAGGTGAGTCTCGGCGGCTCGGCCAACGGCCTGACCGCACTCGGCGAGGTCATCGGCCCCTCGGTGCCCAGGCACGAGGTCGCGGCGACCATCGGCCGTATCGTCGAGGTGTACCGCGCGCTGCGCGCCGCGGACGAGCCGTTCATCGACACACTGCGCCGTGTAGGACTCGAGCCCTTCCGCGCGGGGGCCTATGCGCTACATCCTCAGGCGGCGTGAGATCGTCGCGGACGACTGGGTCCATCTCGGCGAGGAGCCCGAGGGCGCCGCGGCGCTCATCGTGCCGCTCGGACAGCTGCGCGCGGATGCGGTACGGTGGGCCGGCTGGCGCGGGCGGCTCGGGGTGCGCCTCGCCCCGGGCGACGCGCCCGAGGATCTGGCCGCGGAGCTTGCGTCCCTCGCGCTGGTCGCCGTCGAGTTTCCCAACCCCGGTGACGGCCGCGGCTACTCACAGGGGCGGCTGCTGCGCAACCGCCTCGGCTTCCAGGGCGAGCTGCGCGCCGTCGGGGCGGGAGTGAAGCGGGACCAGGTGTTCCTGCTGGCGCGCTGCGGGTTCGACGCCATCGAGCTCGCCCCCGGGGAGGATCTCGAGGCCGCGCGCCGCGCGCTGACCCGCTATACGGTCGCTTATCAGCCGGGCGCCGCCGGCATCGCCCTCGAGCGCCAGCGCTTCACGCTCCAGTAACAGGCCGGCGCCTAGCGCTGCGGCAGCGCGATATCGCTGAAGAGCTGCGCGACCTCGGCGGCCGAGGTGGCGCGATGCGCCCGGTCGACGAGCCGCCGGTCCAGATGCGGGGCGAGCAGTTGCGCGAAGTCGTACATGTACTTGCGCAGCAGCGTCCCGCGCCGGAACCCGAGCCAGGTAGTATGGGCGGCAAACACGTGGCTGGCATCGACCGCCACCAGATCGGGATCGTCGGGATCGATCGCCATGTGCGCCACGATGCCGACGCCGAGTCCGAGCCGCACGTACGTCTGGATCACGTCGGCGTCGCGCGCGGTGATGGCGACGTTCGGAATCAGGGACGCATTGGCGAACGCCTCGTGCAGCGATGACGGCCCCGTGAAACTGAAGGTGTAGGTGATGAGCGGAAAGGCCGACAGCGCACGCAGCGTGAGCCTGGCGCCATTGGCGAGCGCGTGCCCGCGCGGAACGATCACCGTCCGGTGCCAGCGGTAACAGGGCAGCAGCGTCAGGTCGGCGAACAGCCCTTCCGAGCCGGTGGCGATGGCGCAGTCGATGCGGTCGCCGGCGACCATCTCGGCGATCTGCTCGGAGGTGCCCTGGTGGAGGTTGAGACGCACCTGCGGGTAGCGGGCGCGGAATTCGCGGATGACGTCCGGCAACACGTAGCGGGCCTGGGTGTGCGTCGTGCCGATCGACAGGCTCCCCTTGCCCTCGTCGCGCAGCTCGGTCGACAGGTCGCGGATGCTCTGCGCCTCCTGCAGTATGCGCAGCGCCCGCTCGATCACCTGCTGTCCGGCGGGGGTAATGCGGGTGAGATTGCGGCCCTCGCGCACGAAGATCTGGAAGCCGAGCTCGTCCTCGAGCAGCTTGATCTGCTTGCTGACGCCCGGCTGCGAGGTGTGGAGCTTGTGGGCCGCCGCCGTGATGTTGAGGCCGCTCTGGGCGACGGCGGCCAGGTAGCGGAGTTGATGCAGCTTCATTCCCGCTCAAGGCTACCGCCCCGTCCAGGGTCTGTCACCGGCGTATAACCGGCGCGCAGTCCCTAAGAAGCAATTCTTAGTTCAGGCCCCCGGGCCGGCACGGCTATATTCGGCCATGGACTACCTCCCCATCTTCCTGCGGCTGCAGGGCCGCGCCGCGCTCGTCGTGGGGGGCGGCCCGGTCGCGGCGCGCAAGGCCGACTGGCTGCTCAGGGCGGGGGCACGCGTGAGGCTGGTGGCACCTGAGCTCGCGCCCGAGCTCGCAGCGCGCGCAGCCGGCGGCGAGCTCGCGCACCTCCCCGCGGCCTTTGCGCCCGCACATCTCGCCGGCGCCGCGCTGGTCGTGGCGGCGAGCGATGACCGCGAGGCGAATGCCGCGGTGGCGCAAGCCGCCCAGGCGCTCGACATCCCGGTCAACGTGGTCGACTCGCCCGGGCTCTCGAGCTTCATCTTTCCCGCCATCATCGACCGCTCGCCGGTCGTCGTCGCCGTGAGCTCGGCGGGCGCGAGCCCGGTGCTCGCCCGACGGCTGCGCGCGCAGATCGAGGCCTTGCTCCCGGCGCGCCTCGGTGCGCTCGCCCGTTTCCTCGGCAGGCGCCGCGAGGCCGTGAAGCGGGCGCTCGCGCCCGCGGCGCGGCGCGAGTTCTGGGAGCGCCTGATCGGCGGGCGTACCGCCGCCGAGGTACTGAGCGGCGACGAGGCTGCGGCCGCCCGCAGCTTCGCCGGCGAGCTGCGCGGTGCCGGCGCCGCGCCCGGCGAGGTCTGGCTCATCGGCGCGGGCCCCGGGGACCCGGATCTGCTCACGCTGCGCGCGCTGCAGCTGCTGCAGCAGGCCGACGTGATCCTGTATGACCGGCTGGTGCCGGATGCGATCCTGGAGCGCGCACGCCGCGACGCCGAGCGTGTGTTCGTCGGCAAGGAGAGCGGTGAGCATGCGCAGCAGACGCGCATCAACGAGCTCATGGTGCGCCTCGCGCGCGCCGGCAAGCGGGTCGCGCGCCTGAAGGGCGGCGACGGCTACATCTTCGGCCGCGGCGGCGAGGAGCTCGAGGCCCTGGCCGCCGCCGGTGTCCCGTGGCGCGTCGTTCCCGGAATCACGGCCGCGCTCGGCGCCGCCGCGGGCGCCGACATACCCCTCACCCACCGCCGGCTCGCACACAGCGTGACGCTGGTGAGCGGCCACGCGGCGCTCGACGACTCTCTCGACTGGCGCGCGCTCGCCCGCCCCCACCAGACCGTGGTGTTCTACATGGGAGTCGCGCAACTGCCGCGCATCGTCGCGCGGCTGCGCGCCGCCGGCGCGGGCGCCGATCTGCCCGCGGCGATCGTCGAGCGTGCGACGCTGCCCGCACAGCGCGTGCTGCGTGCGCCGCTCGCCTCGCTCGCAGCGCTCGCGGCCCGCGAGCGGGTGGCGGCGCCTGCGCTGCTGATCGTGGGCGAGGTCACGGCGCTCGCGCCGTCCGCGGCCGGGGCGGCGCCGCCCGAGGAGCCGGGCCTGAAACGCGCGGCGCGTCCCGCGGTCGGGGCGGTGGCGTGAGCTCCGTCGCCGGCTTCGTCGGCGCCGTCGGCAACACCCCCCTCATCCGCCTTCGCCGGATGAGCGAAGAGAGCGGCTGCGAAATCCTCGGCAAGGCCGAGTTCATGAACCCGGGCGGCTCGGTGAAGGACCGGGCGGCCGCCGCCATCATCGCCGACGCCGAGCGCCGCGGGCAGCTCAGGCCCGGCGGCATCGTGGTCGAGGGCACGGCCGGCAATACCGGCATCGGGCTCGCGCACGTCTGCAATGCGCGCGGCTACCGTTGCATCATCGTGATGCCCGACAACCAGTCGCCGGAGAAGTACCGGCTGCTCGAGATGCTGGGCGCCGAGGTCCACAAGGTACCGGTGGTCCCCTACAGCAATCCCAACCAATACCAGAAAGTGGCCCAGCGCCTCGCCGCCTCCCTGCCCGATGCCATCTGGTCGAACCAGTTCGACAACACCGCCAACCGCGCCACGCACGCCGCCACCACCGGCCCCGAGATCTGGGCGCAGACCGGCGGGCGGATCGATGCCTTCGTGGCGGCGACCGGGACCGGCGGAACGCTCGCCGGGGTCGCCCAGTTCCTCAAGTCGAAGAGCCGCTCGGTGCGCTGCGTGCTCGCCGATCCGCCCGGCAGCAGCCTGTACGAATACTTCCGCTCCGGCACGCTCAAGGCGACCGGCAGCGGCTCGATCACCGAAGGCATCGGCATCGGCCGCGTCACCGCCAACCTGCAGGGCGCGCCGGTCGACGGCGCGGTGCACGTACCGGACGCCGAGACCGTGCGCTGCGTCTACCGGCTGCTTTACGAGGAAGGCCTGTTCCTCGGCAGCACCAGCGGCATCAACGTCGCCGGCGCGCTGCAGGTCGCGCGCGAGCTCGGGCGCGGGGCTACCGTCGTCACCATGCTCTGCGACGGCGGAGCCAGATACCAGTCGCGCCTCTTCAACCGCGCCTGGCTCGAGGAGAAGGGGCTGGCGGCCAGCGCCCCGACGCCGGCAGCCGGCGCTCCCGTCAGCCTGTCGCAGACGCTGGTCGCCTGAGGCGCCGGCCGCTCGCGTCCGCTCGCCTTCGGTTCCGACGGGGGCGGCTGCGGACTGGCCGCCGGGCGACCGATCGTGAGAGAGTTCCCGCGTGCCCGCTCCCGTCAGTTCCGCCGAGCTCGAGGCGCTCTACCTCTCGCTCGAGGTGGCCACGCGCAGCGTGGCCTTCAGCCTGCCGCTCGCGGTGCTGGCCGCCTGGATCCTGACACGCGCCCGTTTCCCGGGCCGCACGCTGCTCGATGCCTTCCTGCACCTGCCGCTGGTGCTGCCGCCGGTAGCGGTCGGCTACGTGCTGCTGCTGCTGCTCGGGGCGCGGGCGCCGCTCGGTGCCTGGCTGTACGCCCATTTCGGGATCCGCCTGCCGTTCACGACCGCGGGCGCGGCGCTCGCGACCGCGGTCATGACCTTCCCGCTGATGGTGCGGGCCATCCGCCTCTCGCTCGAGAACGTCGATCGGGGCCTCGAGGCGGCGGCGCGCACGCTCGGCGCGCGTCCCCTCGATCGATTCTTCACGATCACCCTGCCGCTCATGCTGCCCGGAATCCTGGCCGGCGCGGTGACCGCGTTCGCCGCGGGCCTGGGGGAATTCGGCGCCGTCATCACCTTCGCCGCCAACATCCCGGGCGTGACCCGTACGCTGCCGCTGGCACTCTACACCGCGATGCAATCGCCCGACGGCGACCCGCTGGCGTTACGCCTCGCGATTCTGTCGTTTGCGCTCGGGCTCGCCGGACTCCTCGGGGCGGAGCTGCTCGTGCGCCGCGTGCGCCGGCTCCTCGGCCGCTAGCGGCGCCGGGCGCCTCATGCTGCGGGTCTCAGTACTCAAACGGCGCCGGCAGTTCACGCTCGCCGCGTCGTTTGCGGCGCCCACCCCCGGGGTCATCGGGCTCTTCGGCCGCTCCGGCAGCGGTAAGACCACGCTGATCGAGATGATCGCGGGGCTGCTGCCGCCCGATGAGGGCGCAGTGCAGCTGGCCGGCAGCGTACTGACGGACACGCGCGCCGGTATCGCGGTCGCGCCGGAGCGGCGGCGCATCGGCTACGTGTTCCAGGACGCGCGTCTGTTCCCGCACCTCGACGCGGCGGGCAACCTGCGCTACGGGATGAAGCGCGCCCGGTCCGTCCCCCACGCCATCGGCTTCGAGGAGGTCGTCGACCTGCTCGGCCTCGGCTCGCTCCTCGGGCGCCGGCCGCATCAGCTCTCCGGCGGCGAGCGCCAGCGCGTCGCGCTCGGGCGCGCGCTGTTGTCGCAGCCGCAGCTGCTGCTGCTCGACGAGCCCCTGGCCTCGCTCGACCTGGCGCGCCGCGAAGAGGTGCTGCCCTATCTCGAAACGCTGCGGGACTGGCTGTCGATCCCGATGGTCTATGTGAGTCACCAGTTCGACGAGGTGCTGAGGCTCGCTACCTACATCGTGCTGCTCGGGGAGGGCCGGGTGCTGAGCGCCGGTCCGGTCGGGGAATTGAGCCTCGGCCCCGAGCTGCGCAGCGTCGTCGCCCCCGAGCTCGTCGGCGCGGTGATCGAGGGACTCGTGACCGCAGCAGACGCGGCCGGCGGCACGGCCGAGCTGGCCGTCGGTTCCGGCAAGCTGCAGGTGAGCCTGAGGGATGTGCGCCCCGGGGCGCGCGTGCGCGTTCAGCTGCTGGCGCGCGACATCATCCTCGCCACTCAGCCGGTCGAGCACCTGAGCGTGCGCAACGCCCTGCGCGGTACCGTCACCGATATCACGCCGGACGACGCCGCCGACGTGCTGGTCCGCGTCGACGTCGGCGGACCGGTCCTGCTCGCGCGCATCACCGCGGGCGCGCGCCAGGCGCTGCAGCTCGCGCCCGGAGATGCGGTGTGGGCGCTGGTGAAGGCGGTCTCGACCCGCGGTCACGCCTTTCGCCTCTACAGCGCGCCGCCGCCGCGCGCCTGAGCGGTGCGCCGGCGCCGGGCTCAGGCGTCGGGAATCGCCTTCTCGCTCACCATGGTCAGCACGTCGTAGTTGGCGACCGCCTCGCCGTCCTGATTGGTGATGGCGGTGTCCCAGCGCACTTCACCGTAGCCGGCACCCGCGCGCAGCGACTTCTCCTTGCAGGTGAGGCGCACGCGGATGCGGTCGCCCGGCTTCACCGGTTTCACGAAGCGCAGGCTGTCGATCCCGTAGTTGGCGAGCACCGGCCCGTACGGGGCGTCGACGAACAGTCCCGCGGCCGCCGACACCAGGAAGTAGCCGTGCGCGACGCGCCCGCCGAACAGCGGATTGCGCCGCGCCTCGGCCTCGTCCATGTGCGCGTAGAACCTGTCGCCCGAGAGCGCCGCGAACCGCTCGATGTCGTCGACCGTGACCTCGCGCTCCCCCGAACGGAACGTGTCGCCGATGGCCAGGGAGCCGAAGGGCTTGCGGAAGGGATGGACCCCCGGATCGAGCTCGCGCGCTCCTCTGACCCAGCGCCCGCTCGCGGCGCTGATGACATCCGGCGTTCCCTGGATCGCGGTGCGCTGCAGGTAGTGCATCACCCCGCGGATGCCGCCCAGCTCCTCGCCGCCGCCCGCGCGCCCCGGGCCGCCGTGCACCAGGTGCGGGAGCGGCGAGCCGTGGCCGGTCGATTCCTGCGCGCAGTGCCGGTTCACCACCACGATGCGGCCGTGGAAGGGCGCGAGCCCCAGCACCAGCTGCGCCGCCACCGCCTCGTCCGCCGTGAACACCGAGCCCGCCAGGCTCCCGCCGCCGC
Source organism: Steroidobacteraceae bacterium (assembly GCA_035631515.1). Taxonomy (GTDB): domain Bacteria; phylum Pseudomonadota; class Gammaproteobacteria; order Steroidobacterales; family Steroidobacteraceae; genus 13-2-20CM-66-19. The sequence goes on from DASQIP010000112.1 coordinate 38,081, forward strand.
GGCGTGCGAGCGCGATCGCCTCGCCCGCGTCCCGGTACGGCACCACAGTGCAGATCGGGCCGAACGCTTCCACCGAATGGATGGCACGCGCCCGTCCGGCGTCCCGGCAGTAGAGCAGAGTCGGCGCAACGAAGGCCCCGCGCTCGGCATCGGCGCCGAGCGGCTGGGGTCGAGCGCTGCCGCCGGCGACTACTTCCGCTTCCTGCTTCAGCTTCGCGAGCTGCTCGGTCACCTCGCGGCGCTGGCCGAGCGAGGCGACCGGCCCCATGCGCACCTGCTCGAGGCGCGGATCGCCCACCACCACCTTCTCGAGCGCGGCGCGCAGCGCCTCGATCACGCCCGCGGCCCGCGCCTCCGGCACGATCGCCTTGCGGATGGCGGTGCATTTCTGCCCGGCCTTGACCGTCATCTCCCGCACCACCTCGCGCACGAACAGATCGTGCTCGGGCGAGCCGGGTACGGCGTCGGGGCCGAGGATCGAGGAGTTGAGCGAGTCGGTCTCCGCGGTGAAGCGCACCGAATTGGCGGTGACGGCAGGATGCTGCCGGAGCCTGAGCGCGGTGCCCGCCGAGCCCGTGAACGAGACGATGTCCTGGCAGGTCAGATACTCGAACAGGTCCCCTACTCCGCCGCACACGAGCTGCACCGCTCCCTCGGGCAGAATCCCCGACTCGAGAATGCGGCGGAAGACGCGTTCGGTGAGATAGGAGGTCTGCGACGCGGGCTTGACGATCGCCGGGACGCCGGCGAGCAGCGCCGGCGCCAGCTTCTCCAGCATGCCCCACACCGGGAAGTTGAAGGCGTTGATGTGCACCGCGGCGCCTTCGAGCGGCACGCACAGATGCTGTCCGACGAAGCTCCCGGTCTTCGACAGCGCCTCGAGGCCGCCGTCCACGTACACACGGCTGTTGGGCAGCTCGCGGGCGCCCTTGCTGGCGTACACGAACAACGTGCTGATGCCGCCGTCGATGTCGATCCAGGAGTCGCCGCGCGTGGCCCCGGTCGCGAACGACACCGGGTAGTACTCGTCCTTGTGCTCGCTGAGATCCCTGGCGAGGGCCTTGATCAGCGCGGCACGCTCGTGGAAGGTGAGACGGCGCAGATTCGGCCCGCCGACAGCGCGCGCCCAGGCGAGCATCGCCTGCATGTCGAGACCCTCGGCGCCCGCGTGCGCGATCACCTCGCCGGTGGTGGCGTCCCGCAGCGCGACGCCGTTCCCGGTGCCGCTGCGCCATTCGCCCGCCGCGTAGCTCTGCAGCTGCATGTCATCACTCCCCGGTGTCCGTGACCCGTCCGTCGATGCGGTAGGAGCGGCCGCGAAAGAGCGCCACGCGCTCACCGCGCTGATTCGTGACATTGATCTCGTAGATGCCGTTGCGCTTCGTGCGCCACAGCTCGCTCGCCTCGGCGCTAAGCTCGTCCCCGGCGCGCGCCGGCGCGAGGAAGTCGATCGCTGCCGAGGCCGCCACCACGCTCTCGTTGTAGGAATTACAGGCGAAGGCGAAGGCGCTGTCGGCCAGGGCGAAGACGATGCCTCCGTGGCAGACGTCGTGGCCGTTGACCATATCCGGCCGCACGGTCATCGCGACTCGTGCCCCGCCGGGGCGCACCTCGAGGAGCCGCATGCCGAGAGCCTGCGAGGCGCGATCGCGCTGATAGAGCGCCTGTGCCGAGCGCTCCGCCAGCCGCTGCGCCTGCTCCCCGCCCGGCTTGCTCATGTCAGTCTCCCACGATCGTCCGCTGCCAGCTCATCGTCCCAGGAACCGCGGCGTGCGCTTCTCGCCGAAGGCCGCCACGCCCTCTGCGTAGTCGGCGGTCCGTCCGAGCTCCGCCTGATAATCGCGCTCGATATCGAGTTGCTCCGCGAGCGTGCGCCCGAAGCTCTCGTAGATCGCCTGCTTGGTGCGCGCGAGCCCGCGGGTCGGCGCGTTGGCGAAGCCCTGGGCGAGGGCGTCGACCACCCCGGCGAGCTCGGCGTCGTCGACGCAGCGCCAGATGAGCCCCCAGGCGGCGGCCTGCTCGGCGGGAAGTCTTTCCCCCAGCAGCGCGAGTCCGAGCGCGCGCGCGGTGCCGACCGCGCGCGGCAGCAACCAGGTCCCGCCCGAGTCGGGCACCAGCCCGAGCCGCGAGAATGCCTGCACGAAGGCGGCCGAGCGCGCCGCCACCACCAGGTCGCAGGCGAGCGCGATGTTGGCGCCGGCGCCGGCGGCGACCCCGTTCACCGCCGCCACGACCGGCAGCGGCAAGGCGCGCAGCGCGAGCACCAGCGGCTTGTAGTTCCGTTCGATGGACTCGCCGAGGTCGGCCGCCCGTCCGCCCGGGCTCACCGCCCGATCGTTGAGGTCCTGCCCGGCGCAGAAGCCGCGCCCGGCCCCGGTGATCACCAGCACGCGCGCCTGCGAGGCGCGCACTTCCGCCAGTACGCTGCGCACCTCGGCGTGCATCTCGGTGTTGAAGCTGTTGAGGCGCTCGGGACGGTTGAGCGTGAGGCGCGCGATGCCGCCGCTCGAGTCGAAGAGAACAGTCTGGTAGCTCACCCTCACCTCCCGGCGCGCGTCTACTTCTCGTCGTAGTCGAGCTCGAGCGTCGCGCTCCTGACGCGCGACTGGCACGCCAGCACGTAGCCCTGCTCGAGCTCCCAGTCCTCGAGGGCGTAGTTCTGCGCCATGTCGACCTGGCCGCGCACTACCTTGGTACGGCAGGTCGAGCACACGCCGGCGCGGCACGAGAAGGGCAGCTCGATCCCGGCACGCGCCGCGGCATCCAGCACGGTCTCCTCGCCGATCTCCATGGTGAAGGAGCGGCGCCGCCCGTCCATCGCTATCGTGACTTCGGCACGCGCCGCACCCGGGGCCGCGGCCGCCGGCGGCGGCCCGGCCGCGGCTGCCACGGCGGCGCTCTCGCGGCCGGCGGGCTCGCCCGCGGTCGCGACGCTGAAGTGCTCGGCATGCAGGCGCGCCGCCTGTACGCCGAGCGCGCGCAGCGCACCTCCCACCTGCTCGATCATGTCGCCCGGCCCGCACACGAAAAATTCGGCGATCTCGCTCGGCCGGAACAGCGCGGCGGCAAACTCCCGCACCCGTTCCGCATCGATCCGGCCGTTATAGAGCGCCGCCTCCTGCGGCTCGCGGCTCATCACGAAATGCAGCGACAGCCGCTCGAGGTAGCGGTCCTTGAGGGCGAGCAGCTCCTCGAGGCACATCGCCCGGGCGCTGCCGCTGTTGCCGTAGAAGAGCATCACGCGCTTCCCGGGCTGCGCGAGCAGGGCGCGCGCGATCGCCAGGACCGGCGTGATGCCGCAGCCGGCCGCGAACGCGACGTAGCTGCCGCCGCGCACGGCCGCCGATCGCGGGGTGAAGCTGCCGTTTGGAGGCAGCACCTCGAGCGTATCCCCGGCGTGCAGCTGCTCGGCGAGATAGCGCGACATCTTCCCCGCCGCGTGCACGCGCGGCACGATCACCAGCGGCCACTCCCCGGGCGCGTTCACCAGCGAGTAGGTTCGGCGCACCTCCTCGGCACCGATCTGCGCGCGCACCACGACGTGCTGCCCGGCGGCACCCAGATATTCGCCGCGCAGCTCCGCGGGCACCTCGAGCGCGATCGCCACCGCATCTTCCGCATCCGGGGTGATGGTGCTGACCGTGAGCGAATGGAACCGCAGCATGTCAGTCCGGTGCCGGCTTCATGACTAAATGCACTTGAAGTGGTCGAAAGGCTCGCGGCAGTCGCTGCAGACGTAATGGGCCTTGCAGGGCGTCGAGCCGAATTCGCTGACGCACCCGGTCGCCAGGCTCCCGCAGCGCGGGCAGCGCACCGGCCCGCGATCGCCGCGCAGCGCCGCCGCCGCCGCGCCGGGCGGTGCGATGCCGAAGGCCTCGAGCTTGGCGCGCCCCTCGGGCGTCAGCCAGTCGCTCGTCCAGGGCGGCGAGAGAACCTCTTCGAGGAGCGCGTCGCGATGGCCGGACTCATCGAGCGCGGCACGCGTTGCGTTGCGGATCGCGGCGGTCGCCGGGCAGCCGGTGTAAGTGGGAGTAATGCCGACCCGCAGCCGGCCGTCGGCGGTGCGGCGCACGTAGCGCACGATCCCTAAGTCGACGATGCTCAGCACCGGGATCTCGGGATCGGGAACGCCGGCGAGAAGCCGCCACACCTCGCGCTCGGCGTGGGTCTCCCCGCTGCCGACACTCGCCCCCATCACGGACGCCGGCACGTTCACCAGCCGACTCCCGGGTAGGTCCGCTGCAGGTGCTGCATCTCGCCGAGCAGGTGGCCGAGGTGCTCGGTGTGCACGCCGCGCTTGCCGTGCCAGGGGTGCGGTTGCCGCTCGGGGACGGCCAGCGTCGCCTGGCTCAGGTCCTGCTGCACGCGCCGCTCCCAGCGCCCGGCGGCCGCGCCGAGCGCTGGCGCAATGCGGGCCGCGGCCATGCGCTCGTCGATCTCGTCGGCCGCGAACAGCTCCTCCGTGAAACGCCACAGCGAGTCCAGCGCCTGCTGAG
>DASQIP010000113.1:0-11653 GCA_035631515.1 Steroidobacteraceae bacterium
CCGAGAGCGGCTTGCCACCGCGCTCGAGCTCGACTTCCACCTGTTTCCCGACCGAGTCGTCGAGCACTTCCTCGAGCGGCTCGAACTGCGTCACGTAGTGGCCGTTGAGCCGCACCAGGATGTCGCCGGGTTGCAGCACGCCCTCGCTCGGCGAGCCGGGCAGTACCTCGGTCACCACCAGCATGCCGGTGAGGCGCGGGAAGCTGCGGCGCACGTCGGCCTCGGTGTGCGCATCGAGCCCGAGGCGATCGAGCTCGTCGTAGGGCATGTAGTTGAAGACCGTGTAGAGGGTGCCGCGCGGCACGGGCTTGCCCTCCTGGATGAGGGCGAGCGCGCGGCGCACCCGCCCGAGCGGCAGGTAGAAGCTCGAGGCGGCACCGGTCGCGCCGCCGGCGTTGAGCCCGACCACGCGCCCGCGGATGTCGATGACCGGGGAGCCGGACGAGCCGCCCGAGGTGCCCGAGGCCGCCTGCAGGTAGAAGGTGTTGAAGTCGTTGTACTTCGCAACGCCGTACTCGGGAGCATCGCGGTCGAGCCGCGCGAGCGTGCCCGCGAGGATCGAGAGCTGCTCGCCGGCGTTGTTGCCGACCACGCGGATCTCACGCCCGATCTGCGCGCCTTCCGGATAGAGCGGCAGGGCCTTGGGTTTGATGAAGCGCAGCTTCTTCGGGTCGTAGCGGTAGAAGCCGAAGTCGTGCACCGGATCGCGGTACACCGGATAAAGCTGCACCTCCTCGCGGTTGAGGAACGTCGCCTCCGAAGTCACCGGCCCCGGCGTGACCACGTGACGGTTGGTGAGGATCAGGCCATGCTCGGCGTCGACCACGAAGCCGGTCGCCTGCGCGGTGGTGTTCCACTCGGTATCGAAGGCCCGCACCATGTCGACGTCGATCGAGACGACGCTGCCGGCGATGCGCTCGAGAGTAACGGCCCAGTCGGGGTTGGCCTCGACCGCCGCCGCCTGCTGCGCAATCTGCGGAGCCGCGGCCGCCGGCGGACCGGGCATCAGCGCCGCCGGAGGCTCGCCGCTCGCATTACCGGGCGCAGCCGGCTGCGGCCCCTGCGGCACCGGCTGCGGCGCCGGCGGCGGCACCGGAGCCGGCAGGGGGGCGGGCGCCGCCTGCGGGGCGGCACGCGGCGGATCGGCCGCCGCAGCCATCGCGGCGCAGGAAGTGATGACGGCGAGCAGCGTGAGTCGCACGAATCGCATCTGAAGCCGCTTCGCTAGCGTCCGAGCAGAACGAGCAGCCAGACCGCGGTGAGCAGCACGAACGACATCAGTACCGCGGCGGAGCCGATATCCTTGGCGAGGCCCGCGAGGGCGTGACGCTCGAAGCCGATCCGGTCGACGGTCGCCTCGATGGCGCTGTTGACGAGCTCCACGATCAGGATGAGCAGCACCGGAGCCACGAGCAGCGCGCGCTCGATGCCGCTCCTCCCGAGCCACAGGCCGAGCGGGATGACGGCCGCCGCAAAAGCGAGCTCCTGGCGGAAGGCCGCCTCGTCGCGGAACGCGCCGCTCAGCCCGCGCAGGCTCGCGCCGAGCGCGCGCAGCACGCGGGTCGCGCCGCGGGGCTTGTACCGGTCTAGTGCTGCGTCGTTGGCGTCCATGTGAGGTCCAGGTGGCGGGCGGCCCGCACATCGTCGAGGCGCCGCACCGGCATGGTATGCGGAGCGCTGCGCACGCGCTCGGGTTCCTGCTGTGCCTCCTGCTGAATCTGTGACATGGCCGCCACAAAGGCGTCGAGCACCTGCCGGGTCTCGGTCTCGGTCGGCTCGATGAGCAGGCACTCGGGCACGATCAGCGGAAAGTAGGTGGTCGGCGCATGGAAGCCGAGATCGAGCAGCCGCTTGGCGAAGTCCATCGCGGTGACGTTGAGCTCGCGCGCCTGGCGCCTGAGCGTCACGATGAATTCGTGGCCGGCGCGGCGCTGCGGGTAGGCGGCCTCGAAGCCGGCATCGCGCAGCCGCGTCAGCAGGTAGTTGGCGTTCAGCGTGGCGTATTCGCCCACCGCCCGCATGCCGTCGCGGCCGAGCAGGCGCATGTAGATGTAGGCGCGCAGCAGCACGCCGGCGTTGCCCATGAAGGCCGACAGCCGCCCGATCGACTGGGGCATCTCGCTCTCGGTGAGCCAGCGGTAGCGCTCGCCCTCTTTGCCGACGATCGGCACCGGCAGGAACGGCAGGAGGCGTGGGGCGACTCCGACCGCGCCTGCGCCCGGCCCGCCGCCGCCGTGGGGCGTCGAGAAGGTCTTGTGCAGGTTCATGTGCATCACGTCGAACCCCATGTCCCCGGGGCGCACCTTGCCGAGGATCGCGTTGAGATTCGCGCCGTCGTAATAGAGGAGCCCGCCGGCCTCGTGCACCACGCGCGCCACCTCCTCGATGCCGCGCTCGAACACCCCGAGCGTCGAGGGGTTGGTGAGCATGATGCCCGCGGTGTTGGGACCGACCGCGGCCTTGAGCGCCGCCAGGTCGGCGTCACCCGAGGCATTGACGGGAACCTCGCGCACTACGCAGCCGCACATGGTCGCGGTCGCGGGGTTGGTGCCGTGCGCCGCCTCGGGAACGATGATCTCGTTGCGCTTCAGATCCCCGCGCGCGCGGTGATAGGCGCGGATCATGGCGACGCCGGCGAACTCGCCCTGCGCGCCCGCCATGGGCGAGAGCGCCACGCCGGCCATGCCGGTGACCTCCTTCAGCATCTCCTGCAGCTCGTACATGCAGGCGAGGAACCCCTGGCCGTGCGACTCCGGCGCGAGCGGATGGCGCCCCAGGAACTGCGGCAGCATCGCGTACTGGTTGCAGGCCTTGGGGTTGTATTTCATCGTGCACGAGCCGAGCGGATAGAAGTGCGTGTCGATGGAGAAGTTGAGCTGCGACAGGCGCGTGAAATGCCGCACCGCCTCGAGCTCGCCGACCTCCGGGAGCTCGGGGGCGCGGGCGCGCCGCAGTGCGGCCGGCAGATCGGCGAGCGGCTGGGCACCCGGATCGTGCGGCCACTGATCGCTCGCGCCGCGTCCGGCCTGCGAGTACTCGAAGATCAATTTTTCGCGGGTGGGCATCTGATGATCCTTCTCAGGCGGCGCGCGCCGCCTGCATCGCCTCAGTGAGCGCGGCGCGGTAGCGCTCGAGGTCGGCGGCGGTCTTGGTCTCGGTCGCGCACACCAGCAGCGCCGGGCCGAGCTCCGGGTAGTACGGCGCGAGATCGAGCCCGCCGAGAATGCCGCGGGCGGCGAGCGCTCTCAGCACCGGGGCCACCGGGCGGTCGAGCAGCAGCACCGCCTCGTGGAAGCAGGGTCCGCTGAAGGCGAGGCGCACCCCGGGCGTGCGCACCAGAGAGGCGAGGAGCTCGCGGCTCCGGGCGTGCGAGGCGGCCGCGGTGCGCTCGAGTCCGCGCGGGCCCATGAGGGCGAGGTAGATGGTCGCCGCGGTCATCAGCAGACCCTGGTTGGTGCAGATGTTGGAGGTCGCCTTGGCGCGGCGGATGTGCTGCTCGCGCGCCTGCAGCGTGAGCGTGAACCCCTCGCGCCCTGCGACGTCGAGCGTGCGGCCGACGATGCGGCCGGGCATCTGCCGCACGTACTCCATGCGCGTCGCCATGAAGCCGAAGTACGGGCCGCCCGATGACAGCGGCACGCCGAGCGGCTGGCCCTCGCCGACGGCGATGTCGGCGCCGCGGCTGCCCCACTCGCCCGGGGGCTTGAGCAGCGCGAGCGAGGTCGGGTTGACGACCGCGATCACGAGAGTGCCGCGCTCGTGCGCCCAGTCGGTGAGCGCATCCACGTCCTCGAGCCGGCCGAAGAAGTTCGGCTGCTGGATGAGGAGCGCGGTCACGTCCTCGCCCGCGTACTTGCCGAGCGAGGCGGGCAGAGTCACGCCCTCGACGGTGCAGTACGGCAGCTCCTCGAACTTCAGTCCCTGGTTGCTCGCCATCGCGACCGCCACCCGCCGGTAATGCGGATGGAGCGTGGTGGGCACGAGGATGCGCGCCGACTTCGACTTGCGGTTGGCGCGCACCGCCATGAGCGCGGCCTCCGCGGTCGCCGAGGCGCCGTCGTACATCGAGGCGTTGGCGACCTCCATACCGGTGAGGCGCGCGATCATGGTCTGGAACTCGTAGATCGTCTGCAGCGTGCCCTGGCTGGCTTCCGCCTGATAGGGCGTGTAGGCGCTGTAGAACTCCCCGCGCGTCGTGATGGCCCAGACCGCCGCCGGGATGTGGTGCTCGTAGGCGCCGGCGCCGAGGAAGCTGAGCGGCGTGCCGTCCTGCGCGGCGCGCTCGCTCATCAGCCGCCCGATCTCCATCTCGTTGAGCGCGTCCGGCACCCCGGCGAGCCCGCTCGCCCTTAAGTTTGGCGGGATCTCCGCGAACAGATCCTCGATGCTGCGTGCGCCGATGGCCGCGAGCATCGCCGCGACGTCGGCCTCGGTGTGGGGAATGAAGGCCATCAGCCGCCCTCCGCTGCCAGCACTTTCTGGTAGTCCGCCGCCGACAGCAGCCCGGCCGCGGCGACCGCCCCGGCGGCCGGACGCATGCGCATCAGCCAGCCCTCGCCGTAGGGGTCGGAGTTGACCGTCTCGGGCGCATCGGTCAACTTCGGGTTGCCGGCGGTGATCTCGCCGGCGAGCGGCGCGTACACGTCGGAGGCGGCCTTCACCGACTCCACCACCGCGCACGGCTCGTCCGCCTTCAGCGCGCGCCCGACTTCCGGCACTTCGACGAACACCAGGTCGCCGAGCGCGTGCTGCGCGTGGTCGGTGATGCCGATCTCGACGGTGCCGTCGCCGAGGGTGCGCACCCATTCGTGGGACTTGGTGTACTTGAGGTCCGCCGGAACATTGCTCATGAATTAAGGTCCTTCAGGTCACGAGTGATTTGCCAAAGCGCACGAAGGGTGTCTTGACCACTTTCGCGTTGAGGAGCTTGCCGCGGATGTCCACCTGCACCCGCGCCGGCGTCGCCGCCGGCACGCGGGCGAGCGCGATCGAGCGCTCGAGCGTCGGGGAGAAGGTGCCGCTGGTGATCTCGCCCTCGCCCACGCCGGGCACGACCACCTTCTGCTGGCTGCGCAGCACGCCGCGGTCTTCCAGCAGCAGGCCGACGAGCTTTCGTCCCGGCCCGCGCATGCGGATTGCCTCGAGCGCGCCGCGCCCCACGAAGGCGCGCGCCTGCGGCTCGAGCGCCACGGTCCAGGCGAGGCCCGACTCGAACGGGTTGGTGCTCTCGTCCATGTCGTGGCCGTAGAGGTTCATGCCGGCTTCCAGCCGCAGCGTGTCGCGCGCGCCGAGGCCACACGAGGCGACCCCGAGGGAGTTGAGCCGCCGCCACGCCGCAACCGCATCCGCCGCCGGCAGCATGATCTCGAAGCCGTCCTCACCCGTGTAACCGGTGCGGGCGACGAACCAGCCGCCGAGCTCGCGCCCGACGAACGCACCGAGGGCGAGTGCCGCTTCCCGGTCGCCGGCGGCGAGCAGCTGCACCGCCTTGGCGCGCGCCTCCGGCCCCTGGATCGCCAGCATGGCGAGATCGGCGCGCTCGGTGACCTCGACGCCGAAGGCGGCCGCGTGGCGCCGGATCCAGGCGAGGTCCTTCTCGCGGGTACCGGCGTTCACCACCGCGCGGAAGAAGCTCTCGGTGAGGAAGTAGACGATCAGGTCGTCGATGACGCCGCCACGCTCGTTGAGCATGCAGGAGTAGAGGGCCTTGCCGGGCACTTTAAGCCTGCCGACGTCGTTGGCGAGCAGCTCGGCGAGCAACGCCCGTACCCGCGATCCCTTGAGATCGACGACGCACATGTGCGAGACGTCGAAGACCCCGGCGGCACGGCGCACCGCGTGATGCTCCCCGATCTGGGAGCCGTACTGCACCGGCATGTCCCAGCCGCCGAAGTCGACGATGCGGGCGTTGAGCTCCTGGTGCAGCGCGAACAACGGGGTCTTGCGTCCCACTTGAGGTCCTCCAGCGAACAAAGCAGCCGGCACACGCCCCGCACGCGAGGCGCCTGCCGCCCTTCTGTCCCTGTGACCTGAGAGATCAGGCGCCCTCGAGAAGCGCCGCTCCCCTTCGGTGGGTGGATGGTGTATCCACCGCTCTCCAGAAGCCCCGCGGGGCCTAAGACTGCCGCCGCCGTCTGCCGTTCGTTTGCCTGAGCGTTTCCGGGCGGAATTTGCGCCTTCGGCGTTCCGGCTCAATGGCCGGACTCTCTCCGGACAGACCGTTTCGGGCTCTGCAATGATACCTCAGGGTGATGTCCGCCGCGCCGCGACGGTAGAATTCGCGCCCCATGAGCCTCCCGCGCCGCTCCACAGCTCAGGTGTCGATCGGACCGGTTCGCATCGGCGCCGGTGCCCCGATCGTGGTCCAGTCGATGACCAATACCGATACGGCGGACGTCGAGGGCACGGCGCGGCAGGTGCAGGCGCTCTCCCGCGCCGGCTCGGAGCTGGTGCGCGTCACCGTGAATACCAGCGAGGCAGCCGCCGCCGTCGCGCCGATCCGCGCCTGGCTCGACCGCGCGGGCGTCGCAGTTCCGCTCATCGGCGACTTTCACTTCAACGGACACAAACTGCTGCGCGAGCACCCCGAGTGCGCCGCGGCGCTCGGCAAGTACCGCATCAACCCGGGCAACGTCGGGCGGGGAGCGAAGCGCGACCCGCAGTTCGCGGAAATGATCGAGATCGCCTGCCGCTACGGCAAGCCGGTGCGCATCGGCGTGAACTGGGGCAGCCTCGACTCGGACCTGCTGACGCGCCTCATGGACGAGAACTCCGCGCTCCCTCAGCCGCTCGATGCGCAGGCCGTGATGCGCAACGCCGTGGTGCTGTCGGCCCTCACGAGCGCGCGGCGCGCCGAGGAGCTGGGGCTGGCGCACGACCGCATCGTTCTCTCGGCCAAGGTGAGCGGCGTGCAGGATCTCATCGCCATCTACCGCGACCTCGCCGCGCGCTGCGACTACCCGCTGCACCTCGGGCTCACCGAGGCCGGCATGGGCTCGAAGGGCATCGTGGCCTCGACCGCCGGCATGGCGGTGCTGCTGCAGGAGGGCATCGGCGACACCATCCGCGTGTCGCTCACCCCCGAGCCGGGCGGCGACCGCACGCAGGAGGTGCTCGTGGCGCAGGAGATCCTCCAGACCATGGGGTTGCGTGCGTTCACGCCGCTGGTGGTGGCGTGCCCGGGCTGCGGCCGCACCACCAGCACCTTCTTCCAGGAGCTCGCTCTCAAGATCCAGAGCCACATCCGCGCGCGCATGCCGCAGTGGCGGCGCGAGTACACGGGGGTGGAGGAGATGACGGTCGCCGTCATGGGCTGCGTCGTCAACGGCCCGGGCGAGAGCAAGCACGCCAACCTCGGCATCAGTCTGCCCGGCACCGGCGAGCGGCCGGTGGCACCGGTGTACGAGGACGGCGCGAAGACCGTGACCCTGAAGGGCGAGCGCATCGCCGAGGAGTTCCAGGAGATCGTCGAGCGCTATGTCGCGCGTCACTACGCGCGCCTCACGCCGCCTCCCGGAGGTGGCGCATGAGCCCGACGCTGGCCGCACGCAAGTGCCGGCCCTGTGAAGGCGGCATGCCGCCGCTCACGCCGGAGCAGGCGGCGGCTTTATTGACCCAGATCTCGAAGGACTGGACGCTGACCGACGAGGCGCGTGCCCTGCGGCGTAATTTCGCCTTCCGCGACTTCTACCGCACGATGAGCTTCGTCAACGCGCTCGCGCACATCGCCAACGTCGAGGACCACCATCCGGACCTCGAGGTCGGCTACAACTACTGCCGCGTGAAGTTCACTACCCACGCAGTCAAGGGGCTCTCGGAGAACGACTTCGTGTGCGCGGCGAAGGTGGATCTCATTCCATTGACCTGAGTGGCCGCAGGGCGCCCGCGGCGCTTGCCACGGTTTCAGCGCTTTCGCCCGGCCGCCTCACTTCACCCATTCGTACAGCGGCCTGCTCTTGTCGACCACGTGCACCGTCAGGAGCTTGAGCGGCTGATCGCCGACCACGACGAAGCCGGCGTGGGGCACGTCGCGGGCGTTCATGAAGCTGCTCCCGGTCTGCATCATCGCCGGCGCCTGGCCGGGAATCTGGATCATGGTTCCCTGCAGCACGTAGCCGGTCTCGATACCGTGATGGGAGTGCCGCGGCAGGGTTTCACCCTTCTTGATCTCGTCGATCGAGGTGATGACCTCCATGGCCGGCGAGGTTGCCAGGTCGGCGCGCTTGAGCTCCTGGCGCTGGGGCAGGTCGGTGCCAACCGTAGCCGCCAGGGCGGCGCCAACCAGCGCAGCGACGCAAAGAGCAATGGCTACCGATCGTATCGCTTTCATGGTGTCCTCCTGCCAGGCGAATCACCCGCTACGAGTGTCTTGAACATGACCAGCGCATCGACATAGCCCAGCTGCTGGTGATTGAACGCGCCGGGCAGCCGGCCCACCACCGAGAACCCGAGTCGCTCCCACAGCCGGATCGCGCGCGTATTGGTAGCCACAACGAGATTGAACTGCATCGCCCTGAATCCCATGGCGAGCGCCTGCGCCTGGGAGTGCTCGCACATCCCCGCCGCGATACCCCTGCCCTGCGCGCGTGCTGCCACCACGTAGCCGCAGTTGCACACGTGCGCGCCGAGTCCCGGCTGATTGGCCTTGATGAAATAAGTACCCTGAATCCGGCCGTCCAGCTCGCAGGCCACGAAGGTTCTCGCGGGCGCCTGCACCCAGACCCTGCGGATTTCCTGCGCGCTGCTTTGCGGCGCGAACGCGTACGTGTCCCCGGTGCGGAAGGTCTCCTGCAGGATCGACAGAACCTCGGGCCAGTCGGACTCGCGGTACTCGCGAATGTCGGGTCCGGCTCGCGCGGCGCTCGCTGCCGAGCCGCTCACGACGCCCGCCGCGCGAGCTGCGGCAGCTCCCCGCTGACGCCGAGCGCGCGGCGGATGAACAGACGGCGCAGTTCCTGGCTGCGATTCACCCACGCGAGCCCGTGCTGCGCCAGGCGCGCGAAGGGACCGGTGCCGTGGGCGAGCAGGCGGTCGAAGACGTCGATCGAAGCCGCCATGACGGCGACCTCGCTCTTGCGCCAGCGCTCGTAGGCGCGCAGCACGCCGAGCGATCCCGGGTCCTCGCGCCGCGCCACGGCCGCCGCCACCTCCTGCGCCAGCGCCCCCGCATCGAGCAGGCCCAGGTTCACACCCTGACCGGCAAGCGGGTGTACGACGTGCGCGGCGTCGCCGACGAGCGCGACGCGCTCTGCCACGTACCGGGGCGCGTTGAGCCGCCTGAGCGGAAAGGACACCCGCTCGCTCACCAGGCGCGTGGCGCCCAGGGCGAGGTCCGAGGCCCGATCCAGCTCCCGCGCGAAGTCCGCGGCGCTCGCTGCCGTGAGAGCCGCCGCCAGCGGCTCGTCCGCCGACCAGACGATGGAGCTCGTGCCGTCGAAGAGCGGCAGAAAGGCGAGCGTGCCGTCCTTCATGAAGCGCTGCCAGGCGGTCAGCCCGTGCGGCCGGGCGGTCGCGACCGTGCCGACGATCGCCGTCTGGCGGTAATCGCGCACCTCGGCCGTGAGGCCTGCCGCCGTGCGCACGGCCGACTGCGCACCGTCGGCGCCCACCACCAGCCCGGCGCGCAGCGCACCGCGGCTGGTCGCGATGCTCACCCCGTCCGCGTCGATGGCGAGCGAGGAGAACTGCGCCGACACGAGATGCCCGCCGGCGGCGCTGAAGGCCGCGAGCAGCGCGGTCTGCAGCAGCCGGTTCTCGACGATGAACCCTAAGTTCGGCTCGCCCACGTCCGCGGCATCGAAGACCAGCGCACCCTCGCCGTCCGCGGCGACACTCTCGTGCCAGACGCGCATGCGCTCGTAGGCGCACACCCTCGGCCCCGCGATGCCCGCCCACGCCCCGGCGCTCGTGAGCAGCGTCTCGCTGGCGCGAGAGATCGCCACCACCCGGGCATCGGGCGGTGCGCCCGCGGCCGGGGGCAGCGGCACCTTCGGCTCGATGAGCACCACGCGCAGCCCCGCGCCCCCGGCTGCCGCGGCGCGTGTGAGCAGCGCCGCCGCGCAGGCCCCCACCGGCCCACCGCCCACGATGGCGACGTCGAACTCAGCCATGACGCACCGGCAGACCGCGCGCCAGGCGCGGCACGGGTCCGCCGAAGCCGAGGCTGACGCGCGCGAGCGCGCGCTTGGCGGGCGGCGTCACATCGAAGAGCAGCAGTCCGAGGTTGCGCAGCAGGGGGACGGCGAAGCGCTGATCGCCGAAGAGCCGCACCAGTCCGTCCGTGAAGCGGGTGACGCCGCTCCTGTCGCGCGCGCGCCAGGCGGCGAACCGCTCGAGGAGCGCCGGGGCGCCGGCGTCGCCGCCGGCGCTGCCGGCGATCACTTCCGCCAGCATCGCCGCATCCCGCAGTCCGAGATTGAAGCCCTGGCCGGCGACCGGATGCAGCGCCTGTGCCGCATTGCCGATGAGGACGGTGCGGGTCGCCACCGGGGAGGCGGCCCGCGTGAGCTTCAGGGGATAGGAGGCGCGGCGCCCGGCGCGCACGAAGCGCCCCGCCCGCCAGCCGAAACGCGACTGCAGCTCGCCGAGCCAGGCGGCGTCATCGAGCGCCAGCACTCGCGGAGCCTCGTCGCGGCGGCACGCCCAGATGACGCTCAGCGTGCCGTCGGCGAGCGGCAGCACCGCGAGCGGCCCGGCCGGTGTGAAGCGCTCATACGCGATGCCGTCCTGGGGCGTGTCGCACGCCACGTTGGCGACCACCGCCACCTGCTCGTAGTCCTGCACCGCCGCCTCGATGCCGGCGGCGCTGCGGATCTGCGAGTGCGCGCCGTCGGCCGCCACCACCAGCCGCGCCGTGACCGCCTCGCGCCTTCCCGCGGCCGCGACCTCGAAGCGCACGCCGCCGGCCTCGATCGCGACGCCCTCGACCTGGCCGGGAACCCGCAGCACAAGGTCCGCCGCCCCTGCGAGGCGGCCCCAGAGCGCCGCGCCGAGCGATCGGTTGGGGACGACGTAGCCGAAGGCATCGATACCCTGCTCCCCGGCCACGAGGCGTGCGCTGCCGAAGCGGCCGGCGTCCGAGACGTGGATGGCGCGGATCGGGGCCGCCGCGCTCGCGATCGTCTTCCACACCCCGAGCCCCTCGAAGATCCTGCGGCTCGCGTTACCCAGCGCGGTGTTGCGCTCATCGAAGCTCGGCTGGGCGTGCGCTCCGAACGGCACCGCCTCGACGAGCAGCAGCCTCACCCCCGTACCGATGAGCGCCGCGGCGAGGCTCGCACCCACCATCCCGCCGCCGACCACGGCCACGTCGACCTCGAGCGCCGGCGGCTGGGTTCGATCGCTCATGAGGAGGTGTGCACCCTCAGCCCCGGGCCATCACGGCCTCGATCTGCTCGGGATCCTTCGGCGCGCGCGCGGTCAGCACTTCGGCCCCGCCCCGGGTGACCAGTACGTCGTCCTCGATGCGGATGCCGATGTTGCGGAATCGCCGCGGCACGCCGCGCGCGGCCGGCAGGTAGATCCCGGGCTCGATGGTGAGCGTCATGCCGGGCTCGAGCACCCGCCACTCGTCGCCGACCTTGTAGTCGCCGACGTCGTGCACGTCGAGTCCCAGCCAGTGCCCGGTGCGGTGCATGAAGAAGCGCCGGTAGGC
>DASQIP010000114.1:0-20855 GCA_035631515.1 Steroidobacteraceae bacterium
GAGAATGCCGAGAGCATCGAGGCCTGCATCTTTGCCCACATTTCCATGTTCTGGCGGGTCATCTCGGCGAGCGGCGCCATCGGGGTCTCGAGCACCTTGGCCATCTCGGCCTGCATCACGTTCTGCTGGCGCAGCAGACCCCCGATGCTGCGCTCGAGATAGGTCGTGAGCATCTGCTGGATCGGGTTGCCGTAGAAACGGATGATGGCCTCGAGCAGCTGCGTGCTCAGCACCGGGGTTCCGAACTGCTCCTGGCTCGCGATGATCTGCAGCAGGATGCTGCGCGTCAGGTCCTCGCCGCTCTTGTCGTCCACCACCTTGATGCGTTCGCCGCGGGCGATGAGCTTGCGCAGATCGTCGAGCGTGACGTGACGGCTGTCCTGCGCGTCGTAGAGACGCCGGTTGGCGTATTTGCGTATCAGACGCTCTTCGGCCATGGTGGCGCAGCCTCTGGATCGGTCCGCTGAGCCCCTGCGGCGGGCCCCGGCGACGGATACTAGCCCTGGTGTATGCGGCGCACAATGACGCACCTCACGGTTGTCGGGAGGGCATCCGCCCCCTCCGGACGCGGTTTTTTCCAGAGAAATCATGAATTCGACAGCCAGAATGCCTGATCCTTCCGACCTGATTGCTGCGATGCATACATGACACAGAACCCCTTTGGCGCCGCCTGGCCCCCGTCCGATGCCGCCTTCACGGCCGCGGCCGCGCGCTTCTTCGATCTGCTGAGGGCCTTCACCGCGCAGCCCGCCGCCGCGCAGGCGCAGCCACCCGACTGGACTTCGTTCGGCTCGCTGCTCGCCGGGCAGTTCGAGCAGTGGCTCCGCAGCTCGCCCGCCGCCGGCGCTTCCTTCGCCGCCGCGGCGGGACTTTCCGGCGCGATGCCGGGCTGGCCGCCGGGCGCGCTGCCTCTCGGGCCGGCGGCCGCTGCGGGAGCGGACGCGCAGAGCGCGTGGGAGCTGCTCATGAAGCTCGGCGAACTGCAGGGTGAGCTCGCACGGCACTGGAGCGCGATCGCGCAGGACTCCGCGCAGCGCTTCATCGCGCGCATGCGCGCCGGCGGCGGCGCGGATCTCTCGGCCGAGGGCGCGCTCGCCCTCTACGAGACGTGGGTCGCGTGCGCCGAGGAAGCCTATGGGGCCCGGGTGCGCCAGGAGGATTTCTGCCGCCTGCAGGCGCAGCTCACCAACACTGCGATGGCGCTGCTCCTCGCGCAGCGCAAGCAGACCGACACACTGGCGCGCGGCATCGGGATACCGACGCGGGAAGAAGCCGACGCCATGCAGCGCGAGATCCGCGAGCTCAAGCGCCGGCTGGAGGAGAACGCCGGGCCCGCCCGGCGCAGTGCCGCGCGCTCCGCCGTGGCGCCACGGGAGTCGGCGGCTCGGCGCCCGAAAGCCGCGCAGCGCCCGAAAGCGGCGCAGCGCCCGAAAGCCGCGCAGCGGCCGAAAGCCGCGCAGCGGCCGAACGCGGCGCAACGCCCGAAAGCAGCAAAGCGCCCGAAGCCTCAAGCCGCGGGCAGAGGACGCAGCCGGCGGGGCGGGGCGCGCAGAGGACGCCGTTGAGCGATCCGACGGCCGACGCAGGGCGGTTGTTTCTCGAGCTCGGCAGCCGCGTGGCGGAGACGCTGGAGCGGCTGCGCCTGGCGCGCGACGTGCGGGTCGGATGCTCGGCGCGTCGCGCCGTGTGGAGCGATCGGAAGACGACTCTTTACGAATACCTGCCGGAGGCGCCGCCCTTCGGCGCCGGTGGGCGCGCCGGCGGCGCCGAGACACCCGCCGCAGCGCGGGCCAGGGCACGGCCCGTCCTCATCTGCTTCGCGCTCGTCAATCGTCCCTACATCCTCGATCTGCAGCCGGATTGCTCGCTCGTCCGCCGCCTGCTGGATGCGGGCTTCAGCGTCTATCTCGTCGACTGGGGAGATCCGGACGATGGCGACCGCCTGCGCGACCTCAACGACTACCTCGAGCAGGGGCTCGGGGGCTGCGTGCGTCATCTGCTCAGGGCGCAGCGCGTGCAGGCGCTCGATCTCATCGGCGTGTGCCAGGGCGGAGTCCTGAGTCTCTGCTACACGGCGCTGCACCCGCAGCAGATCGCGAGTCTCGTCACGCTCACCACGTCCGTCGACTTCCAGACCCCCGAGGACCTGCTCTCCAGGTGGGTGCGCGGGCTCGACACGCAGCTGCTCGAGCGCGCCGGCAACGTGCCGGGGGAGCTCCTGAACGCGCTGTTCCTGTCGCTCATGCCTTTCCGGTTGACGCAGCAGAAGTACGTGCGCCTCCTCACCAGCCGCGCGGATCAGCGCGCCGTGGAGGACTTCGTGCGCATGGAGCGCTGGATCTTCGACAGTCCGCCGCAGGCCGCGGTGGCGCTCGCGCAGTTCGTGCGCTGGTTCTACCAGGAGAACCGCCTGCTGCGCGGCACGCTCGAGCTCGGCGGACGCGCCGTGGACCTGAGGAACGTGCGCGCGCCGCTCCTCAATCTCTACGCCAGCGCCGACCACCTCGTGCCGCCGGCGGCCTCCGCCGTCATGGGCCGGCATGTCGGCAGCACGGACTACAGCGCCTGCGCCATCGATACCGGGCACATCGGCATGTACGTCAGCCGCAAGGCGCGCGAGGAGATCCCGCAGCGGATCATCTCCTGGCTGAGGGCGCGGGGCGGCGGCACGGGGCAGCGTGCCTGAGCCTCAGTACCCCCGGGTGATGTCGACTACCGACAGCATCGGCTCGCCGGCCACGTAGCGGCGCAGGTTCTCGAGCAGTACGGCATCGCGTGTCCGGTCGGCGACCGCGGTGTTCGCCGAGACGTGCGGCGTGATGAGCACATGCGGCGCGTGCCACAGGGGGCTGTCGGCGGGCAGCGGCTCGGGATCGACGACGTCGAGGCCCGCACCCGCGATGGTGCCCTGAGTGAGCGCCGCGGTCAGGTCCGCGGTCACGGTGCTGCGGCCCCGCCCGATGCTGATGAAGTAGGCGGAGCGCTTCATGGTCGCGAAGAATTCCTTGTTGAAGATGCCGGTCGTTTCGGGCGTGAGCGGCAGGCAGTTGACGACGAAGTCCGCGTCCTGCGCGAGCTTCGGCAATTCCCCGGGCAGCCCCACGTAGCTCACGTACTCGGGTCCCTCGCGGCCGCTGGCGCGCGTCGCGACCACACGCATCCCGAGCGCGTGCGCGCGCCGCGCCACCTCGGTGCCGATGCCGCCGAGGCCCGCGATCAGCACGCTCTTGCCCCCGACGTCCTCGAGCTCCGGAGCCGAGTCCTCGGACTTCCAGCGCCCTTCGCTCTGCGCGCGGTAGAAATCCTCGAAGTGGCGGCTGAGCGCCAGCATCATCGCGATGACGTGCTCGGCGATGCTGGGCCCCATGGTGCGTTGCAGGTTGGTGACGAGCGGCGCGCGCTCGCGCAGCAGCGGCTGCTGCACGCAGCGCTCGACCCCCGCGGCCGGCCACTGGATCCACTCGAGGTGGTGGGCGGCCTCGAGCACCGGCGCGGTGCACACGCCGAAGGTCGCATCGGCCGCGGCCACATCGCGCGGCGTCGCCTGATCGATCTCGACGAAGCGCGCCTCGGGTGCGGTCTCCCTGAGCCGCGGCAGCAGGCCGTGCAGGGAGTTGCCGACCAGGACGACGCGCGGCGGATGCCAGCCCTTGCGCTCGCGCACCGGATTCGGCGCGACGTGCAGGCCGAGGCTCTCGATCAGCTGCGCCGCCGCGGCGGGCGCCGCGGCGGGAGGCGCAGTGGGAGGCGCAGTGGGAGGCGCCGTGGGAGGCGCGGCGGAGCCGGCGGCGGCGGAGGGCGCAGCGCCCGCCGCTCCGGCAAACATGGCGGGCAGTACCAGGAGAACTAAGATTGGGCGCACTCGCATAGGATCCCCCGGAAGCTCAAGCCATGCCGCCGCTCACCGAGAGCACCTGGCCGGTCACGTAGGCGGCATCGGCGGACGTGAGGAAGGCGACGACGCCGGCCACCTCCTCGGGCAGGCCGAGGCGGTTCATCGGCACCAGCCGCTCGATGGCCGCGGCATCGAACAGCCCCGCGGTCATCGGCGTCGCGATGATTCCCGGGGCGACCGCGTTGACGGTCACGCCGCGCGTCGCCACTTCGAGGGCGAGCGCGCGGGTCGCGGAGTTCAGCGCCCCCTTGGCCGCGGCGTAGTTGACCTGGCCCTTGTTGCCGATGAGCGCCGCGATCGAGGAGACACTCACGATCCGGCCCCAGCGCGCGCGGATCATGGGCATGAGGAGCGGCTGGGTCGAGTTGAAGAAGCCGTTGACCGAGACGTCGATCACGCGCCGCCACTGCGCGGCGCTCATTCCGGGCAGCACCGCGTCATCGTGCACGCCGGCGTTGTTGATGAGGATCTGGATGGGTCCCGCGGCGAGCGCCGTCTCGAGCGCGGTCCGGGTGGCGTCGGTGTCCGTGATGTCGAAGCTCACGGCCTCGGCATGGCCGCCGGCGGCCTCGATCTCGCGCACCAGGGTATCCGCGGTGGCGGTGCCGCGGTGACAGTGGACATAGACATGGTGTCCCTCGCGCGCCAGGCGGCGGCAGATCGCGCCGCCGATGGCACCGCTGCCGCCGGTGACGAGGGCGCGCCTGGCCGCGGCGCTCATGAATGGGTTCCGGTGCTGACCGGCGCCGCGCCGAAAGCGGCATCGACCACGATGCTCGCGCGGCCGGAGAGCAGCAACCGTCCGGCGCTCGACACGCTGAACTCATAGAGCACGGTGCGCGCATCGCCCGTGACCCGCTCGGCCGCGGCGATCAGTTCCTCGTCGAGATCATCGAGCCGGCTCACGCAGAGAGCGACGTTGCGCACGCTGGCGAGATAGCCGACGGTGGCGCCGATGCTGCCGCGCACGTGGCTCGAGACGGTGCTGGCGAGCGGCGCGCTGGCGGCGATCAGCGCCCCGTGCACCGCCATCGCCTGCGCGGCGTACTCGATGCCGCAGGCGGCGCCGAGACGCCCGTGGGCGCGCAGCGGATTGTCGGCGGCGCGGTGCGTGTCGCTGCGGCAGCGGATGCGCACCGCATCCCACGCCAGTACCTCATCGAGCAGGCACATGCGTCCCTTGTGCGGGATGTGCTGCTCGATCCACTGCCGGTCTAGTGGCACGGGCTCACCTCGATGGAGAGGCTCTGCCTCTCCAGGTAATCGACGACCACCGCCGCGCCTTCGCGGCGCGCCAGCCGGCGCAGCAGCGGCAGGCTGCGGGCCGCCGGCACCTGGGCGCGCAGCGCCTCGAGCTGCGGGTCGGACAGGAGCTCCGCCGGGGCTGCGCTCAAGAATGCCGTGAGCTGCGCCATCGACTCCTGCCGCGGCGATGGCGTCAGAAGCAGCGCCACCGCGAATGCGTCCGGAATCGGGCGCGCGCTGCGCAGCGGCTCCGGATAGCCCACATCATAGGCAATGAGGAGCACCGCCGTCTCCTCGATGGTGAGCTGCACCAGGGTCTCGAGGAGCCCGGCGGCAAAGCTCGCATCATAGGCGCAGAGCGCGTTCGAGGCCGCCGTCGCGCCGGTCGCGATGCCCCAGTAGCCGGAGGCAGCGTTGTGCACGGAGTTATGAAAGCGCGTCGGCGAGATCTGGCGGTCGGGGCCGGCGAGCGCCTGGCAGATCTCGTGGCAGTTCTCGCCGTCGCCGCCCGAGGAGGAGAACACCGCCGGCAGCCGCGTGGCATCGGCGCCCGCACGTGCCGTGGCCTCGAGTCCGACGCTGAGCGCGAGGCGCACGACCCTGCCGGTGCGGCGCCGTTCGGCGGGCGGCAGGCACTCGAGCGCCGGCAACACCGTCGGGCGCGGAGCGTAGGCGGCCGCGCCCGCGAGCACCTGCGCGGCTCCCGGCCAGTCGGAGAGCCCCGGACCCAGGAGCCCGACTCCCGACACCCACGCCGTCAGCGCCGCGCTCAACTCAGGCCCTCCCGAGCACCAGGCTGCAGTTCGAGCCGCCGAAGCCGAAGGAATTGCTCATGACGCGCTTGAGCGGCGCCGGCCGATTCTCGAGCAGGTAGCCGACGCCGAGGTCCGCATCGATCACGCTCGTGTTGACCCCGCCCGGCATGAAACCGTGCCGCAGCGCCAGCGCGCAGATGACCGCCTCGAGTGCGCCCGCGGCGCCGAGCGCATGCCCGGTCGCGCCCTTGGTGGAGCTGCCGGGCACGGTGGTGCCGAGCACCGCCGCGACCGCGCGAGCCTCGGCGGCGTCGTTGCTCGGCGTGCCGGTGCCGTGGAAGTTGAGGTAGTCGATCTCGGCCGCCGTCAGGCGCGCCGCCGCGAGCGCGCGTTCCATCGCCGCACGCGCGCCGCGCCCCTGCGGGTGGGGCGCGGACATGTGCCAGGCGTCGCTCGACTCGCCGCAGCCGAGCAGCAGCACGGTGTCGGGCGCGGGCTCGGCGCCGGCGCGCTCGAGCAGCACGAAGGCCGCCGCCTCCCCGATCGAGATGCCGTCGCGCGCGGCATCGAACGGCCGGCAGGGGGTGCGCGCGACGAGCTGCAGCGAGTGAAACCCGTAGAGCGTGGTGAGACAGAGCGAATCGACGCCGCCGACGACCGCGGCGTCGACGAGGCCCGCCGCGATCGCGCGCTGCGCCGAGGCAAACACCTTGGCGCTCGAGGAGCAGGCCGAGGAGATGACCGCCGCCGGTCCCTCGAGGGCGAGCGCGCGCCGCACGCAGGCGGCCACCGAGAAGGTGTTGTGTGCGCCAGGGTAGCGGAAATCCCCGGGCAGGGCGCCGGTCGCGGGATCGCGCCGCCGGTAGGCGAGCTCGGTGTCGAGAATCCCCGAGGTGCTCGTGCCGAGCCACAGTCCGATGCGCGCGGCGCCTCGGCGCGCGGCGCAGTCCGCGACCGCGGCGGCGAAGCCGTCCTGTGCCAGCGCGAGCAGCGCCAGGCGGTTGTTGCGGCACTCGAACTCGCCGAGCCCGGGGGGCAGCGGGTGGGCATCGACTTCCGGCACCTCGCCGACGTAGGTGTCGAGCGCGACCGTCTCGAAGGCGCAGGGCTGCAAGCCGGTGCGCTGCGCCTCGAGCGCCGCGAGCGTCGCGGCGAGGCCGCGCCCGATGCAGCTGGTCGCGGTGAATGCCGTGAGCGCGAGCGGCGTCACGGCACTTCTCCGATCAGGAGAAAATTCGAAAACGCAGTGCCCGTGCTCATCGGCACGGTGCGCACGCGGAAGCCGAGGCGCTCGAGGAGGGCGAGCCATTCGCGCAGCGGCCGGCACCAGAGCCTGAGCAGGCAGCCGCGCCGCGCCAGCGCGACGATGCGATCGAAGGCCTTGCCGAGCTCGAAGCGCACGCCGCCGTCCGCATTCCCGATGCGCAGCAACAGCACGCCGCCGGCGGCGAGCGCCGCACGGGCGCGCGCGAGCGCCGCCTCCTGCGCGGCGTAGTCGTTGTAATGCAGCACGTCGAGCATCACGATCGCATCGGCTGCCGCGTAGTCTACGTGACGGAAATCTCCCTGGACGATGTGCGCCCGCGCGCCGAGCGCCGTGCGCGCGCGCTCGACCTCGCACGGATTGATCTCGACCCCGAGGAGCGAGCGCGGCTGCGGCGCGGGAGGCCAGCCCGGTGGCCAGCCGCCGGCCGCGTCGAGGTCGCGGGCCGCGAGCAGCCAGGCGGCCAGTAACCCTTGCCCGCAACCGAGATCGAGCACGCGCGCTCGCCCGGCGAGGAGTCCCTGGGCGAGGAGGGCGGCGTACACCGGATCGCCCTTGAGCTTGCCGCGCGCGAAGTGCCAGGCGAAGCGCCCGGCGGCCCGGTACGGCGCGCTGGCCGACTCGATGAGAGCGGCGACGGCCGGAGCGCCGCTCATGGGTGCGCGGTCCGCAGCGTCACCGGCTTGAGGCCCGCGCGGCGCACCGCTTCGATGAGGCGCGGCAGCACTTCGAGAGCGAGCGGCGCGCCGGCGGCGGTGCGGGCCGCCTGCCCGTCGTGCAGCAGCAGGATGTCGCCGGCGGCGAGCCCGCGGGTGAGGCGCGCGAGCACCCGCGCCGGCTCGTGGCTCACGGTGTCGAAGCCGCGGCGCGTCCAGCTGACGAGCTCGAGCCCGGCGCGTGCGAGCACCGGCTCGAGGAACGGATTGCGCAGCCCCGCGGGCGCGCGGAAGAAGCGCGGGGCCGCGCCGGCGGCGCTCGCGATGCACTGCTGCGCGCGCCCGATCTCGGCGGCCAGGGCGCGCGGGCCGAGCAGGGAGAAACTGTGCAGATGCCGCTGGCTGTGATTCTCGACGTCGTGGCCGCGCGCGGCGATGTCACGCACCAGGTGCGGGAAGCGTGCCACCCGCTCGCCGACGCAGAAGAAGCTCGCCCTCACGCCCTGGCTCTCGAGCAGCGCCAGCAGCGCGGGCGTCACCTGCGGGTCCGGACCGTCGTCGATGGTGATGGCGATTTCGGAGCGCGCGGCCGCGTCCGCGGGCAGACGCGTCAGGTTCGGGCCGAGCAGGCGCGCCCGGGGCCAGAGGCCCGCCGCGACGAGCAGCAGGTGATCGGCCACCACCGATCCGAGCGCCCACGGCCACAGGTGCGGGCGCACCGCGACTCCCGCGACGGCCGCGAGGTGCAGCGCCAGCGAGCCGCGCACCAGGGCGGAGGGCCGGTACGGCCGCGGACGCGGCGCCTCAGCTGCCGTTCTCGGCGATGCGGGCATCGAGGAAGTTCTCCCACAGGCGGCGCCACACCGGCCATTCATGACCGCCGGGCACGAGATCGACACGCGCCGCGGGAAGCGCGGCGGCCAGCAGCCGGTGGCGTGCGCCGAAGCGGTCTTCGCGTCCGATCCCTAAGTGTATCGGCGGCGCGCCGTGCGCGTGCGTCTTGATGAAGCGCCAGAGGCGGCGCTCCTCGTCGTCCGCGGCCAGCTCGCCCGGCTCCCAGGCCGCCAGCCCGCCGGCGCGCTCGATCTCCTGCGTCACGATATGGCTGCCGAGGTAGGGGGCAAAGAGGCACAGCCCGTCGACCGCGTCCGGCGCGCGCTCCGCGCACAAGAGCGCGATATACGCGCCGAGCGAGATGCCCAGCAGCCACACCTGCGTACAGCCGCAAGTGCGCGCGGCGGCGACGAGCCGCTCGAGCTGCCCGAGGACGCTGCGGTCGCTCACCGTGCGCAGGCGCAGCTCGACCGGCACGAGGTCGAGGTCGAGGGCGCGCGAGCGTACCGCCTCCGCAAAGCCCTCGCGCAGGAAATCGCCGGGGCGCGCATACGCAGGCGGCAGCAGCAGCACCCGCCGCGCCGCAGTGCGCCCGGGGCGAGCCGCCACCACCGTCCCGCCCGTCATGCGGCGGGCAGCGGCCGCGGCGCCGCCGAGGCGGGCGGCGCCTCGAGCCGCGCGAGCCACGCGGAGTAGAGGAACGCCAGCAGCGCGCCCGGCGCGACGCTGCGGCCGAGCGCCGCCAGCACCGGCACGCTCGAGAAGGCGAGCACGCCGAACCCCGTCACCGTGGCGAGGTTCGCGATCGCGAGCGAGGCCAGCGTGCGTGCCACGCCCGCATGCCCGCGCTGCGCCAGGCGGTCGAAGAACAGGGCGTAGTTCGAGCCCACTGCGACGGTGAGGAGCATACCGACGATGTGCAGAATCCCGAGCCGCTCGCCGGCGGCCGCGAGCGCCGCGGCGACGGTGAGCACCGCGAGCGCCAGCGGTGTGACGACGCGCAGCGCGCGCAGCGGCGACAGGAACACCGCCAGAGCCAGGCACAGTGCGGCGAGACCGGCGAGCGACAGCGACACCGCCTGCCGCAGATAGTGCGTGTAGAGCGCGTCCGCCTCGGCTTTGAGATCGAGCAGGCGCGCGGCCGGCGTCGCTGCGGCGACCGCGGCGCGCAGCCGCTCGAGGGCCGCGGGAGCGAGATCGCCACCGCCGGCGGCCGTGACGGGCACGTAGGCCGTGGCGGCGGATCCCGCGTTCTCGAGCAGCGCATCGAGCGCGGCGCCGAGCGGCGTGCCGGCGAAGTCGGCCGGCGTGACGGGGGACGCAGTGCGCGCCTGCTCCACGTCATGCACGAAGGGCGCCAGGCGCACGACACTCACCGGCAGTCCCTCGAGCGCAGACTTGAGCCGGGAGGCGAGCTCGGCGGGCGCCGGCAGGCTCGACTGGCGGGCGCGTTGCGTCGCAGCATCCGGGAGATAGCGCGTCGGCGTCTCGAAGCCGCGGATCACTCCCTCGGCGACGAGCGGTGCGAGACGATCCGCGACCGCCCGTGCGGCGGCGAGCGCCGCATCGACGTCCGGTGCCGAGGCGACCACGAGGTAGCGCGCGTCCGGCGCGCCGACATCGGCGCGCAGGCTCGCGTCGAGCTGCTGCTCGGCTTGCGGGATCGGGCTGAGGTCCGTCAGCTCGCGGCTGAGGAGCGTGGCGCGATGGCCGAACAGCACGAGCGCGGCGGCGAGCGCGATGAGCGCGAGCGCGGCGCGCGCGGGGCGCAGCATCGCCAGCATGCGCCAGAGCCGCGTGCCGGGGTCGGTGAGATCGCGCGTGCGCAGAGTCGCCGGGCGCCACTCGGGCAGCAGCCAGCGCGTCACCAGGGCCGCCGCGATGAGACCGGCGATCGAGTAGCAGCCGAGCTGCGCGAGGCCCTGAAAGCCCGAAGGCACGAGCGCGGCGAAACCGCACACCGAGGTCAGCGTCCCGAGTCGGATCGTCGGCCAGACCGAGTGGCGCCAGCCGGCCGTGGACGCGGGCGGCGGCGCCCCGAGGCTCTCCGCCGACTGGATGAAGAGATAAATCGAGTAGTCGACCGCCTCGCCGATCAGCGTCACTCCGAAGCCGAGCGTGATGCCGTGCACGGTGCCGAAGCCGAGCGCCACCGCCGCAATTCCGGCGAGGGCCCCCGAGGCGACCGGCACGAAGGTCAGAAGCAGCGCCGGCACCGAGCGGTATGCGGCCAGCAGCAGGGCCGCGATGAGCAGCGACCCCAGGCCCGAGAGGCGAATTACGGAATCGCGGATCAGCCGGCGCGCCATCACCGCGAACACCCCCGGTCCGCTCATGCGCAGGGTCAGCGGCGGCGTTGCCGCGGGCAGCGCGCCGGCCGCGGCGGCGAAGGCGCGCTCGAGCGCCGCGCAGGCGCGCTCCTGTCCGTCGGTGTCGGAGCCGCCGGCGCGCGTTTGCGCGATGAGGAGGGCACGGGGCCCGTCGCGCGAGGCCCACACACCGTTCACGGTGGGGAGGCTGCGCTCCCCGAGCGCCTCGAGGATATGGAGCGTCTCGCCGGTGGGATCGCGCGTGAAGAGCGGCTTCGCCGCGAGTCCCTCGGGAGTGGTGAGGAGCGCGAGGGTGTCCCCGATGGCCTCGTGCAGCCCCGCCACCGTGAAGCGCCCGGGCGTGACGGCATCGCTCAGGAGATAGCGATGCGCGGCGAGAAACGCCGCCGTCTGCTCGAAGCCGCCCGTGTCGCCGTCGCTCACGGCGGCAAATGAGGGGTCGGCGCGCAGCGCGCGCGCGAGCGCGGCGGCCACCTGCGCCCGCTGCACCGCCTCGCCACCCTCGACCGCCACCATGACGACCCGCGAGGCGAGACCGGTGCGCAGCTCATCGACCAGCAACCGCTCACGGGCCGTCGGCGTGCGGGGCAGGAAGGCCGAGAGGTCCGCGGTGTAGGTCGCGCGCGAGATCACGGCCAGGGCGATGAGCGTCAGCACCGCGAAGATCGCCGTGCCGGTCCAGCCGGCGCGCGTCATGGCAGTTCCGGGCCGATGGTGAGGAGCGAGCGGTCGCCGTCGGCCGCGAGGATCTCGACGGTGGTCAAATCCGCGCCCGCGCCCGTGATCAGCACCGCGCTGACGGCGCGCGCGGCGTCAGGATCCCGCGGCACGAGACGCAGCGTCCAGCGCGCCGCATCGCCTTCGAGCTGCACGCTGAAGATGCGCTCGAGCGCCGCGCGATCGCCGCACAGTGTGGCGCGGATACTCTCGAGGAGCGGCGCGATCTGCGGCCAGGCCGCGAGATCCACGCTGCGCGTGTGCTGTCCGCGGGTCGCGCTCAGCACCCCGTGCGCGAGCACCAGCGTTTCGTGGCGGGGCTTCAGAATCCGTTTCTCCAGGCGGTCGGGCGCTTCGAAGAGCAGCTCGCCCGAGGATTCGAGCGGGCGGTCGAGCACGGCGAGGTATTGCACTTCGTTGAAGGTGACGTGGCCATGGCGGCGCGCGGCGAGCCGCTGCATGAGGGCATCGAGCGGATCGGAGCCGGCGGCGGCGGCGAGCGGGCCGGCGAGCGCCAGCAGCAGCGCCCAGGCCCCGCGGGGCGCTCGCGCCGCGCTCACTCCTGCGCCCCGCGCGCCCCGGCCTCGGCGTCATGCCAGAAATCGTAGAAGTTGAACCAGTTGTAGGGATCCGAGCGGCAGCACTCCTCGAGCACGCTCGCGTAGCGCCGGACCGCCTCCTGCACCTGCGCTTCGCGCTCGCCGCGCTGCACCGCGGAGAAATCCGCGAGCTCCCGGAACACTACGTGGTAGCGGTTGGCGCCGCGGTACAGGCCCGCCATGAAGAACACCGGGCGCCTGAGCGCGGCGGCGGCGCGCATCGGACCCGAGGGAAAGAGCGCCGGCGCACCCAGAAAGCTCAGCCGCTGCGCCGGCGCTTCGCCGATGGTGCGGTCGGCGAGCATGCCGACGAAGCTGCCGTCCTCGAGGCAGTCGCGGATCCGCAGCATCGCGTCCAGGTGCCCGAGCGGGATGATCACGGGTGCCGAGGCCGGATTCGGCCCGCTCAGGGCGCGCAGCTTGCTGCCGGTGTCCTCGTACATCGCCATCGCCACGCGCAGTCCCGGCTGCCGGCGCCCGAGGGCGCTCATGATCTCGAAACTGCCGAGGTGGGCGCCGAGGATGAAGGCGCCCGCTCCCTGCGCCACGACCGAGCGCAGCAGCGGTTCGCCCTCGATCGTGATGTCGAAGAGCTCATGACGCTCGCGCGCCAGGTAGAGCCGATCGAGAATGGTCGCAGCGAACGTGAACACCTGGCGAAAGACGTCGGCGGTCGTTGCCCGGCGGCCGAGCGCGCGGTCCAGGTACTCCCGCGCAGAGCGCCGGGCCCGCGGCGCAAACAGGAAGAAATAAGTGGTGATGCCGTAAAGGAGCACGCGGGCGGCCCGGCGGCCGAGAGTAAGCGACAGAAACATCATCACCCGCGTCAGCGCTACGCTGCCGCGCTCGCGCGCGCTGGCCCAGTGAGCATCGCTGGCGCGCGGCACGGCCACGTTACCGGCCGCGGTTTGCAGCGCCGCCGACGGGCGCAGCACGCCGCTCGCGACCACGCGTCCGGCGCTCGAGACGGTGAAGCGTATCGAGCCGTTCGGCCGCGGCTCGCACTCGAGCGTGAGCGTCTCCCCCGGCTGGACGGGCTTGAGGAATTTGGCGGCGCCCACGGTCCAGCGCTGCGCCGCGCCGCCGTTCGACTGCTCGAGCGCCCGCACCGTCTCATCGAGCAGCACGACGCCCGGCAGTATGGGAGAGCCGGGGAAGTGGCCCGCGAGCGCGGGGTGGCGCGGGTCGATCGTGAAGGTGGTGGCCGCGCCCACGACTTTACGCCGCAGGGGTCGGCTTGGGCGGCGCCGCCGCGAGCGAGCGCAGCGCTTCCTGCGGGAGCTTTCCGGTGCTGGTGCGCGGCAGGCTCGCCACCAGCAGCAGCGGCCGCGGCAGGAACACCGGATCGATGCGCCGGCGCAGCTCCGCGGTGATCGCCGCAGCGTCGAGCCCGGGGGCCACGACACAGGCTCCGACGCGGGTCACGGCCGCATCTGCCGCGGCCGCGTGACAGTGAAAGAAGGCGCCATCGAGGACTCCGGGGATGGCGTTGAGCTGATGATTGAGATAGGCAAGGGAGCTGCGCTTGCCGGCGATGTTGACCAGGTCCGCCACGCGGCCGTGCAGCAGGAAGCGGTCGGGTCCGGTCACCTCTATCACGTCGCATAGGCGCGTCGGCTGCTCGATGTGGCCGCCGCGTGCCCAGGTCCCGTCGGCGCGCGGCTCGAGCCTGACCTCGGGCCACAGACGCCATTCGGGCGTTTGCGTCGTGCGGCGCACGGCGATCGAGCCCGTTTCGGTGGTGCCGTAGATCTCGAGCAGGCGCGTAGCGCAGCGCTGCTCCACTTCGCTCGCGAGCTGCCCGGAGAGCGGCGCGGTAGCCGAGACGATGAGGTCGGTGTCGGGAATGGCGAGGTCTGCGGCCATGAGCGCGCGCAGGTGGATGGGGGTCGTGATGAGCACGCGCGGCCTCGGGGCCGTGGCGAGCACGGCGCAGATGTCCGCCGGGTAGAAGGGCCGCTCGGCGGTAAGCGCATTGCCGCTCGCGAGCGGCAGCAGCACACTCGTCTCGAGGCCGTACATGTGCTGCGGCGGTACCGTGGCTACGATGGTGTGCGAGACCCCCGGGGCGAGGCCGAGGCGCTGCCCCTCCACCCGCATGCTGTCGATGAGTCGCCCGTAGGTCTTCTCGTGCGGGACGGGGGTGCCGGTCGATCCCGAGGTGAACACCCAGGCGGCACGCTGATCCGCCTCGATGCGCGGCACGAGCGCGGTGAAGGCGGCCGCGCCGGGTATGGCGGCGCGCCCGGGCGCGTCCGCCCCCGCAGCGTCCGGGAAGCGCACCAGCGGCAGATCGAGGTCGCACTGGTCCTCGTCGGTCAGGCAGACGGCGTCCGGGGCGAAGCTCTTCAGGTGTGCGATCACCGCCGGGGTGCGCGTCGAGGGCAGCAGGCTCACCTTGCCGGTGGCGAGCGCCGCCGCGAGACCTACCGCGAAGCGGTAACGGTCGCTGCAGACGTTGAGGACGCTGGCGCCGCTGCCGAGGGCGGCGCCGGCGCGCGCCACGTCGGCGAGGAACTGGCCGGCGAGGATCGGCGCCCCGGCGCGGTAGGCGAGCACCGCGTCGGCCGATGCATGGGCGATCAGCGGCAGGGCGGCCAGTTGATTACTTCGTCCTGTGCAGGTTGACGTATTCGGCGAGGTGGCGGAGCGAGGCGAAGATGCGCTCGTTGTCCTCGCTGTCGGCGCGCAGCTGCACGCCGTACTGCTTGGATACCACCAGCGCGACCTCCAGGATGTCGATCGAGTCGAGCCCCAGACCCTCCCCGTACAGGGCCTGGTCCGGGCCGATGTCGGCGGCCGGAACCTCGAGGTTCAGCGCCGCCACGATCAGGCCGGCGAGCTCGCGCGTCAGGGCGTTGATGCCGGCAGGATCAGCCGGCTGCCGCAGCGATGATACGTGGTCTGACATTGGGAACTGAGGGAGTTGACACTGTTGGCGGCATTATACAAGGGCGCATCCCGCGGCAAACACTGGCCGGAAATGCGCCGCGCACCCGCCGCCCGGCCGCGGTACGGAAGGGTCAGCGTGCGATACGGCGTGCCGCCAACAGCGGCAGGCGCACCAGGAAGCCCAGGAACAGGCGCGTGTACATCCAGGTGAGCAGCAGGTTGTCGCGCCAGTAACGGAAGTGCGACACCCCGCCCTCGGCGCGCGAGAAGTAGCGGCACGGCGCCGGCAGGTTACGCGCCGGCACGCCGCGCCAGCTGAGGCGCACCACGGCTTCGGCGTCGAAGTCGAAGCGCCGCATCCAGCGCGTGCGCTGCATGACCTCGAGGAGCGGCGCAATCGGATAGACGCGGAACCCGAACAGCGTATCGGCGATCCCCGACCACAGCGTCTCGAGGTTGGTCCACCAGTTGGCTATGCGCCGCCCCCGCAGGCGGATGCGCGGCGCGCTCGAGTCGAACACCGGCGCTCCGAGGATCATCGCCTCGGGCGCCGCCGCGGAGGCGCTCATGAAGTCCTCGATGCATTCCGCGGGATGCTGTCCGTCGGAGTCCATCGCGAGCACGTGGGTATAGCCGGCCGCGCGCGCCGCGCGCAGCCCGTCGAGGAGCGCCGCGCCCTTGCCGCCGTTGCGCTCGCGCACCAGCACGCGCAGTCCCGGGTCGCCGCGCGCGAGCTCGGTGAGCAGGGCCGCCGAGCCGTCGGTGCTGCCGTCGACGACGACCCAGACCGGATTCCAGTGCGCGCGCGCTGCGCGCACCGTCCCGGACAACCGCTCTCCGGGGTTGTAGCTCGGGATCAGCACCAGATGGGTGGCGGAGGGCGTCAATCGTCGCTCTCGACCAGGCGTGGCGACCTGGCGATCATCCACACGAAGGCAAGCCCGCCGCTCCAGTAGCTGTCGCGCTTCACCAGCGGGCTGGCCGCGAAGGCCGCGCCGCCGAGCGAGTCGTGCCGCAGGTAGGCGCCGATCCAATGGTCCGGGAAGCGCCGGGTGAGCGAGACCAGCGCCTGCGTGCCGGCGTAGCCGCCGGCAGCCGCGTAGGCGGGGCGCGTGGGCGTCGCGTACTGCGGTGCGACGCTGTAGAAGTAATCGTCGTAGCGGCGCTGCGCGAACAGCGGGCCGGTGAGCAGTCCCAGCTTCCAGCCCCGCGGCGCCGCGTACTGCGCCAGATCGAGGTTCAGGTGCGGCGCGTAGAACCAGCCGATGCCGTGCGGATGGGACTCGATGGTGAACGCGGCGCGCGCCGGCAGCCGCAGGTCGAGCCTGGCGCGCGCGTCCGCCGAGCGCCACAGGTGCGCATTGAGCAACGGCCCGATCTCGACCGTCGGGCGCAGATCCGGCATCCCCGCGCGTGCCGAGTTGGCGCGCACCGGGGTGGTGCCGTTGACGCTCAGGGTGAGCTCGATGCGGTCCTGACGGAACAGCCGGCCGCGCAGCCCGTCGCGGTCGGCCTGCAGGAACTTGCCGCGGTACACGAAGTAGGGCACCGGCACGGGGTAGAGGTGCGTGGTGTCGGCGCCGCGGTAGTCGTTGAACACCAGCGCTCCAACACCCAGGCCGAATTCCCACAGCGGCTGCTGCTCGGCCCACGCCCCGTGCGGGGCGAGCGAACAGAGCACCATGAGCGCCGCGGCCGGCGCGCCCCGCCGCAGGAGCCCCGGCCCGCGGCGGCGCTGGCTCACGCGTCGGCTTTGAGCGGGCACATGGCGGTCGCCTCGATCTCGACCAGCAGGTCCTGGCGGCAGATGTCTGCCTGCAGGTAGATCGCCTTCGAGGCAGGCGCGAGCGCCCGCGTGAGCTCGGCGCGGATGACGGCCACGTCCGCCGGGCGGCGCACATAGACCTTGCAGGCGAGCGCGCCGAGCGAGAAGCGCGCCGCACGCTCGACGCGGTTGGCTTCCTCGAGGAGGGCGGCGATGTTGGTGAGCGTTTCGCGGGTCTGGGCCGCGGTGTCGCCGACGTGAATCGAGCGATGGCCGACGATGCTCGCGGTTCCCGAGATGAACAGCGTCAGGCTGTCGCGCTGGCGCAGCAGCGTCGCGCGCGAGAACACCGGCGGATGGCTGCCGTACTGGTGCGGGTAGCGGTAGGCGGAGAGCTGGCGCGGGTTCTCGATGAAGGCCGGCGCGGTGCGCCCGGCGAGGAAGTACACCACCAGGGGACTGCCGCTCACTGCGCCGAGGGCCGAGGCGGCCGGGACGTTGCCGGTGAGGGTGCGCCCGCTGGCGTGCAGGGCTTCCTGCCGCGCGCGGTTGAACTGGCGGTAGCGCTCGATGCCGTCGGTGTCGCGGTTGATGTCCGGCAGGTAGTTCCACACCCGCAGCAGGTGCGGGTAGCCGAGCGCATCGAGCGTGGCGCAGATCTCGCGGTAGGCCTCTTCGGTGGCGGCGTGCAGTGCCGAGGGAGCGGCCGGCGCAGCGGGCATGCCGCCCGCCACCTCCGACTCGGCGAGCGCGATGCAGCCGAACAGCAGGTTCTCGCTGCGGCGGAAGCGCACGCGGTTGCGGCGGCCCGACTCGGCCGGCTGGTCCGAGCGCCACACCTCGTAGACGTGCGCGGTGCCGAGCAGCACGGGGGTATTGACCTCGGCGACCGGGATCTCGCCGCTGCCGGCGGTCGGCGCCGGCGGGCCGCTGAAGGCGGCGACGCCGAGCACGTCGGCGCACGCGGCCGAGCGGTATTCCGCCGCCGACAGATAGTCCAGGCGCAGCCCGGCCGGGGCGTGCATCGGACGCACGACGCTCAGGTCACTTGCCCGGCTTCGAGTCGTCGCTCTTCGGTGTCACGGCGTCCTTGGCCTTCTCGGCACCGTGCTCCACGCTCTTGCCGACGGTCCTGGCGCCGTGCGCGATCGCCTTGCCGGCCTTCTTCGAGTCTTCCTTCACCGCCTCGCGCGCCGGCGCGGTCTTTTCCGCGACCTCGTGCCCGACCTTGCGGGAAGCGTCGGCCACTTCGTGTCCGACCTGGCGCGAGGTATCGGCGACTTCATGCCCGACCTTGCGGGAACCATCGGCGATTGCATGACCGGCGGTCTTCGCATCCTGCTTGATCGTCTCCTTGACGCCGGAGCCCTGGGGCTCATCGGCGCCGGCGGGCGCGGCGACGGTGAGGACCAGAGCCGTCGCGGTAGCTGCGAGTATGAGGGTTGCTTTCATAGGCAACTATCGTACGACAGTCGCGGCGCGGCCGCACCGTGGGCCCTTCCTTGCGGTGCCAATCGTCAGGGTATTCGGGCAAACTTCGCCGGATGCGTTTCGACCGGCTACCCATCGCAGTGCTTCGGACCCGCTACGTCCCGGGCGGCTGGGACGTGCTCGCGTTTGCGCTGGTGTTTCTCTTTTTCATCTACTGTGCGCAGGCGGCGCACGGGCTGACGGGCTCGCTGGCGCGGCTGCAGGCCACGCCGATCTCGCTCGAGCCCTCGGCCCTCGTCGGCTACTCGGCACGGACCGCATTGCGCATGGTGCTCGCCATGGTCGCATCGCTCATCTTCACGTTCAGCTACGCGACGCTCGCCGCCAAGAGCCGGCGCGCCGAGGTGATCCTGGTGCCGCTGCTCGACTTCCTGCAGTCGGTGCCGATCCTCGGCTTCTCGTTCACCATCCTGTTCTTCCTGCAGCTCACGCCCGGGCGGGTGGCGGGGGCCGAGCTCGCCGCCATCTTCCTCATCTTCACCAGCCAGGCGTGGAACATGGCCTTCAGCTTCTACCACTCGCTGCGCAGCATTCCGGACGAGATGGTGGACGCGGCGCGTAACTTCCAGCTGTCGCCGTGGATGCGCTTCTGGCGGCTCGAGGTGCCGTTCGCGATGCCGGCGCTCATCTGGAACATGATGATGTCGATGTCCGGCGGCTGGTTCTTCCTGGTGTTCTCCGAGGCCATCACCGTCGGACACACGACCGTCTCGCTCCCCGGGGTGGGCTCCTACATCGCGCTCGCCATCGAGCAGCGCAACCTCGCCGCCATCGGCTGGGCCATCGCGGCGATGTTCGTCGTCATCCTGCTGTTCGATCAGCTGCTGTTCCGTCCGCTGAATGCGAGCGCCGACTGGTTCCGCCTCGATCAGGAGGCGGGCTTCACGGCGAGCCGCTCGTGGGCGCTCACCATGTTGCGCCGCTCGCGGTTCCTGCGCCTGATCGGCCAGGGATTCGCCGCGGTGCTGCGCCCCGGCATGAAGCCGCGTGGCACGCAGGGCGCGCCGGCGCCACGGGCGGCGACGGTCTGGCGCACGCGCTGGATGGACTACGCCTGGTACGCGCTGCTCATCGTCGTCGGGATCGGCGCCGTCTGGAGGATCGCGCGCTTCGTGCTGAGCGAGGTGCCGCCGGCGGAGATCGAGCGCGTGCTCCTTTACGGCGTCTTCACGCTGCTGCGGGTCGTGGTGCTGATCGCGCTCGCGAGCCTCGTGTGGGTGCCGATCGGCGTCTGGGTGGGCCTGCGGCCGCGGGTAGCGACCCTGGTGCAGCCGATCGCCCAGTTCCTGGCCGCCTTTCCGGCGAATCTCTTCTTCCCGATCGTGGTCTCGGCCATCGTGCTGCTGAAGCTCACGCCGGATATCTGGCTGAGTCCGCTCATGATCCTCGGAACGCAGTGGTACATTCTCTTCAACGTGATCGTCGGAGCCTCGGCGATCGCGCCCGACCTGCGCTATGCGAGCGAGAACCTCGGCGTGCGCGGGTGGCTGTGGTGGCGCCGGGTGGCGCTGCCCGCGGTGTTTCCGTTCTACGTCACCGGGGCGATCACCGCCTCGGGCGGCTCGTGGAATGCGAGCATCAATGCCGAGGTGGCCGCCTGGGGCACGGAGACCGTACGGGCGCACGGCCTGGGGGCGTACATCGCGGATGCCACCGCGGCCGGGGATTTCCAGCGCAACGTGCTCGGCATCATGGTGCTGAGCCTGCTGGTGGTGGTCCTCAACCGGGTATTCTGGCGGCCGCTGTACGCGCGCGCCGAACGCAAGTTCCGCATCAGCTGAGAATGCGGGGAATTCCGAGGAGGCACCCGTGAACGCCACCGCTCCCGCGCTGAATCTCGCGCCGCTGCTCGAAGTGCAGGGGGTGTGCAAGTCCTTCCGCAAGGCCGACGGCGATCAGCTCGTGGTGCTCGAGAACGTCAATCTGCAGCTGCGCCCCGGAGAGATCGTGGGGCTCCTCGGGCGCTCCGGCTCCGGCAAGTCGACGCTGCTCAGACTGATCGCGGGCCTCGATGACCCGACCAGCGGCGTGGTCGGCTATCTCGGCCACCCGGTCACGGGCCCGGCGCAGGGCATTGCGATGGTGTTCCAGAGCTTCGCGCTCTTCCCCTGGCTCACCGTGCTCGAGAACGTGCAGCTCGGGCTCGAGGCGCAGGGCACGCCCGAGGACGAGAGGCGCAAGCGCTCCCTGCAGGCGATCGACCTGATCGGGCTCGACGGCTTCGAATCCGCCTATCCGCGCGAGCTCTCGGGCGGCATGCGCCAGCGCGTAGGCTTCGCGCGCGCGCTGGTCGTGCACCCGAACCTGCTGCTGATGGACGAGCCGTTCTCGGCGCTCGATGTGCTCACCGCGGAAACGCTGCGCGGCGACTTCCTCAACCTCTGGGGAGAGGGGCAACTGCCGATCAAGGCG
>DASQIP010000115.1:0-52541 GCA_035631515.1 Steroidobacteraceae bacterium
CGCGCCGTGCGGCTGCTCGCGCCGCCGCACCTGGTGCTGGTGGCCGGGGTGCAGAGCGGGGAGATCGCGCAGCTCGCGCGCCGCTACGCGCGTGACTGGCTGGATCCCTACGTAGCGCTCGCGGCGGCCGACCACGAGGCACGCACGGCCGGGCAGCGCGCGCTGCTCGCGCAGCTCGGGGCGCCGGTGGTGGCAGCTCCTGCGGCGCGGCTCGAGGAAGAGCTGTTCGCGCGCTACGAGGCGCTACGCCGCGCGCGGCGCATCTAGTTTACTGGCCGAAATCGCCTGCGGCGATTTCGGCGGACATTACTCCGGTTGCCGCCGGCAAAAAGTGTGGCGCTCTCAATCGGTCAACGCAACATGAGCATGTAGAACGTTGGCCGGGGTGTCAAAGCCGAGGGTCTGCCGAGGTCGCTGATTGAGCCGCAAGGCGACCTTGTCGAGGTCCGCTTGTGAGTAGACCGATAGGTCGGTGCCTTTGGGGAAATATTGCCGTAGCAACCCATTGGTATTCTCGTTCGAGCCGCGTTGCCAAGGACTATGTGGGTCGCAGAAGTAGACCTGGATGTCGGTGGCGAGCGAGAAGTCTCGGTGGTGAGCCATCTCCTTGCCGCGGTCCCAGGTGATTGAGCGACGGAGCTGCTTGGGGAGCTTCCCGACCTTACGCGTGAGGGCGTTGATGACGCTGTGCGTATCGCGTCCTGGGAGCTTTACGAGCATCACGAAGCGCGAGTGCCGCTCCACCAGTGTAGCGATCTGGGTACGGCGTGAGCCACTGAGCAGATCTCCTTCCCAGTGTCCTGGAATGGCTCGATCCTCCACCTGGGCAGGTCGCTCGCGGATCGAGATCGCATCCTTGATCTGACCTCGGCCCGTACCCTGCGTCGTGTAGCCACGTTTGTGGCGCAGGCGTCGGCCGCTGCGCAGATGTTGCAGGAGCTGCTTTTTCAGCACGCCGCGGGCTTGGATGAAGAGGCTTCGGTAGATCGTCTCATGCGACACACGTCTACTGTCATCCGCGCCATACTCCCTGGCAAGCCAGCCGCTGATCTGCTGCGGGGACCACTGCAGCTGAAGCTTCTGGGCCACCAGGTGGGCGAGCTGAGGATATTGGGCCAATCGGCAGCGCTTCGGTCGCAGCGCTTGATCCCAGGCGCGCTGATCGGCTGTGTGAGCTCGGTAGCCACCTTCGCGGGTGATGTTACGTCTGATCTCGCGACTGACGGTGGAGGGAGAGCGGCCAATGCTCCGGGCGATGGCCCGGAACGATTGCCCTACAGTCATTCCACGGGAAATCTCTTCTCGCTCGGCCAAGCTCAAAGCTCGCCTCGAGCGACATCGGGCTCTGGGAACGATCCCCCCGTGGCGATGCAGCACTTGGGCAAACTCGCTCCCATGAGCGCTGAGAGCCCGGGTGATCTGGGCCAAAGACTCCCCACTCTTCCACCGCCGCCAAACCTCCGCCTGAAGGCTCGCCGGAAATGCTCGGCTCATATGCAACCCCTTTGTTTTTAATCAATACTAAGGCGTTGCATCGACCGATTGAGAGCGCCACGCTTTTTGCCGGCGGCCTACGGAGTGATGTCCGGCAAAGCGCCGCAGGCGACTTTTGCCCAATTTGACTAGCCCGGCTGCCGCTCGACCTTAGGCAACCGCTCGTCGATGCACGCCCAGCTCGGGGCGCTCGCCGTCCAGATCGTGAGCGAGGGGCGGGCGATTTCCGGGTCGTCGAGCGTACCGACACGCACGAATACCAGGTGCGGGCGCGCCTCCGAGGCGCTGAAGAGGTGGGTGCCGCACGTCGGGCAGAAGCGCCGGTGCGCGGTGCTGCCGCTGTCGGCAGTCATGCGGTAATCGCGCAGTTCACCCGTCACCTCGAGTGCCTCGCTCGGGAAGCAGGCGTTGACGGTGGCGCTGCCGGCGCCGATGTACTGGCATACGCGGCACCAGCAGGTGCGCGTGACGATGGGAGCGGCGCCGATCGTATAGCGCACCGCCCGGCACAGACACCCTCCGGTAACTTGCACGTGAGGCTCCTTACGCGCCGATATGGCGCGAGGAGGATAGCGGATGTGGTGAGGAGCGGGAAAAGGGAAGCACCGGTGTGCCGCGTGCTCAAATCCGTGCCTGCTTGAATGGTGCCCGCGCTTGCAATGTGTGGGCGGCTCGGGAGCACGCGCAACCGGTGCGAGCATGAGTATCGTGCAGTGCGGCTGAACCCGCCGTGAATGGCCGCACGGATCGCCCCCGCTGCGGTGCTGCGGGAGTCACAGTCCGTGCACTCGGGAAGGTGAGCGGCTACTCGCGCAGCCGCGCGTGGAGTGTGGCGATCTCGCCACCGGTCAGGCCGATTTCCCTGAGGTAGGCACGCACGCCGCCCGCGTGGGCAAGGAATTTCAACATGTTGTACGCGCCTTCTTCAGGACAACGTAAGGCCGCCAGGATCTCGTCCGGGTCGCGGTGCGCGTAGCGCTCGAGATAGCCGTCCCGCAGGCTCGCGCTGCTCAGTGCGTAGTCGCGCGCGATGGCCTCGGGGACTACGTCCGCGAGCGCGAGCAGCAGCGCCGCGACCAGCCCCGTGCGGTCCTTGCCGGCGATGCAGTGAAAGAGCAGCGGGCCGGGCGCGGCGGCCGCGATCGCCGCGAGCACCTCGCGCAGCTCGGCCCGTACGCGCTCGAGCACCACGCAGTTCCACAGCTCCTTGGTGGCATCCCCGCTGCGCTCGTGCCACTCATCCTCGCTGGGCGTGAGGAGCGAGATCTGGCGGTAGTGGATGTGCGGCAGGGCGGCGGGGATCGGGCTCGGGTGCCGCTCGGCTTCCGCGCGCCAGCGCAGGTCGATCACCGTCTCGAGCCCGAGATCGGCCAGGGCGGCGAGGCCCGCGGCGTCGAGCTGGGCGAGATCGTCGGTACGCACCAGCGAGCGCCAGCGCGTGACTCCGCCATCGAGCGTCGGCCAGCCGCCGAGGTCGCGCGCGTTGAGCAGCCGCGGCAGGTGCAGCCGGCGCCGGGGGTCCGCCGACGGATCGCCAGGGGTCATACGGTCCCGGGCCGCCATCACTTCCCTGTAGCACGCTGCTGGCTGAGCGCGACACCCGAGAGGATCAGGGCGCCGGCGAGCGCCATGGTGGCAGTGAGCGGCTCGCCGAGGACGAGCCATGCCCAGATGACGCCGAACAACGGAATGAGATAAGTGACCGTAGAGGCGCGCGGCGCGCCGATGCGCGCGATGAGACGGTAGTAGAACACGAACGCGGCTCCCGTACAGAGCACGCCGAGCAGCACCGCGCTCGTCCAGGATGCCGCCGGAATCGATCGCGACGGCCAGCTGTACACCGCCAGCGGGGCGAGGAGCAGGGCGCCGGTGATGAGATTGGCGGCCGCCACCGCCGCGGCGGGGTAGCCGGTGAGGTAGCGGCGGACCAGATTGATGCCGAAGCCGTAGCAGACGGCGGCCGCGGTGCCCGCGAGCGCCGCCTGCCACACGCCGACGCCTGCGGTCTTGCCGCTCGCGAGGATCGCAACGCCGACGAACCCGGCGGTGAGGCCGACGAGGCGGCGTGCGCCGATGCGCTCGCCGAAGAAGAAGTGGGCGACCAGGTAGGTGAACATCACCGTCATCGCGTTGGTGATCGCGCCGATGCCGGCCGGTGCGCGCTCCGCGCCCCAGGCGAAGAGCGCGAACGGTACCACTGAGTTGATCGCCGCGATTGCCGCGATGCGCAACCACAATCCGGGAGTGAACTGCGCCCGCGCCCGCCACAGGAACGGTGTCAGCACCAGCCCGCCGAGCGCGAGGCGCGCCTCGACCAGGGGCAGCGGGCCGAAATCCGCCGCGGCCACTCTCATGAAGAGAAAGGAGCCGCCCCAGATCGCGCCGAGCAGCGTGAGCTCGAGCGGAGTGCGCCAGGGCGCGGCGGCCTGCTCTGCGGGCACCGCGGCCATACCCGGGGAGCGCGCGGTCGTGAGATCAGTGGGCATGGATTGCGTACGTGGTGGTGGGGGACGGGTGCATGCTGGAGCAGGGGCGGCGGCCTCGCCACCCGGAACTTACGGCCGCGCTGCTCAACCGAGCGCCTGCGCGAAGTCCTCGAGCAGGTCCTCGGTGGACTCGATGCCGACCGAGAGGCGCACCAGCCCGTCGCTGATCCCGAGCCGTGCGCGGTCCTCGCGCGACAGCCCCGCATGCGAAGTGGTGGCGGGGCGCGTGAGCAGCGTGTGCACTCCGCCGAGGCTCGGCGCGAGCGCCGGGATCCGCAGGCGGCCGGCGAGCTCATCCGCCCGCCCGGGGGGACCCTTGAGCTCGAAGCTCAGCACGCCGCCGAAGCCCGCGAACAGGCGCGCGGCGCGCGCGCGCCGCGGGTGACTCGCAAGGCCGGCGTAGTGCACGCGCGCGACCGCCGGGTG
This sequence comes from Steroidobacteraceae bacterium, assembly GCA_035631515.1. Classification (GTDB taxonomy): domain Bacteria; phylum Pseudomonadota; class Gammaproteobacteria; order Steroidobacterales; family Steroidobacteraceae; genus 13-2-20CM-66-19. Next base: position 4,407 of record DASQIP010000115.1, read on the forward strand.
CGCCTCGAGAAACTGCGCAATCCTGAGCGTGCTCTCGTTCTGGTAGCGCACGCGCAGCGCCAGCGTCTTCAAGCCGCGGTTGAGGAGGAACGCCGCGTGCGGATCGAGCGTGCCGCCGAGATGGTTGGCTTTGTGGCGGATGCGCTCGATCAGCGCACCGCTTCCCGCGACCACGCCGGCGACGATGTCGGCGTGTCCGTTGAGATACTTCGTGGCGCTGTGCAGGACCAGGTCGAAGCCCGCCTCGATGGGGCGGAAGTTGACCGGGCTCGCGAAGGTGTTGTCGATGATGGATATCAGGCGGTGGGCGCGCGCGAACTCCACGACCGCCTCGAGGTCTGCCACCTCGAGCAGCGGGTTGGTCATCGCTTCGACGTATATGGCGCGCGTGCCGGGCTTGAGCTGCGCGCGCCAGCCGTCGGGCCGGTCGGCGTCGATGAAGCCCGCCGACAGGCTCAAGGACGCGAAATCGCGGGTCACGAAGTCGTGGGTGCCGCCGTACAGGCAGCTCTGCGCCAGCAGGTGATCGCCGGCCGACAGCACCGTGAGCAGCGTCGTGGTGATTGCCGCCATGCCGCTCGCCATGACCAGCGCGGCTTCGGATCCCTCGAGGGCGGCCAGCTTGGCGTGCAGCGCCAGGTGATTGGGAGAGTTGTTGAGGCGCAGGTAACGCACGTCATCGTAACGGCGCTCGCCGCGGTACTCGTAAGTGGCCGACTGGAAGATCGGCATTTCCACGGCGCCGTCGATGCGCGGGCGCGGCTCGCCGGCATGTACCAGCTTGGTCTCGAGGCGCTTGTAGGGGCCGGACATCGCTTGAGTCTCCCAGCCAACGCGTGACGACATTGTCACGCGATTAAGTTACCGTGTCGCCACATCTTTATGGAGAGGCGCGCGGCACCACCCGAGCGCACACTGTGTCGCGACGCCGCCAGTACAGCGTGCGCGTGTGCCGGAGAGAGCAGCATGATGCGATCGACCGAGCGCTTCAGCTCCCGGGTGGAGGACTACGCGCGCTACCGCCCGAGCTATCCGCCGCCGGCGCTCGAGCTGCTCGCGGAACGCTGCGGACTCGCCCCCGGCGCGGCGGTCGCCGATGTCGGCTCCGGCACCGGCATCCTTACGGAGCTGCTCCTCAAGTGCGGCGCGCAAGTGTTCGCGGTCGAGCCGAACGAGAACATGCGCGCCGCGGCGGAAGCGCAGCTCGGTCACGACCCGCGCTTTCACAGCGTCGCGGGCAGCGCCGAGGCCACCACGCTCGCAGCCGCGAGCATCGACCTGCTGGTCGCGGGGCAGGCCTTTCACTGGTTCGACCCGCAGCGCGCGCGCCTCGAGGCGCTGCGCGTTCTGCGCCCCGGTGCGTGGGCCGCGCTGCTGTGGAACGAGCGGCCGCCCGAGGCGACGGCGTTCCTCGCCGACTACGAGGCGCTCCTCAGGCGCCACGCGCCCGAGTACACGCGCATCACCGCCAGCCGCGCCGACGTCGGCGCGATGCGCGGATTCCTCGGCGCGGCGATGGAGGTGAGAGCCTTCGCCAACCAGCAGATCCTCGATTTCGAGGGGCTCAGGGGACGGCTGATGTCCTCCTCCTACGCGCCCGAGTCCGGCTCGGCCGACTACCAGCCCATGGTCGAGATGCTGCGCGAGGTGTTTGCCCGCCACCAGCGCGACGGCTGCATCGTCATGCCCTACAGCACGCTCGTGTACTTCGCAGCGCTCGGTAGCTCGTGAGGCACAGGGACCTGTCCGCGCTGGGCTCGGCAGGACGCCCCGATCCGGCGCATCAACCCGGCATGCGCCGCTTCAGCTCCTCGAGCTCCGCGCGCAGCTGCCGCAGCTCTTCTTCGAGCCGCCCGAGCCGCGCCTCACTCTCCGCCGCAGCCGTCGGCACCGCGCCCGGCGGCTCCGCCGCCGGCGGCGGTATGGCTACCGCGCCGCTGAAGAGGTGCGCATAGCGCGAATCGCGGCGGCCGCTCTCGCGCGGCAGCCGCACGACGAACGGCCCGTCCTCGCGCGTGCGCAGTCCCTCGAGCACGCCCTCCGCCTGGGTGACGTCGGCGAACGGCTCCATGCGGCTCGCGCGGGTGCGCAGCTCGCCTGCGGTCTGCGGCCCGCGCAGCAGCAGCTCGCACACGATCGCGAGCTCGTGCGCGGTGAGCTTGAAAGTGCCGAACTCGGTGTTGCAGAAACGATGCTGGTATTTCAGCACCCGGCTGCCGAAGCCCGACTTCTCGAGCACCAGATGCCGCCGGGACAGCTGATCGAGGGCGCTCTGCACCGCCGCCGCGTCGAGATCCATGACCGGATCGCGGTTGCTCTTCTGGTTGCATGCGGCGACCAGGGAGTTGAGCGACAGCGGATACTGGTCGGGCGTGGTGATCTGCTTCTCGATCAGACAGCCGACGATGCGCGCCTCCAGCGGCGAGAGCTCGATCTTCATGTGGGTGCCCGCTCCTGTGCCGTTACCATACCCGTACCCGGTCCGCCGGCGCGAGATAGAGCTTCTCGCCCGGCTTGACTGCGAAGGCCGCGTACCAGGCGTCGAGATTGCGCACCGTGTCGGCGCGATATTCGGCCGGCGCGTGGCCGTCGGTGACCAGGCGCTGGCGCAGCGCCGCCTCGCGGATCTTCTGCCGCCAGGATTGCGCGAAGCCCAGGAAGAACAGCTGCTCGGCGCCGAAGCCCGCGGCACCCGCCGCCGGCTTGCCGCCGAGAGTCAGCCGCCAGGCGTCGAGCGCGTCGGCGAGCCCGGCCACGTCGGCGATGTTCTCGCTCAACGTCTGGCGGCCGTTCACCGCAACGTCCGGGAACGGCCGGTAGCCGTCGAACTGCTCGGCGAGGCGCTTGCCCGCCGCCTCGAAGTGCGCGAAGTCCTCCGCCGTCCACCAGTTGCGCAGCCGCCCGTCGGCATCGAAGAGCGCGCCCTGGTCGTCGAAGCTGTGGCTGATCTCGTGACCGATCACCGAGCCGATCGCGCCGTAGTCGAGCACCGGATCGCGCCGCGGGTCGAAGTACGGCGGCTGCAGGATCGCCGCCGGGAAATTCAGGGCGTTCATCGCCGGCAGGTTTACCGCGTTGACCGTCTGCGGCGTCATGCACCACTCGGAGCGATCGACCGGTGTTCCGAGCTTGGCGAGGTTGCGACGGTATTCGAACAGCTCGGCGCGCCCGGCGTTGCCCAGGGCGTCACCGCGGAGCACCTCGAGCCCGGCATAGTCGCGCCATCTGTCGGGATATCCGAGCCCGACCTTGAGGGTCGCGAGCTTGGCCTTCGCCTGGCGCCGCGTCTCGGGCGCCAGCCACTCGATGCGGTCGAGGCGCGAGGCAAAGGCGGCGAGCAGGTTGCGCACCATCTGCGCGGCGCGCGCCTTCTCGGTGGCCGGGAAATAGCGCTCGACGTAGAGTCTCCCCACGGCATCCCCGAGGGCGGCATCGGTGGCGTCGACCGCGCGCTTCCAGCGCTCCCGCAGCTGCGGGGTGCCGGAGAGCACGTGGCTGTTGAACTCGAAATCCTCCTCGACGAACGCCCTGGGCAGGTAGGGCGAGGCCCACGCGAGGAGGTGGAAGCACAGATAGTCCTTCCAGGTCTCGAGCGGCTCGGAAGCGGCCAGCTTCGCGATCCCGATGACGGCGCCCGGCTGCCACACGACCAGGCGCGGCTGCTGCCCGAGGCCCGCGGCGGCGAAGAACGCCTCCCAGTCGAGCCCCGGCGCCCGCTCGGCGAAGTCGCGGCGCGACCAGTGATTGTTGCCCTTCTTCACGTCCTCGGAGTCCGCGCGGCTCAGGTGCGCCTCCGCAATGCGCGCCTCGAGGGCGAAGATCCGTGCGGCTCTGGCGCGCGCCTCCCCGACGCCGGCGAGCTCGAGCACGCGGGCAATGTGCGCCTGGTATTGGTCGCGGATGGCGGCCATGGGCGCCGACGGGCTGAGGTAGTAGTCGCGATCCGGCATCGCGAGTCCGCCCTGCAGCAGGAACGGCGAGTAGGACGCCGGCTCGTCGAGGTCCTGCGCGACCCACAGGCCGAACAGGTTCGGGGTATGGAGGCTGGTGTTGTTGAGCACGTCCACGTCGGCGCGCAGCTGCTGGCCGAGCGCCCGCGCCAGGTCCCCGCGGTCCGCGACGCCCGCGATGCGCGCGAGCGCGGAGCGCAGCGGCGTCAGCCCGAGCTTCTCGATGCGCGCCTCGTCCATGAAGCTCGCGTAGTAGTCGCCGATCCTGCGTGCGTCGGAGCCGGCGGCAGCGTGCGCGGCGGCGCCCTTGATGAGCCCGGCGGTGCGTTGGGTGTTGAGCTCGGCCAGTATCGCCCCCGTACCATAGCTGCTGCGGTCGGCGGGAATCCCGGCGGTCTTCAGCCATGCGCCGTTGGCATAGCGGAAGAAATCGTCCCCGGGCAGAACCGTGCGGTCGATGCCCGCGAGATCGATGCCGCGGGCGGCCGGCGGAGAATCCCCCGGCGCGGCCGTCCCGGCGAGCGGGGCAGCCGCGACCGAGGTCATCACGGCGGCGGTGGCGGTCAGGAGCCAGGGAGCAATGCGGGTCATGTTTATTCTTCCGGATCCCGGCAGGGCGCGGAGTCTAACTCAGGCGTCCGGGGCGATCGTGCGCGGGGGTTGCAGCTGCGCGCCGGCGGTCCTGCGAATCTTCCTGATGTTACCGTCGTAAGGTACTGACGCCACTGTGGTTCAGTGCCCTCGCTCCGGGGGTGCAATGGGCATGCTAGATTTAACATTCCAGAAGAAGGGGAAAGAAGGGGAAACGAGTCGTGAGCGCCACCGATGAGAGCCTGATTTCCGGACGCAAGGACGGCGAGATCCCGCGCGCCGCCGCTGGCGGCGCTGCGGATACCGAGGCCGCGCAGACGGCCGTGCGCAAGACCGACCGGTGGCTGCTCAAGCGCGTCTCCTCGTTCCTCGGCGATCCGCCGGTGGAGTTCGCGGTGCGCGGTGGGGCGCGCGTGCGCGCCGCCTCGGCCCCCGTGGCGCGCGTGACGTTCGCGAGCCGCGCCACGCTGGTCTCGATCCTGGCGGACCCGTGGGTGCGTATCGGTGACGCCTACAGCGACGGCAGTGTCGCCGTCGAGGGCGACCTGGTGGAGCTGCTCGAGGTCGTGTACCGGGCGAGTGCCGCCGCCGATCGGCCCTCGTGGCTGCGGCGCGCCGCGGACCTGGCGCACCGCCCGCGCCTCAATACGCTCGCCCGCGCGCGCGACAACATCCATCACCACTACGACATCGGCAACGATTTCTACGCGCTGTGGCTCGGCGAGACCATGGCGTACACCTGCGCCTACTATCCCACGCCGACTGCCACACTCGATGAGGCGCAGACCGCCAAGATGCACCACGTGTGCCGCAAGGTGCGCCTGCAGGCCGGCGAGAGCGTGGTCGAGGCGGGCTGCGGCTGGGGGACGCTGGCGCTGCACATGGCGCGCCACTACGGCGTGCGCGTGCGCGCCTTCAACATCTCGCACCAGCAGGTGGCGTATGCGCGCGAGCGGGCCGCGCGCGAGGGGCTCGCGGGCCAGGTCGAGTACGTCGAGGACGACTACCGCAACATCTCCGGTCACTACGACGCCTTCGTCTCGGTCGGCATGCTCGAGCACGTCGGCGTGAAGAACTACCCGACCCTCGGGCGCATCGCGCGGCGCTGCCTCGGGAGCAACGGCCGCGGGCTGATTCATTCGATCGGCCGCAACCACCCGGCGCGGCTGCAGCCCTGGATCGAGAAGCGCATCTTCCCCGGCGCTCATCCGCCGGCGCTCAGCGAGATGTCGCAGATCTTCGAGCCCTGGGACCTGTCGGTGCTCGACGTCGAGAACCTGCGGCTGCACTACGCGCAGACCCTGCGCCACTGGCTGGCGCTCTACGAGGGAGCCGCCGGGCGCGTGCGGGCGATGTTCGACGAGAAGTTCGTGCGCATGTGGCGGCTCTACCTCGCGGGCTCGATCGCGGGCTTCTCCACCGGGACGCTGCAACTCTTCCAGGTGGTGTTTGCGACCGCCGATAACAACGACCTTCCCTGGACGCGCGCGCACCTGTACACCTGACCGTCCCCATGCGCTCGTGCGAGGTCATCATCGTCGGCGGCGGGCCCGCGGGCTCGAGCGCAGCCTGGCGCCTCAGGCGTGCGGGCGCCGACGTGCTGGTGCTCGACCGCGAGCGCTTCCCGCGCCTGAAGCTCTGTGCGGGCTGGATCACCCCGGAGGTGGTGCGCGAGGTCGGGATGGATCTCGACGACTATCCGCATCGCCTGCTCACCTTCCCGCGCCTGCGGGTGCACTACGGGCGCCTGAGCCTGCCGGTGCCGTGCGTGCAGCATTCGATCCGCCGCTTCGAATGGGACGCGTGGCTGCTCGAGCGCTCGGGTGCGCCGGTCGAGCAGCACAACGTGCGCGAGATCATCGCCGACGGCTCGGGCTACGTCCTCGACGGCGCCTGGCGCTGCCGCTATCTGATCGGCGCCGGCGGCACGCGCTGCCCGGTGTACCGTAACCTGTTCCGCGAAGTGAACCCGCGTGCGCACGAGCTGCAGATCGTGACGCTCGAGCACGAGATCGAGTACGACTGGCGGGACGGCGACTGCCACCTGTGGTTCTGCGATGAGGGGCTGCCGGGCTACTCGTGGTACGTGCCGAAGGAGAGCGGCTGGCTCAACGTCGGCATCGGCGGCTTTGCCGAGCGCATCAAGAGCGCGGGCCAGGACATCAAGTCGCACTGGGCGCAGTTCGCCGCCAAGCTCGACGGCGGGCTGACGCGCGGCGCGCACTACGAGCCGTCCGGCTACAGCTACTTCCTGCGCGGACGGGTCGACGTCGTGCGCCGCGACAATGCCTTCATCACCGGCGATGCGGCCGGGCTCGCGAGCCGGGATCTCGGCGAGGGGATCGGGCCCGCGATCCGCAGCGGCCTGCGCGCCGCCGCGGCGATCCTCGAGGGCGCTCCCTACCGCCTCGATGACGTGACCGGCATGAGTATGGCGAGCATCGCGAGGAGTATGCTGAGCCGCGCGGCGCGTCCGCTCGGCCGGCACGGACGGCGGCGCGCGGGCAACGGGGGAGCGGCCCATGGCCTACGTCACGGTAATCAATGAGCACCAGCACGTTCAGCAGGTCGTTTCCGGCCATCACCACCTGACGGCCGACGAGACGGTCGGCTCCGGCGGAAGCGATGCCGGCTTTGCGCCGCGCGAACTGCTGCTCGCGAGCCTCGGCACCTGCACCGCGGTGGCGCTGCGCAAGCACGCGGCGCAGAACGACTGGACGCTGGGCAAGATCACCGTCGGCGTGCGCTGGTCGCGCGACGCCGCCGGCCGCGATCACATCGAGCGGCGGCTCTCCTTCACCAAGCCGCTCACCGCCGCACAGAAGGCGCAGCTGCTCGAGGTCGCCGAGGCGACGCCGGTGACCGGGGTGCTGCGCGCCGGGATCAGGATCCAGTCGCTGGTCGTGGACTGAGCGGCGCGGCGCATCGAGTCAGGAGCCGAGCTCGCCGCGATCGACACCGAGCTCCTGGAGTATCGCCACGCGCAGCGCCTGCGGGTCGGCGTCGGAGAGTCTGCGTGGATGCGGAAACGGCACTTCGAACGTCGCCTGAATGCGGGCCGGCCGCGCCGACAGCACCACGATGCGATCGGCCAGGTGGATCGCTTCTTCCACGTCGTGCGTGATCAACAGCACCGTGTGGCGCTCCTGCACCAGGATCCGCAGCAGCTCGTTGCGCATGCGCAGGCTCATGAGCGCATCGAGCGCCGAGAACGGCTCATCCATGTAGAGGATCTCGGGCTTGACGGCCAGGGCGCGCGCGAGCTCGGTGCGTTTCAGCATGCCCCCCGACAGTTCGTGAGGGTAGCTGTCTTCGAAGCCCCGCAGCCCGACGATGTCGGCGTAGTGATCCGCGATCTCCACGCTGTCGGCCGGCGCGTGGCCGTTGAGGCCGAACATGAGGTTCTCGCGCACCGTCAGCCAGGGAAACACCGAGCCCTGCTGCGAGATGAGGATGCCTCTGGAATCAGGCCTCTCGTGCGGCACACCGTCGATGACCACCGAGCCGGCGTCCGGAGCGACGAAGCCCGCGATCATGTTCAGCAGGGTTGTCTTGCCGCAGCCCGAGGGGCCGACGATGGCGACGAACTCGCCGTCGCGCACGGCGAGGCTCACATTCTCGATGACCGGCAGGGATCCCTTGTCCGAGGCGAAGGACTTCCTGAGATCGCGGGCCTCGATCTTAGTGCGCATAGCGCCACCTGACCCACTTGAATTGCTCGAGCAGACGCATGGTGCCGTCGAGCGACAGGCCGATCACACCGATGATGATCATGCCTGCGACCACCAGGTCGTAGCGATTTCCGGCGTTACGCGAATCCATGATCATGTAGCCGAGCCCCGAGTGCAGCGCGATCATTTCGGCCGCCACGACCACCAGCCAGGCGACCCCGAGCCCGATGCGCATGCCGACGACGATCTGCGGCAGCACCGCGGGAATGACGACCCGCTTGAACAGCGTGTGGCGTGAAACACCGAAGTTCTCCGCGGCCCGCAGATAGCGTTTCTCGATGGTATGCACGCCGACCGTGGTCTGCACGATCATGGGAAACACGGACGAGATGAAGATGAGGTAGATGGGCGAGGCGTCGCCGACGCCGAACCAGAGAATCGCGATCGGAATCCAGGCGATGGGCGAGATCGGCCGCAGCATCTGGAAGAGCGGGTTCAGCGTCCGGTACGCGCCGCGTACCCAGCCCATCCACAGGCCGAGCGGCAGGGCCACGCACACGGCCAGCCCGAATCCGCTGGCTACGCGCATGAGCGATGCGCCAATGTGTCGCGCCAGCGTGCCGTCCTTGAGCAGCTCCCATGCGCCGGCGACGACCGCCCGGGGCGTCGGGAAGATGACGCTGTGGGTGGCGAGCACCGCCGCCCACCAGAGCGCGATGAGGGCTGCGATCACGGCGAGGGACGGCAGGGCTTGCTTGAGTCTGCGCATGGAGGGTCAGGATGCCGAGGTCGCCGTGGGCTCGTGCAGGTGATGCAGCAGCTCGCGCGCGCGCCAGCGGATCCTCGCCCACGGACTGACCGGGTATGGCTCCACGATGATGGTCATCTGGCCGCTCGCGTGCGCCGTACACACGAACTGATATTCGGACGCCTGCGCGAACGGCAGCGCGAAGCTCTGGCCCGGCATCATCAGCGTCGGACCGAAGATCTGCGGCACCTCGTCGCGGTTGCGCAGCACCAGAATATCGCGAATGCCGAGGGTCAGGCGGATGTGGTCCGGCAGGATCTCGACCTTGTCACCGGACATCCGGCGCGCCCAGGTTCCCTTCGGGATCACGAACACCTCGTCCCGGGAGGCGCTGTGGACCGGCGCAAATCCGCTCCACGCCAGAGCCCCGGCGGCGGCGGACGCGATCGTCCAAAGGACAACTGAGCGCGCACGCACCGCTCACTCCTTCAGCAGCAACCTGAGATCGTTCACGTAATCCTCCGGGCTGTGCCCGTAAGGCATGAGCGCCCGTATCCGGCCGGCGCGGTCGATCAGATACGTGAAGGAGGAGTGGGAGTACGAGTAGCCGTCGCGCGCGGGTATCTTCTGCGCGCTGATGCCGTAGTCGCTGCGCACGCCGGCGAGCCGGGCAGCGGTGCCCGTCGCGCCGATGAAAGTTGCATCGAAGCGAGCCAGGAATGCCTGCAGGCGCGCGGGGACGTCGCGCTCCGGATCCACCGTCACGTAGACCACCTGCACCTCCGCCGCAAGGGGACCGAGCTCGCGCAGTGCCGCCGCGAAGGTCGCCAGCGTGACCGGACAGACCGCGGTGCAGGAGGAGTAGCCGAAGGCCAGCAGCACCACTTTGCCGCGATAGTGACTCATCCTGAGCTCGTGGCCGTCCGTACCCTGCAGAGAAAAGTCCGGCGCCTGCCGTGGCGGGTCGAAGAGTCCCGCCCTGAACGCGGGCGCTTGCGCTGCCCCCGCCGCCGCTGCGCTCATGAACGCCAACGCCGACGCCAACGCCAACGCCAGCGCGAGCGCGAGCGCGAGCGCGAGCGCCGCGGCCGCAAGCCGATGTGCGCTCGTGTTTCCCACCGCGCGCTTCATAGCGGAATCCCGGCCGGACGCGCGGCGTGTGCGAACCGCTCGTCCACATATTTCTCATAGGGAATCGGATGCCCGATGGTTCCGGCTGCAAGCGAGAGCTGCATCAGCTCCTCGAATTCCGCACGGATCATTCTGAGATCGCCGTAGGTTACCCGGTCGCTCGGATTGCGCATCACGAAGCGGATGATCGCGGGATCCTGATTGAAGAACTCGGGACCGGCGGCGATACGAACCGCCTTCTCGCGGTTCGCCGGCTGACGATCCAGCCACACGCCCGCACCCAGAACCTGGTCGACCAGGTCCTGGACCATCGCCGGGTTGCGCGCGATGAGCTCCTCGCGCACGGTGAGGACACAACAGATGTACTTCGGCCACTCATCGCGTGTCATGCGCAGCGGCCGCGCATAGCCGGCACTCTGCGCGGCGGCGCCGAACGGCTCGCCGGTGCAGTAGGCGTCCACCGCCCTCGCGTACAGGGCAGCCGGCATGTCCGGCGGCGCCATCTCGACGACCTCGACCTCCTCGATGCGCATTTCCTCCTGCGCGAGCATGCGGCGCAGGAACAGGAAATCCACCGCGAATCGGCTGGGCACGGCGATGCGCTTGCCGGCGAGCTGGCGGAAGTGCTCATAGGGTGAGTCGCTGCGCACCATGATCACCGCGCCCGAGCGATGGCCGAGCGATACGATCTTCAGAGGGATGCCTTTGTCGGCCAGATCCATGACGAGCGGCGCCAGCATGTAGCCCGCCTGAATGCGCCCCGCCATGAGCGATTCCTTGATCTCCGGCCAGCCGTTGAACTTGCTGTACTGGTACTCGAACCGCGGCGCGCCCGGGGGCAGCGACTGATTGCGGACATTGCTGCCCGCGCACGCAACCGGCAGGGTGAGATTGCACGTAACGGGAAGGCCGCCGACGGCCAGGGAATTGGGATTGGTCCGCCCGCAGCGGGCCGCCACCACGGGAAGCGCCAGGGCGGCGAGGCTCTGCAATGCGCGCCGGCGCGAGATGCGAGTCCCGCCCGGCGGTCCCGTTCGCCGCACTTCGTCCTGCCCCATCTCCGCGCCATGATCTCCAAAGTGGCTGCAACCTCACATGGTAGCGTATCGTCACGCCTCCCGAGGACCCGAGACACACGATGGCCCCACACCGCATCAGGAGCCGCCGGCGGGCGGCGCGCGCCCCGCACCCGCGGATGCTGCTGCTCGCGGCGCTCATTCCGCTCGCCGCGGTTGCGGCGGCGGGTGAGGGCACGCCGGCGCCGTTCGGCTTCACGGCGCGGGACGGCGCCGCGCAGCGCTCGCTCGAGCAGCGCTTCGACGCCGACCTGAATCCCGCGGAGCTGCGCGCGTGGCTGAAGAATCTCGCCTCCGCGCCCAATCAAGTGGGCTCGCCCCACGATAAAGCCAACGCCGAGTTCGTCCGCGACCTCTTCAGGCAGTGGGGCTGGCAGGCGCAGATCGAGGTGTTCGAGGTGCTGTATCCGACACTCGAGGAGCACAGCCTCGAGCTGGTGGCGCCCGCGCGCTTCACCGCGAGCCTCAGCGAGCCGCCGGTCGCGGGGGATGCAACCTCGGGCGTCGCCGGCATCATGCCGCCCTACAACGTCTACGGCGCCGACGGCGACGTCAGCGGCGAGCTCGTCTACCTCAACTACGGGATGGCGAAGGACTATGCTGAGCTCGCGCGCCGCGGCATCGACGTCAAGGGCAAGATCGTCATCGCGCGCTACGGCTCGGGCTGGCGCGGACTGAAGCCGAGGCTCGCGCAGCAGCACGGCGCGATCGGCTGCATCATTTATTCCGATCCGCACGACGATGGCTACGCGCAGGGCGACGTGTACCCGAAGGGTGGGTGGCGCCCGCCCGAGGGCGTGCAGCGCGGCTCGGTGCTCGACCTGACGCTTTACAGCGGCGATCCGCTCACCCCCGGCGTGGGAGCCACGCGGGACGCGAAGCGTCTCGCGATCGCGGACGCCCGGACGATTCTCAAGATCCCGGTGATGCCGATCTCGTACGCCGACGCACAGCCGCTGCTCGCCGCGCTCTCCGGACCCGTCGCGCCGCCGAAGTGGCGCGGTGCGCTGCCCATCACCTATCACCTCGGGCCCGGGCCGGGCCGGGTGCATCTCGTGATCCGCTCGGACTGGAGCCTGAAGCCTCTCTACGACGTCATCGCGAGGATCCCGGGCCGCGAGAGCCCCGACGCCTGGGTGGTGCGCGGCAATCACCGCGACGGCTGGGTGTTCGGCGCCTGGGATCCGCTCTCGGGGCAGGTCGCGATGCTCGCAGAAGCGAAGGCGATCGGCGCGCTCGTGAAGAGCGGCTGGCGGCCGAAGCGCACCCTGGTCTACGCCAGCTGGGACGGCGAGGAGCCCGGGCTCCTCGGCTCGACCGAATGGGCCGAGACGCACGCGGCGCAGCTCGAGCGCGACGCCGTGCTCTACCTCAACTCCGACACCAACACGCGCGGCTTTCTGGCCGCCAGCGGCAGCCACTCGCTGCAACATCTCGTCAACGACGTCGCCGCCGGCGTCCGCGACCCGGAGACCGGGGTGAGCGCGCAGGCGCGGCTGCGCGCACATATCCTCGCCCGAGGCTACGCGCCCGAGCCTGGAGAGGAGAACGACGCCGAGGAGCAGCACCGCGAGACGCGCCTGGCGAGGGCGGGCGGCGATCTGCCGATCCGCGCGCTCGGCTCGGGCTCGGACTACACGCCCTTCCTGCAGCACCTGGGGCTGACGGCGCTCAGCATCGAGTACGACGGCGAGGAGGATCAGCTGGGCGTGTACCACTCGAGCTACGACTCCTTCGATCATTACGTGCGCTTCGGCGATCCGGCCTTCGCCTACGGCGTCGCCGAGGCCGAGACCGCCGGGCACGTCGTGCTGCGCATGGCGGACGCGGACGTGCTGCCGTTCGAGTTCGCGGCCTTCGCGGACACGATCGGCGCCTACACCGACGAGCTGCACAAGCTGACGGACGAGAAGCGCGAGAAGAGCGCCGAGCTCGCGCGGCTGCTCGATGAGAACGCCTTCGGACTGGCCGCGGACCCGACGCGCCTCGTGGCACCGCCGGCGCGCGCGGCGCCGGTTCCGCAGCTCGACTTCGCGCCGCTCGAGAGCGTGGTGGCGCGGCTCAAGGCGAGCGCGCGCGCCTATGACGAGGCCTACGCCCGGCTGCTCGCCGGCAGCGTCAGGCTCGAGGCCGCAAAGCGCGTGCGGCTGAACGCGCTGCTGCAGAGCATGGAGCAGAGGCTCACTGACGAGCGCGGACTGCCCGGGCGCCCGTGGTACCGGCACTTCGTCTACGCGCCGGGCGCGCTGACCGGTTACGGCGTCAAGACGCTGCCGGGCGTGCGCGAGGCGATCGACGCGGACCTCTGGGCGGAGGCCGCCGAGTACATCCCGATCACCGCGGCGGTGCTGACGCGCTATTGCGATGCGCTCGATCAGGCCACCGCGCTCTTACCTGGCAAATAGCTGGCCGAGGTCGCGGAAGGCCTTGAACTCGAGCGCGTTCCCGGACGGGTCGAGGATGAAGAGCGTCGACTGCTCGCCGGGCGCGCCGGCGAAGCGGGTGCAGGGCTCGATCACCCATTCGACGTCCTGCTGCCTGAGCCGGGCGGCGAGCTCATGCCACCGGGCGCTCTCGAGCACCACGCCACAGTGCGGCACCGGCACGCCGTGACCGTCCACCGGGTTGAAGAGCGCGCCGATGCGCCCGTGCGGTCCGAGCTGCGGATTCAGGTGGCACACGAGCTGATGGCCGTAGAGGTTGAAATCGACCCAGTCACGGGCGCTGCGCCCCTCGGCGCAGCCGAGTACGCCACCGTAGAAGCGGCGCGCCTCGGCGAGGTCTCTCGCCTGCAGGGCGACATGGAATGGCGTGAGCGTCACGGGCGTTCCCTGTGTGCGGGCGGCGGGCTGGCGGACCCGGGGTCCGCGTTGCCCGTGCATTCGCCGATCGTATACGATCGGGCGCATGCCAGCGCACCTCGCCTGCAACTGGACCGGGGTGTACCCGGCGGCTACCACCCAATTCGCCCCGGCGCTCGAGCTCGACCTCCGGGCTACGCAGGCGGTGCAGGCCGCGCTGCTGCGCGACGGGGTACACGGGCTCGTGCTCATGGGCACGGTCGGCGAGGGCAATTCGCTGTCCTCTGCCGAGAAGCGCACGGTGCTGCGCGGCGCGGTCGAAGTGACCGAGGGCCGCGTGCCAATCATCGTCGGGGTGTCGGAATTCACCACCGCCACCGCGGTCACCTTCGTGCGCGACGCGGAAGCGCTCGGCGCCAGCGGCTTCATGGTGCTCCCGGGCATGGTGTACGTGCCGACCACGGCCGAGCTCGAGCACCACTTCCGCACGGTGGCGGGGGCGACCGGGCTGCCGATCATGCTCTATAACAATCCGCCTGCCTACCGCGTCAACATCGAGATCGAGACGCTCGCGCGCCTCGCCGAGGTTCCCAACATCGTCTCCATCAAGGAATCGGCGGCCGACCCGCGCCGCTTCACCGATCTCTTCAATGCCTTCGGCGAGCGCTTCGTGCTGTTCGCGGGCCTCGACGACGTGGTGTTCGAAGCCGTGACGCTCGGGGCGCGCGGCTGGGTCTCGGGGCTCAGCAACGCCTTTCCCGCCGAATCATTGGCGCTGTTCGCGGCGCTGCGCGCGGGCGACCTCGAGCGCGCGCGGCGTATCTACCGCTGGTTCATGCCGCTGCTGCACCTCGATGCCGAGCACGACCTGGTGCAGTCGATCAAGCTCGCCGAGCAGATCCTCGGGCGCGGCTCCGAGCGAGTGCGCCCGCCGCGGCTGCCGCTGGCGGGCGAGCGCCGCGCGCAGGTCACCGCCCTGGTCGAGAAGGCGCGCGCCACACGTCCGACATGAGGCGCATCCGCATCGTCGATTCGCACACCGGCGGCGAGCCGACGCGCGTGGTGGTGGACGGCGGCCCGGATCTCGGGAACGGTTCCCTGAGCGAGCGGCTCGAGCTGCTGCGCGACATCTACGATCAGTTCCGCTCGGCGGTGGTCAACGAGCCGCGCGGCTCGGATGCGATCGTCGGCGCCTGGCTGGTACCCCCCACGGATCCGTCCTGCGCCGCCGGCGTGATCTTCTTCAACAACGCCGACTACCTCGGCATGTGCGGCCACGGCACGATCGGGCTTGCGGTCACGCTCGCCTACCTCGGCCAGATCGCGCCTGGCGTGCATCGCATCGAGACGCCCGTGGGGATGGTGACCGCGATCCTGCACGCGGACCTGTCGGTGTCGGTGACGAACGTGCCGAGCCACCGCGCGGCGCGCGCCGTACGGGTCGAGGTTCCCGGGATCGGCGCCGTGACCGGGGATGTCGCCTGGGGCGGCAACTGGTTCTTCCTCGTCGAGTCGCACGGCCAGGAGCTCGCGCTCGCCAACGTCGGCGCCCTCACGGACTACTGCCTGCGGGTGCGCGCCGCGGTCAACGCCCAGGGCCACCCCGAGGTCGACCACGTCGAGCTCTTCGGGCCGGCGCAGCTCCCCGGCGCCAATGCGCGTAACTTCGTGCTCTGCCCGGGCAATGCCTACGATCGCTCGCCGTGCGGCACCGGCACCAGCGCCAAGCTCGCCTGCCTCGCCGCGGACGGCAAGCTCGCGGAACGCGAGGAGTGGGTGCAGGAGAGCATCATCGGCAGCGCGTTCCGGGCGAGCTACCGGCGCGGCAGCGGCGAGGCCGTCGTCCCGACCATCCGCGGCACGGCCTACGTGAACGCGGATGCGACCCTGCTGCTCGATGAGCGGGATCCGTTCTGCTTCGGCATCCGGCGCTGACGGGTTCCGCGCATTGAACGTGCCGCGCTCGGCGGCGCACTCACGAGCGGCGCACCGTGGCGCCCCAGGCGTGCCCAGTACGTGATGCGCCCCTCATCCCTCAACCACCGTTCCCTCAGGCTGGCCTTCTTCGCCGTGACGCTCGCGCGTGCGCTGCTCGGCTCCTGCGCCGGCGCCGCCGACGCCGGCTGGGTCGCCAATGTCGAAGTGCAACGGCGCCTGGCGGATGGGGAGGTCGTGGTGCAGGTTGCCACGGCTTCCGATGCTGACGGTCCCCGCGGCAGCGTCCGCGCGGCCGTGCTCATCCGCGCCCGGCCGGAGGCCATCTGGAGCGTGATGATCGACTGCCGGGAGGCCCTGAGGTTCGTTCCGGGACTCAGACTCTGCCGCCGCCTCGACGCCGCTCCTGATGGGCGCTGGGCGGTCATCGAGCAGGAGATCAGCTATTCCTGGTTCCTGCCCGCCGTCCACAACGTCCTGCGGGCCGATTGCGACCGCCCGCGCCGGATCGACTTTCACCGCATCAGGGGCGACCTCAGGCAGGAGGAAGGAACCTGGGTGCTCGCCCCGACTGCGGACGGGTCGGCGACCGTGGTGGAATACGAGATGTATCTCGACCCCGGGTTCTGGGTTCCCCAGTGGCTCATCAACCGCTCGCTGCGCATCTCGCTGCCGGCCGCGCTCGCCGGGCTGCGCGAGCGCGTCGAGCGCCCGTCTGAAGGCCGGCCGCATTAGTGTTCTCCCGCTGCTGCCGGTAATCTCCCGCAAGCAGGGCCGCAACCGCGGCCTTCGGAGGGGCGTTTGCCAGGCGGGCATACCACGGTCATCCAGCGCATCCTTGAGCGGCGCGGCGAGAGGCCGCCGGCGAGCGACGAGGGAACCACCGCGACGGTCGCGGTCATGGTGCGCGTGCTGCCGCCGCCGAAGGCGTTGCTCGCCTTCCAGGACGCGCCCATGCGGGCGTTCATGGAGCGGCGGGTGCGCCCCGACATGCTCGACTGCGAGTCCGCGGCGGACGAGGCCGAGGCGCTCAGGCGTTTCGAGGCGGAGTTTCGTCCGGTGGTGCTCACCGACAACCCCGAGCTGGTGCGCAAGATCCGCGCGTGCTCGGGGCAGCGTGCGCCCTACATTCTCTACGTCGCCGAGCTCGATGAGTCGGCCGAGCGCGAGGCGGGACTCGCCGCCGGCGCGGACGACTGCGTGGGACGCCGGGTCTCGGACCCCGAGTTCGAGGCGCGCGTGGGCGCCGCCAAGCGCATCGCCGAGCTCGAGGCGGTGCTGCGGATCACGCTCACCGAGAACCGCAAGCTCTCCGCGACCGACGACCTCACCAAGGTCGCGAGCCGGCGCTTCTTCGGCAAGCATTTTCCGCGCGAGATCGAGCGCGCCGCGCGCTACGGGCGCGCGCTGTCGCTGGTCCTGTGCGACATCGACAACTTCAAGAAGATCAACGACACCCTGGGTCACGCCGCCGGCGACGACATCCTCAGGCAGTTCGGTCCCCGGCTGCAACGGCAGCTGCGCAAGGGCATCGACTGGGTGGCGCGTATCGGCGGGGAAGAGTTCGCCATCGTCACGCCCGAGACCGACTACGAGTCTGCGGTCGCGGTCGCGCGCAAGCTGCGCGCCGCGGTGAGCCACAGCGCGTTTCGGGCCACGAGCAAGAAACTCGAGGTAACCGCCAGCTTCGGCGTCTGCGGGATGGATCGCGTGCCCGTCGGCGAGGCGCGCCTCGCCGAGCGGGTGCTGAAGATCGCGGACGCAGCGCTCTACCGCAGCAAGAAGGACGGCCGCAATCGCGTGACCGCGGCGATTCTCAAGGCGCGCGGCGGGTGATCAACCGCCGCGCGCCCGCGGTGCCATTCCCGTAGTGCTTCAGTTGTTGCCGACGACCGTGTCCTGGTTCGGAGTCGTCGTGCCCGGAAGGCCGCGATCATCCGTCCACACCGTGTGCACGCCGCCGGCCGGATCGACCGCGACGCCGGTGTAGTCACCGATGAAACTGCCGGAGAATTGCAGGTACGGATTGGAGGACTGCGAGCTGACCCGCGTCTCGCTCGCGAAGTTGTCGGTCGAGCTGCTGAAGGCGTAATCGAGGCACACCGGTGCCAGGTCGGCGTAGTGCACCGGCGTCGTCGGCGAAGTCGGATAGCCCGGGTCCGTCGTGTCCAGGAACCCGCGCTGGCAGCCGTGGTCGGTTGCGGTCGGTACCGGCGAGTAGTCGCGCGTGTAGTAGCCGACCACGATCCTGCCGGCGTTGGCTCCGGCCGCGGGATAGGCCTTGTCGGCGCCGGAGGTGATCTGCCGCGGCGCCGTCCAGGTCCTGCCATCAGCCGAAGTGACCAGCTTGACCTGATTGTTGGTCAGGCCGGAGAAGGACGCCGCCCCGCTCGCGCAACCGGCGTTGTTCTGATCGTCCGCCCAGGCGACGGCCAGGGCGCCGGTGGTGGGATCGATCGCCAGCGACGGGTAGCTGCTGAGGCGGAACTGCTCGAAACTCAGCCGCGCGCGGCCCTGCGCGACGTTGGTCGGATAGCAGCCGCTGTCGTCGTACACGCGTCCGACTTCCGTGTTGGTGAAAGTCCTGCCCCCGTCGGTCGAGCGCGCCACCACGGTCTGGTCCCGGGCGGCATTGCCCGCCTGGTTACCCTCGTAGGCCACGTACAGGGTTCCATCCGGCGCGTAGGCCGGGGAGGAGCCCTGGTCGAAGGGGTGGGCGCGGTCGCTCACCGTGATCATCTCGCTCCAGGTCCGGCCGTGGTCGTGCGATACGGCCCCGACGATATTCGACGAGACGTAGCCGGCGCCGTGCGGCCCCTGGTTGAAATGCGTCCAGGTGACGTACACGTCACCGCCGGCGCCGGCGGCAATCCAGGGCTTGTCATTGAAGAAATTGTTCGCGGACTCGAAGTGCACCATCACCGGCGTGCCCCAGCTGGCGCCGCCGTCTTGGGAGGACGCGACCGCCACGCCGCTCGGAGTGCGGTTGGCGAAGCTGAAGTCATAGACCAGCGCCAGGAAGTACAGGGTCCCGTCGCGCCCAAAAGCCAGCACCGGATCGCCCCCGGCGCTCACATGGGTAAAGAGCCCGCTACCGCCGGTGGCGACATCCCAGCCCGGCAGCAGCACGTCGGCGAAGCTGTGGCCGCCGTCCATGCTCACGTAGACCAGCTCCTGGAACCCGTAGCGATAATCGTTGGCCGAAGTGACGACGTTCTGGCTGTTGGTGGGGTTGATGACGATATTCTGCTCGTTCTGCGGGTTATAACACCGGGTGCCGTCGACCAGCGTGAAAGTCGTATCCCCGACTACCGCGTCGGCGTTGCCGCCCGAGAGCGCCGGGTACAGCGCGCTGGAGGTGAAGGGTGCGCGGCGGCACAGCGAGAACAGCACCAGGCCGTTGGGATCCGGCTGCGCGGCCACGGCCGCTTCGTAATCATTGGGATAGAACAAGGAATCCTCTCTGGCGGCCTGGGCCTTGTCCGGACCCAGCGCCCGGAAGTGATCCCCGGCAGCCTGTGCGGCGTACGACGATCCCAGCGTCAGAAAAAGAGTCAGCATTCCCGTCGAAAGACAGTTACGAGTGTTCATTGCGCTCATCCCCGTGAATTGTGTCAGTGAGCCTCTGCTGCGGGCTCCCGCCGCCCGCTTCGACGAGCGGGAAGTTTTCCGCAGACTACCAGATGGGAGCGGGTCTTCCAGCGACGCGAGGTGACGTTGCAGGTCCGGGCCGCAGATCCCGGCGCCGAACTCCTCGAGTGCGTTCCCGGTGCAGCTCCCCATACCGGAACGGAAATCGCACTCCCATTAACATAACGCGGCGGGCGGGCGCCACCGCGGCGTTCCGCTGCGCCGCTGCGCAGTTGACTTGCGATCCGCCGCCGGCGTAGGTTGCCCCGCAAGAAAAAACGCCAACAATCGCGAGGGAATCCAATGAAGCCGTCGAAGCTCTTCAGAGTCGTGATCCTGAGTACTGCGTGCCTCGCGGCCGCGGCCGCCACTGCCGCCGCTGCGCCTGGCCCGCATTCGCTCCTGTCCCAGGCGACCGACTTAGGTCCCGTGGACGCAGCAAGCCCGATCGAAGTCACCGTCTGGCTGAAGCTGCACGACCAGCCGGGCCTCGACGCCCTAGTGGCTGCCCAGCAGGCGGGGAAGGGTTCCTACCTCACCATGGAGCAGGTTCGCGCACGGCACGCGCCGAGCCTGGCCGACGCCGCCAGGGTCGCGGCGTACCTCGAGTCGCAGGGATTCGAGGTGAGCGCCCCACGGGACCCGCTGTACGTGAAGGCGAGCGCATCGGCCGCGCGTGTCGACCGCACGTTCCGCGTGCAGCTGCATCAGTACGATCTCAACGGACGCCTCTTCCACGCCAGCGCCGGGCGCGCTACGGTGCCGCCTGAGCTCGTGCCGCTGGTTGCGGCCGTCGGGGGGCTGTCGAGCCTCGCAGCGGAGCCGCAGATCGCGCTCGCCGGAAAGAAGGCGGTGACGAACATTCACACCTCGGCGGAGGCCGAGGGCATTGCCGCGCAGCCCATACCGTTCAATGCCCGATCGAACGGCCTGGTGTTCTCCGCGCAGTGCTTCTTCGGCACGACCACGCAGAGCTTCTCGGGTGGCGGCGTCAGCGCTACCTACCAGGGCCTTCGCTATGGCGCCCCCATCAGCAACACGGCCGCGGGGACCCTTGCCCCGTGCGGCTACCAGCCGAGCGATCTGCAGACGGCCTACAACCTGACGCCGCTCTACCAGCACGGCCTGGACGGCACCGGAATGACCATCGCCATCGTGGATGCTTATGGCTCGACCACGATCGCCGCCGACGTGGCGGTGTTCTCGGCCGCCATGGGCCTGCCGCCGGCGAACCTCACCGTGATCGGCACGCCGACCGAGTCGAATTTCTCGACCGACGCCAATGCCGGATGGGCGACGGAGACCACGCTCGACGTCGAGTGGGTGCACGCCGTGGCACCGGGCGCCAGGATCATTCTCGTGGTCACCCCGACCAATTTCTTCTCGGATCTCTTCGCGGGGATCATCACGGCGGCATCGCAGCCCGGCGTAGTCGCCATTTCCAACAGCTGGAGCGGCTTCGACACCGGTTACTACGGAGTCGCCGGGGCCGCGGAGTTCTATAACGCCGCCGACGGCATTCTGCAGGCGATCGGCGCGGCCGGAATGTCGGTGAATTTCAGCACCGGCGACTTCGGCGACAACGCCAATCAGCTCGGCGGCTTTTACACCACCACCGGCTGGCCGGCGAGCTCGCCCTTCGCGACGGGTGTGGGCGGCGTGAGCGTCGCCCTCGACTCGCACAAGCACATCGCCTGGCAGACGAGCTGGGGCTCGGAGCTCACCGAGATTGCCGACAAGGTGTCCCTCGGCAGCCCGCCGATCGATACGCTGCCCGGAGTCTTCAACGAAGGCTTCGACGCGGGCGGCACGGGCGGAATGAGCGACACGTACCCGAAGCCGTTCTGGCAGTCGGGCGTCCCGGGCAACCGCCGCGGCACGCCCGATATTTCCTGGGTTGCCGATCCGTTCACCGGCGTCGAGATCATCTTCAGCACCGACAATACGGGCCAGAACTTCGGGATCGAGGTGATCGGCGGCACCAGCGTCGCCTGCCCGATGTTCAGCGCACTGTGGGGCATCACGACCCAGCGCGCCCACCATCTGCTCGGTCAGGCGGCGCCACGCCTCTATCGCCTGTCGCCGGGCTCCGGAGCGATCACCGACATCGTGAACTTCGATTCCCCGAACAACGTGACCGGCACGCTCACGGACGCCGGCGGCACGAATCCGATGCGGGCCTCGGAGCTGGCGGCGCCGCTCAATAACCAGCCCCACTTCGTCAGCGCGCTCTATAACAGCCCGCACTCGACGCGCTGGTTCGTCCTCGACTTCGGGGTGGATTCCACGCTGCAGACCGGGCCGGGATGGGACCAGGCGACGGGCCTCGGCACTCCTAACGGCTGGAACTTCGTGCAGGCCGTGGGCGGCGGTGGCGATCAGTAGCAGGAATCAAGGCAGGATCAGATTGCAACGGCCCGGCCGGCGGTGAGCCGGCCGGGCCGTTGTCTTCAGGGGAGACCCTCAGCGCTCGTAGCGGATGAAGGACGTGCGGCGGGCGAGGGTGTCGTAGAGCGCGCGCCCCTCGGCGTTGAATTCCTGCGTCAGCCAGTACACCGCGCCCGCCTGGGCGCGGTCCGCAGCCTCGTACACCGCGCGGATGAGCGCGCGGCCGACCCCGCCGCCGCGCGCCTCAGGGTCGACATACAGGTCCTCCAGGTAGCAGCTGTCGCGCAGCGACCAGCTGGTCGGATGAAACTGATAGTGCGCGAAGCCGACGAGCGCGCGGCCGCGCCCGGCGACCAGGCCGCGGAGCGGTGCACGGGGCTCGATGAGGCGTGCAAACGTGCCGTCCGTCACCTCATCCGGCAGGTGCTGGCGGTAGAAGCGCAGGTACCCGGACCACAGCGCTTTCCACTGCGCCCGGTCGCCGGTCTCGAGCGGCCTGATCTCGATCATGGGTGTCTCATCTCTCGTGTGGCTTCAGCGATCCAGCACCGGATAGTGCCGGAAGAGATCCTCATTGTTGAAGGGCAGGCGGCGGCCCGAGGCGGCGTAGCGCGCAATGCGCCGGCGCGCGAACACGGCATCCTGCAGCGCGGCGAGC
This sequence comes from Steroidobacteraceae bacterium, assembly GCA_035631515.1. Taxonomy (GTDB): domain Bacteria; phylum Pseudomonadota; class Gammaproteobacteria; order Steroidobacterales; family Steroidobacteraceae; genus 13-2-20CM-66-19. The sequence continues at coordinate 26,986 of DASQIP010000115.1, forward strand.
CGCGGGCGCTTGCGCAGCGCTCGGCCGGCCGCCCTCGGGAAGGCATAGCGGAGGCCCGCGAGCACCTGGGCCGCGACCAGGTCCGCGTAGCTCAGGCGCGCACCCACCATCCACGGCCGGTGGCCACGATTCAGCTCGAGCACGCGCTCGAAGTAGCCGAGGAATTTCGGCAGCCGCACGCGGAGGAAGTCGCGCGTGCGGCGCCGTGCGGCGGCCTGCTGCTCCTCGTAGGCATAGCCGTCGCCGAGCGGATGATGCGTCGCAAAGATCTCGGCGTAGAGATCGAGGATGGTGAGCGTGAGCTGGTGCGTCCAGAGCCTGCCGGCCTCATCCCGCGGCGCGAGCCGCAGCTCACCGCCGAGATAGAGGAGGATATTCGGCGTCTGGCCGATGAGCCGCCGGCCGGCGCCGAGAACCGGGACCGCGAACGGTGGGCGTGCCACGCCGCGCGCGGCCAGCATCCTCAGTATCGCCGGCTCGCCGCCGCCTTCGCGCTCGGGCACGAGCGCCACGTCCCGGTAGCGCGCGCCGCCTTCCTCGAGCGCGAGGCGGATGAACTCGGCGCGCCCCTGGATGCCGGGCCAGTAGTAGAGCTCGTAGGTCATGGGTCGCTCCAACCCCCGAAGGTGATAGCTTAGCGCCATGACCAAGGTACCAGTGTCGATCAAACCCCTGTCGCCGGGCGATCACGCGGCATGGCTGCCGCTGTGGCGCGGCTATCAGTCCTTCTACAAGGTCGACATTGCCGCCGAGATTTCGGCAGTGACCTGGCGGCGCCTCAACGATCCGGCCGAGCCGATGGCAGGCGCACTGGCATGGTCAGACGCGGCAGCCGTCGGCCTGGTCCATCACATCCGCCACCGCTCCTGCTGGACCACGGACGACTACTGCTATCTGCAGGACCTGTTCGTCAGGCCCGATTTCCGCGGCGCCGGTGTCGGGCGCCGCCTGATCGAATACGTCTATGCGCGTGCGCGGGAGCAGGGCCTGAATCGCGTGTACTGGCTGACCCACGAAACCAACACCGTAGCCATGCAGCTCTACGACCGGATCGCCGAGCGCTCGGGGTTCGTGCAGTACCGCCGCCTGTTGCAGACCTGACGGGTAGCGGCGCGCGGGCGAGCCGCCGCGTGGCGATCCTGCGGCGCCCCCGCCCGGGGCTGCCACTGCCGCTCGCGCCCGGTTTGACAGCTACGCGAGGCGCTGCCTAGACTGGAAAGAAAGCGTTTACCTGCGTGAGCTCAGCGGTTCCCTGAGTGCTGACACGCCAGGAGGGGGGCGAACTTGGTGACGATCAGAGACGTCGCCCGTAAAGCGAGGGTCTCGATTGCCACCGTTTCCCGGGCGCTCAACAACTCCGGCAAGGTACGGCCGGAGATACGCGAGCGCGTACTGCGGGCCGCGCGCACGCTGCGTTACACACCTCACGGCGGGGCGCGCAGTCTCATCTCCGGCCGCACGCATACCGTCGGGCTGCTGTTGCCCGATCTGTACGGCGAGTACTTCTCGGAGCTCATCCGCGGCGTCGACGTCGCGGCGCGCCACCGCGGCCTGCACGTGCTCGTCTCCAGCTCTCACGGCAGCGCCAGCGAGGCGGCGAGTGCCGTGCGATCGCTGAACGGGCGTATCGACGGACTGCTGGCGATGGTCCCCGGCGAGGACGCCTGCTTCATTCAGGAAGCGCTGCCGCAGACTCTGCCGACGGTACTGTTGAACAGTCGCACCAGCGGTGCGCAGTACCCGACCTTCCTGGTCGATGACTTCGGCGGCGCGCGCGCCATGATGCGCCACCTGATCGAGCGCGGCTACCGGCGGATCGCGCACATTCGCGGCGCGGCGGGAAACCTGCAGGCCGAGGAGCGCCTGCGCGGCTACCGCGCGGCGCTCAAGGGCGCCGACGCCTCGCCCGCCATCGTGATCGAGGGCGATTTCACCGAGGAGGGCGGGTACCGTGCCGGACAGCTGATCGCCGGCCGCAGCGAGCGCCCGGACGCGGTCTTTGCCGCCAACGACATGATGGCGGTCGGTTGCCTGCTCGCCCTGCGCGAGGCCGGCATTCGCGTGCCGCAGGACGTGGCGCTCGCCGGCTTCGACGACATTCCTCTGGCCCGCTTCCTCAGCCCGCCGCTCACGACCGTGCGGGCCGACATCGCCACTCTCGGCCTGCGCGCGCTCGAGACGCTCGCCGCACTGATCGAAGGAGAGGCGCGCGCCGACGCGGCCCCGGCCGAGAGGCTCTCCGTCGAGGTCGTCGTGCGCGGCTCCTCCGGCGCCGCGGCGACGGGGGAGTAGCGTGCCCGCGGGCTGCGGCGCGCCGCGGCACTTCCTCAGCCTGCTGCTGGCGCTGCTGTGCGCGGGCTGTGGCCCGTCGTCCGCTGCGCGCCGCTCCCTCACCGTGTGGGCGATGGGCCAGGAGGGCGAGGTCATCACGCAGCTGCTGCCGGAGTTCGCGCGGGCCCATCCCGACATCGAGGTGCGGGTTCAACAGCTGCCGTGGAGCGCCGCGCACCAGAAGCTGCTCACCGCCTTTGCCGGCGATGCGACACCCGACCTCTGCCAGCTCGGCAACTCGTGGATCCCGGAGTTCGCGGCCCTGCACGCGCTCGAGCCGCTCGAGGGGCGGACCGGGCGCTCGGCCGTCGTCCGGGAGGCCGACTACTTCGCCGGAATCTGGGATACCAATGTGGTCGGGGGCCACCTCTACGGCGTCCCGTGGTATGTCGACACGCGCCTGCTCTTCTACCGCCGCGATCTGCTGGCGCAGGCGGGCTTCACCGCGCCGCCGCGCACCTGGGCCGAGTGGACGGCCATGCTGGCCGCCGTCAAGGCGCGCGTGGGGCCCGAGCGCTACAGCGTGCTGCTGCCGCTGAATGAGTTCGAGCCACTGCTGGTGCTGGCGCTCGAGCAGCCCGACCCGCTGCTGCGCGACGACGGGCGCTACGGCAACTTCCGCAGCGCCGGATTCCGGCGTGCGCTCGGCTTCTACCGCGAGGCCTTCGCGCGCGGCTGGGCGCCCGCGATCGAGAACACCCAGCTCTCCAACGTCTGGGACGAGTTCGGGCACGGGTACTTCTCGTTCTACATATCGGGTCCGTGGAACATCGGGGAATTCAGGCGCCGCCTGCCGCCCGAGAAGCAGGACGGCTGGATGACCGCGCCGATGCCGGGCCCCGACGGCCCGGGGGCGTCGCTGGCCGGCGGCTCGAGCCTCGTGGTGTTCCGCCGCTCGCGCCGCAAGGATGAGGCCTGGCTGCTGCTCGAGTTCCTGTCCGAGGCGGCGGTGCAGCGGCGCTTCTACGCCCTCACCGGCGACCTGCCGCCGCGCCGCAGCTCCTGGACGGGTCCGCCGCTCGCCGACAACCTCTACGCGCGCGCGTTTCGCGAGCAGCTCGAGCGCGTCAAGCCGAGCCCGAAGGTACCGGAGCTCGAGCGCATCGTGACCGAGATGCGTCTCACCGCCGAGCGCGTGGTGCACGGCGATCTGTCGGTCGCTGAGGGCACCGCGGAGCTCGACCACACTGTGGACGCGATTCTCGCCAAGCGGCGCTGGATGCTCGAGCGCGCCGCGGACGTTCCATGAGGGCGAGCCTCGCCGGCTGGCTGTTCACGGCGCCCGCGCTGCTCGTCATCGGGGTATTCTTCTTTCTTCCGGTCCTCGGCGGGTTCGCGCTCAGCCTTACCGATTTCGACCTGTACGCGCTCGCCGACCTGCGCAATCTGCGCTTCGTGGGACTCGGGAACTACCTGCACCTGCTGCACTCGCGCGAGTTCTGGGGCGCGCTCGCCAACACGGTGTATTTCGTGGCGGCGGGCGTGCCGCTGTCGGTGGTTACCTCGCTCGCCGCGGCGCTGCTCGTCAGCTCGCAGCTGACGCGCTGGCCGGCGCTGTTCCGTACGGCGCTGTTCGCTCCGGTGGTGGCGACGCTGGTCGCGGTCGCGCTCGTGTGGCGCTACCTGCTGCACACCCGCTACGGGCTGCTCAATTGGGCGCTCGGGGCGATCGGCGTGCACCCGGTCGACTGGCTCGGCGATCCGCACTGGGCGATGCCCGCGATCATCCTGTTCGCCGTGTGGAAGAACTTCGGCATCAACATGATCATCTTCATCGCCGCGCTGCAGAGCATCCCCGCAGACCTGTACGAGGCGGCGCGCCTGGACGGCGCGGGCCTGTGGCAGGAGCTCAGACGCGTCACGCTGCCGATGCTGCGGCCGACGATGCTGCTGGTCACCATCCTCACCGTCGCCGGCTACTTTCAACTCTTTGCCGAGCCTTACGTGATGACCGAGGGCGGGCCGCTGCAGAGCACCGTGAGCGTGCTGTATCTCATGTATGACGAGGGCTTCAAGTGGTGGAACCTCGGTTCCGCCTCGGCGATCGCCTTTCTGCTGTTCGCCGTCGTGCTGTCGGTCACCGCGCTGCAGATGCACCTGCTGCGGCGGACGCAGCCATGAGCCCGCGCGGCCGCCGGCTACTGCTGCACGCGGCCCTGGTGGTGTTCGCCGCGCTGACGCTGCTGCCGCTCGTGTGGATGGTGTCGGTCTCGTTCATGCCGGCGGGCACTGCCAGCGTGTTCCCGCCGCCGCTGCTGCCGCGCCAGCCGACGCTGGCCAACTACCGGGTGCTGTTCGCCGCGCACGGCATGGGACGCTACTTTGCCAACAGCCTGTGGCTCGCCTCCCTGACGACGTTCTTCTCGCTGCTGTTCAATTCGCTCTCGGGCTTTGCGTTCGCGAAGCTGCGCTTTGCCGGGCGCGAGGCGCTGCTGCGGACGCTGCTCGCGGCGCTGGTCATTCCGAGTCAGGTGGCGATGATGCCGCTGTTCCTCACGATGAAGTGGCTGGGGCTCGTCAACACCTACACCGGCGTCGTGCTGCCGGCGGCCGCCAGCATCTTCGGCGTGTTCCTGGTGAGACAGTACGCGCTGTCGATCCCGGACGAGCTGCTCGAGGCGGCGCGCATAGACGGCGCGGGAGAGATGCGCATCTTCCTGCGCATCGTGCTGCCGGTGCTGCGGCCGATACTGGCGACGCTCGCGATATTCTCGTTCCTCGGAGGCTTCATGTTCCTCGGCGGCTGGAACGATTTTCTGTGGCCGCTCATCGTGCTCACCGATCAGAGCATGTACACACTGCCGGTCGCGCTCGCGGCGCTGTCGCGCCAGCACGCTCAGGACAACGAGCTGATGATGGCCGGAGCGGTGCTGACGGTGCTGCCGATTCTGCTCCTGTTCCTGTCGCTGCAGCGCTATTACCTGCGCGGCATCCTCATGGGCAGCGTCAAGGGCTGAGCGTGCCACCTGCGCCTCGCATCAGGGCGAGTCGATCGCCCGCCCGTTGCTCTCGATGACGCGCGCGTAGAAGTCGGCGCTGGCCTTCAGGGTGCGCCGCTGGGAGCTGAAGTCCACGTGTACGATGCCGAAGCGCTTGGAGTAACCCAGCACCCACTCGAAGTTGTCGAGCAGCGACCAGACGAAGTAGCCCCGCACGTCGACCTGGTCCGCGAGCGCCGCCTGTACCGCGCGCACATGGTCGCGCAGGTAGGCGACACGCAGCGGGTCCTCGAGCCGGTCGCCTGCGACGCTCGGCGGGTCGTGGAAGGCGGCGCCGTTCTCGGTGACGTAAAGCGGTACGGCGCCGTAGCGATCCCTGACCCAGCGCAGCGCCTCCGTGAGCCCGCGCGGGTAGACTTCCCAGCCCATCTCCGTGTAGGTGGCCTCCGGCAGCCGTACCGCGGCCGATCTGAGCGGCGCCGCCGCGGCGTCGAAGCGCGTCACGCTGCGCGTGTAGTAGTTCACACCGAGGAAGTCGATCGGCTGGCCGATGAGCTCGAGGTCGCTTTCCGGCCACGCCGGCCAGGCGCTGCCGAAGATCTCCGCGAGCTGCGCCGGATAACGGCCGAGGAAGACCGGATCGAGATACTGACGGTTCATGTACGCATCGGCGCGCTCGGCGGCCGCGGCGTCCGCCGGGCTCGAGGAAGCAGGGTGCTTGGGCTCGATGTTGACCACCAGCCCGATCGAATGCCTGCCCTCGGAGCGGTACGCCTGAACGGCCGTGCCGTGAGCGCACAGCAGGTGATGGCTCACGATGGGTGCCTCGGAGAGACTGCGGTGACCCGGGGCGAGCGCGCCGAGCAGGTAGCCGCCGTCGGAGATCACCCAGGGCTCGTTGATCGTAGCCCAGAGCTTCACGCGGTCGTCGAGCCTGGAGAACAGCACGCGCGCGTAGTCGGCAAACCAGGCGGCGCAATCGCGATTGAGCCAGCCGCCGCGCTCGTACAGCGCGGCCGGCAGGTCCCAGTGGTAGAGCGTGACCACCGGCTCGATGCCGTGCTCGAGCAGCTCATCGGTCAGACGATCGTAGAAGGCGAGGCCGGCGGGGTTGACGGCTCCGGTACCGAGCGGCAGGACGCGGCTCCACGCCACACTGAATCTATAGGCCTTGAGCCCGAGCCGCGCCATGAGCGCGACGTCTTCCCGGTAACGCCGGTAATGGTCGCAGGCCACATCTCCCGTGTCCCCGTCGGTGACCGTGCCGGGCGTGTGCACGAAGCGCTCCCAGATGCTCGGCGCGGCGCCGTCGGCCAGCGGCGAGCCTTCGATCTGGTAGGCGGAGGTGGCGCAACCCCACAGGAAGCGGTCTGGAAAGGCGATGAGACACCTCGAGGCTGTGGCCGCGAAGAATACCCGCATGGCCCGCCGAAGAAAACGTTTTCTTTGGCAGCAATCCGCGACTCCCCGGCTGTCGGGCCGCGCGGTCCCGCCGCAGCGCCGGGTATGATCCCGACATGGCAGCGGTAGCGCTCGAGCAGGTGGTCAAGACCTATGACGGCGGACGGGTCGCCGTCGCCGGCGCGACTTTCGAGGCGAGGGATGCGGAGCTCCTGGTGCTGCTCGGGCCTTCGGGGTGCGGCAAGTCGACGCTGTTACGGATCATCGCCGGCCTCGAGGCGCCCACCTCCGGCACCGTGCGGATCGGGGAGCGCGTCGTCAACGGCCTGGCGCCGAAAGACCGCGATGTCGCCATGGTCTTCCAGACCTACGCGCTCTATCCGCACATGACGGTGGAGGAGAACCTCGGCTTCAGTCTGCAGGTGAAGGGGGTGTCTCGTTCGCAGCGCACGGTGCGCGTGCGGGAGGTGGCCGAGCTCCTCGGTCTCACGGACGAGCTCGAGCGCTTGCCGCGTCATCTGTCCGGCGGACAGCGCCAGCGCGTCGCGCTGGGGCGGGCACTGGTGCGCGAGCCGCAGGTGTTTCTCCTCGACGAGCCGCTGTCCAACCTCGACGCGCGGCTGCGCCTGGCGATGCGCACCGAGATCGCCCGGCTGCATCGCCGGCTGCGCACCACGATGATTTATGTGACCCACGACCAGGTCGAAGCCATGACGCTCGGTCAGCGGATCGTGGTTCTGAACGGCGGCGAGATCCAGCAGATCGATACGCCGATGCGGATCTACGCACGGCCCGCCAACCTCTTCGTCGCGGGGTTCATCGGCACTCCGCCGATGAACCTGCTGCGCGGGCGGCTGCTGAAGCAGCAGGGGCTGCACCTCGACCTCGGCTTCATGAGGCTCGGGCTCGGCGAGGCTCATGCGAGCCTTGCAGGGCGCGAACGTGCGGAGCTGGTCGCGGGGCTGCGTCCCGAGGATCTGCGGCTCGTCACGGCTGCCGAGCCCCAGGGGCCCGAGCCGCGCCTCGCCGGCGCGCTCGAGCTGATCGAGCCGGTCGGCAACGAGACTTTCCTGACGGTGCGCGCGGGGGACGTCGAGCTCGTGCTGCGTACGGCGCCGCAGAGACTGCCGCAGGCGGGCGATACGGTGACGCTGACTTTCAACGCCGATCGGCTGCACCTCTTCGACGCCGACACGGGGCAGCGGCTGTGAGCGGGCACAGGGCTTCGGCCCTGAGTCGGCGCGAGCTCCTCAAGCTCGCCGGTTCGGCCGGCTGTGTCCCGCTGATCGCCGGCGCTCTCGTTTCCGCAGGGTGTAGCGGGGGCGCAGGGAATGCAGCGGCTGTCCCGCCGCCCGCCGGCGATGGCTATTCCGGCACGGACGCGCAGCTGCTCGATGAGATCGAGACGGCGGCGTTCTCTTATTACTGGGAGCAGACCGACCGCGCCACGGGCCAGATCAAGGACCGGGCGCTGGCGGCCGGTAACGACACCCGCACACTGTCGAGCATCGCGGCGACCGGCTTCGGGCTGACCGTGCTCTGCATCGGCGATCAGCGCGGATATCTGCCGTCGGCGCAGATCGCGGCACGCGTGCAGACGACGCTGCAGTTCATCCTCGATCAGCTGCAGGGCTCCAACGGCTTCTTCTACCACTTCGTGGACATGAGTACCGGTGTCCGGGCGGGGACCGCGGAAGTCTCCTCCATCGATACGGCGATACTGCTGTGCGGTGTTCTCACCTGCAGGGCGCACTTCCCTCAGACACAGATCGCGAGTCTCGCAACCGCGGTGTACCAGCGAGTGGACTGGGCCTGGATGTTGAACGGCGGCACTACGCTCGCGATGGCGTGGACTCCCGAGAGCGGCTTCGCCGCCGCCCGCTGGGATCACTACAGCGAGCTGATGATGCTGTATCTGCTCGCGATCGGCTCGCCGACGCACCCGATTCCCGCATCGAGCTGGAGCGCCTGGACGCGTCCCACGGTCACGTATCAGGGCCTGACCTACATTTCCGGGGCCGATCCGCTGTTCGTGCACCAGTACTCGCACGCGTGGTTCGATTTCCGCGCCCGGCGCGATGCGTATGCCGACTACTTTCAGAACTCCGTCACCGCGACGCAAGCGCATCGGCTGTTCTGCATCGGCTCGAGCCAGCAGTTCAGTGACTATTCCGCCGACCTCTGGGGAATCACGGCCTCCGATTCCGCCGGCGGTTACGCGGTATGGGGTGGCCCGCCTTCGATAGGGCCGATCGACGGAACCGTGGTCCCGTGTGCGGCAGGCGGTTCGCTCCCGTTTCTCTACGCCGACACGATCCACGTGCTGCGCTGGATCCGCGGCCATTACAGGCAGGCCTGGCAGCGATACGGCTACGTCGACGCTTTCAACCCTCTGACGGGGTGGTATGACAGCGACGTGCTCGGAATAGAGCTCGGCATCATGGCCCTGATGGCGGAGAACCAGCGCAGCGGGTTCGTGTGGCAGACCTTCATGAGCAACCCCGAGGTCGCTGCGGCGATGACGCTGGCCGGCTTTCATTGATCGCGGGTACCGCCACGGGACTTCGCTGACCGAAGGGAACCTCTGACGCAGGCGCAGGCTTCGCCGCGCTCGGGCCGGGCGCGCTCGGGGCGGTGCATGGTCAGTGCATGGTCAAGACCCCGGGTCCGCCGGAGTGTCGGCACTCCGCTCGTGACGATGGGCGACTGTGGCGCCTTCTTGACATCCACCGGCCAAGGAGTACGCTGCCTGCAAAGCCGTAGGCAAGCGTTTACACCGATGATGTAAACGCTTGCACTGAGGCAGTCGGGGAGGGGTCAGGGGTGAGCTGCACAGGCGTTGCGCGCAACGCACAAGTCCTAAGCGCGTCTGCGTCAGCGCCCGGGTCTTCCCGCGGGCCCGGCTTCCCAGTTATGTTCCGCTCCTTCCTCAATCAGTCCAATCGGTCCGCGCGGCTCACCGCGCGCGAGACATGCGCACCCAGGGAGTCTCCATGAGCAAGCAGCGATTTCGGCGTGGCGATCGTTTGTTGGCATCACCGGCACCCAGGGCGCGCATGACGGTGGCCGCCGCAGTGGCGGCGGCACTGATGGCGCCCTCCATCGTCCTCGCTCAGACGGCCGACGCCACGCTGGCCGGGTACGCCGCGCCGGGCGCCACCGTGACCGTACACAGCGACGCCACCGGGGTTACGCGCCACAGCGTGGCAGGCGGTGACGGGCGCTTCGTGATCCCCGGGCTACCGCCGGGTGATTACACCGCCGATGCCGGTCCCGGCACCGAGCAGCCCGTCACGCTGCAGGTGGCCACGACGACCACCGTGGACCTGAAGCTGGCCCTGGTCACGGTCACCGGTTCCCGGGTCGTGCATCAGGAAGCGCTGACCTCGGAAGTCGGGCAAGTGGTCTCGCTGCACGACATCGACAAGCTGCCCCAGTACACGCGCAACTTCCTCGAGTTCGCCAATCAGGTACCGGGCATGCAGTTCAGCGTCGACAGCCAGGGCAACACCAGCCTGCGCGGTGGTGCGCAGCTCACCAGCAACATCAACGTCTACATCGACGGTGTCAGTCAGAAGGACTACGTCTTCGGCGGCGTGTCGGGACAGGAGGGTCCCGGCCAGGCCGGCGACCCGGGCAACCCCTTCCCGCAGCTCGCGATCCAGGAATACAAGGTCATCACCTCGAACTACAAGGCGGAATTCGGCGACGCGGCGAGCTCGATCATCGTGGCCCAGACCCGCTCGGGCACCAACCATTTCGAGGGCGGGTCCTTCCTCACCTTCACCAACCAGAACCTGCGCGCGGACACCGCCTCGGAGGCCGCGGCAGGCCGCCCGAAGTCACCGGCGCCCAGCTGGGAATTCGGCGCCTCCGAAGGCGGCCCGATCATCCCGGACAAGATGCATTTCTTCGTCACCTTCGAGCGCAAGACGCTGTCGGAGCAGAACGTGGTGTCTCCGGGTGGGGGAGTCGATCCGGCGGTCGTCATCCCGCAGCTGCCGCCGGACGTCGCCTCGCAGTTCGGGCCCACCACCAATCCCTTCAGCGAGACTCTGGGCTTCGGCAAGATCGACTACGAGCCCACGGAGGCCGATCGCCTGGAGTTCACCGCCAAGATCCGCGACGAGCGTTCGCTGCAGGGCGCGGCCGGCCAGACGGCGGCCTCGGCGGCGTCACACTACAAGAACGACGACTACCATTACATGCTGCTGTGGGTGCACAGCTGGCAAAACCTGCTGAACGAGGTGCGGCTCACGCATCAGAACACCACCTCGAACACCAACGCCGCGCCCAACCAGCAGTTCGATTACCACTATTTCCCGAACTTTCCCAACCTCGCCCCCAACGATCCGATCATCAACGTCAACGGCCCCGGAGCCGGGGTGGGATTCCGTTACGAGCAGTCGGGCAGCGGGATTCAGGATGACCTGACCATTACCGCCATCCCGGACAACACCATGAAGGTGGGCGCGCGCTTCCAGGCCATCGACCTGGTCGCGGCGGCGGGTACGCTCGATCTCAACGACGCGGTCTACTTCGAGGCGCTCACGGGCACCGGTGTCTATACGAATCCGTACCTGGTGCAGTTCCCGGTGAGCTTCCCCGGCGTCGGCGCGCCGCGCGTCGACTCGAAGGACAAGCAGTTCGGCGTGTACTTCCAGGACGACTGGACGGTGAACCCCCACCTCACGCTGAACCTCGGACTGCGCTGGGACTACGAGAAGGTGCCCCTGTTCGAGGACTATATGACGCCGGCGAGCGTGGTCAGCGCGCTCAACTCGCCCGGGGCGCTGCCGGGTTACAACCCGGCGGTGACCTACGCGCAGCTGCTCGCCCAGTCGTTCCCGGGCGCCAACCCGGGCCCGGCGAATCCCGCGATCAACATCAACGACTACATCAGTACCGGCTCGAATCGCAAGGCACCGACGAACCAGTTCCAGCCGCGCTTCGGATTCGCGTACGACATCAACGCGGATCAGCACTACGTGGTCTTCGGCGGCTATGGCCGCTCGTTCGACCGGACGCTCTTCAACCAGCTGTCGTACGAGACGACCAAGGTGGGGCTGTACAACAACCCGCAGATCTACTTCCCGACGCCTTACACACAGGATTCGTTCGGCCCCTGCGCGACCGCGGCCGACGTGAATCCGGCCAATCACTGCTACGCCTGGAACCCGATCTACCTGACGGCGGCGGGGCTGGCGACCATTCCGGTGTCCACTTCGTCGCATGAAGTGGACATGATCAACAACAACATCAAGGCGCCGCATTCCGATCAGTTCAGCCTCGGGTTCCGCACGCGCCTCGCGGACTGGGATGCGGCGCTCGTGCTGTCGGACATCAAGAGCTACGACGCCCTCATCGGCCATCTCGGGCTGCGTTACGCCGACGGTTCCTACTACAGCACCAACGGCAACCCGTGGGGCGCCTTCGGCAGCCTGCGGGGCTACGGCGCGCTCATCCTCTGGGACAACGCCGGCGAGGACACCAACCAGCAGCTCACACTGTCGCTCAACAAGGCGTACACGGTGGCTTCCGGGTGGAGTGCGTCCTTCGCCTACACTTTCTCGAATGCCTACCAGAACAACGTCGCTGGCGGGACCAATCCTTACGCGGGCAACCCGAATGGCTATCTGTTCGATCTGCCCAACCCGAAGGTCTACCCGCTGCTGCCGTCGACGGCGGTGCCGAAGCACCGCATCGTCGCAACCGGCAGCTACGACCTGCCGGGGGGCTTCACGCTCACGGGCCGAGGCGAGATCGACTCGGCGACTTACGTGGATACGATCCTCGGTTGCCCCATCAATACGTGCAACAACATCAACAGCGGGGCCTATCCGATCAACGCCAAGATCCCGAACGCCATCGGTTACCGGGACCTCGACCTGTCGCTGGCGAAGGGATTCAAGGTCTTCTGGGACATCAAGGGTACGGTTCGCTTCGACGTCCTGAATATATTCAACTACGTCAACTACGATCCGAACTCGGCGATCTGGTCCCCGTCGTATCCGGTCATCCCGCAACCGCACTACCAGGCGAACGGCAACATCGTCGGCTTCCCGCGCACCCTCAAGCTCACGGGGCAGCTCACGTGGTGACCTGAGAGGTCTGTGCGCCTGCGTTCGAGGGAGTGAACCCCCAAGACTCCATGCAGACATCCGGCGAGCCGCTGCGCTCCGTCGTCATCGTCGGCGGGGGCAGCTCGGGCTGGATGACGGCTGCGGCACTCACCAAGTCCTTCGGCAGGCGGCTCGAGGTGACGCTGGTCGAGTCCGAGGAGATCGGCATCATCGGGGTCGGCGAGTCGACGGTCCCGCACCTGCGCGACTTCAACCGCCTGCTCGAGATCGCCGAGGTGGACTTCGTGCGCGGGACCAAGGGCACGTTCAAGCTCGGCATTCAGTTCAACGACTGGCGCCGCGTGGGCGACTCTTATATGCACGGCTTCGGCACCATCGGCCGAAGCCTCGGGCTCCTCGACTTTCACCAGTACTGGCTCAAGGCCCGCAAGCTCGGCCTGGCGAAGGACATCGGCCACTATTCGATCAACACGCTGGCCGCGCCCCAGGGCCGGTTTCTGGTGCCGCCGGCCGATGCGCCCGCGAACACGCCGCTCGCCGACATCGTCTATGCCTATCAGTTCGACGCGGCGCTCTATGCCCGCTACCTGCGCAGCTACGCGGAAGGCCGCGGCGCGCGGCGCGTCGAGGGCAAGGTCGTCGAGGTGAAGCAGAACGGCGCGAGCGGCTTCGTGGAAAGCATCCGCCTCGAGAACGGCACGACGGTGGCGGGGGATCTGTTCATCGACTGCACGGGATTCCGTGCGCTGCTGATCGGGGGCACGCTCGGCGCGCCGTTCGAGGACTGGACGCACTGGCTGCCGCTCGACCGGGCGATCGCGGTGCCCTGCGAGAAAGTGGCGCCGCCGACGCCCTACACCCGTGTGACCGCGCGCGCGACGGGCTGGCAGTGGCGCATTCCGCTGCAGCATCGCACCGGCAACGGCCACGTCTACAGCAGCCGCTTCGTGAGCGACGACGAGGCCCTGGCGGTGCTCCTGAAGAACCTCGACGGCAAGCCGCTCGCCGATGCCTCCCGGCCGATCCGGTTCGCCGCCGGCAAGCGCACCCGGATGTGGGACAAGAACGTCGTCGCCATCGGGCTGGCCGGCGGTTTCCTCGAGCCGCTCGAGTCCACCGCCATATTCCTCATCCAGTCGGGGATCTTCAGGCTCGTGCAGCTCTTTCCGCGCCGGGATTTCGATCCGGTACTCGCGCAGACCTACAACTCACAGGCTCAGTTCGAATTCGAGCGTATCCGCGACTTCCTGATCCTGCATTACTGCGCCACCGAGCGCGGCGACTCGGAGCTGTGGCGCTACTGCCGCAACATGAGCATTCCCGACTCGCTGCGCGAGTACATCGCCCTGTTCGCCGACGCCGGCCGCTTCTACCGCAACCACACCGAGCTCTTCGCGGCTACCAGCTGGGTGCAGGTGATGCTCGGGCAGGGAATCACGCCGCGGAGCTTCCACCCGGCCGTCGACTGGGTGAGCGACGCCGATCTCAGGGCATTCGTCGAGGGCATCGAGAAGGTCATCGCGTCGTGCGTCTCGATCATGCCCAGACACGAGGACTTCATCGCCCGCCATTGTGCGGCCGTGTAGCAGGCCGCGGGAAGTACTGACATGGAGTCTCGCAAATCCGGCTTGCGCCGCAGCGTGTATGGGCTCGCCTCGCTGCTCGCGACGATCGCGCTGTCTTGCGTGCCGGCGCGCGCCTCCGATTACTACCGGCACGTGGTCTTCGACAACAGCCTGACCCCCGATGCCTACTTCAACAGCCGCGGCACTGCCAACGGCGAGAGCTACCTCGAGGTCGCGGGCAACGCGCGCCTTCCGGTCGAGACGGCCACGTTCAGGACGCCGCCGAATGCGCTGCGCCTGAAGTGGGAATCGAAGCCCGAGGGGGGCTGGGAAGCGGAAGTGCGCGTCGATGCCTTCCGTAATCGCTACCCCGAGCTCAGCGGCCGCAATCTCTACCTGTGGCTTTACGCCCCTGCCGCGATTGCAGCCGCCGATCTGCCGCAGCTCCTGCTCTCCGATGCAATGCAGGGATTACAGGTTGCGGAACTGCCCGCTGCCTTCACCGCGCCCCTGCCGCTCGGAAAGTATACCGGCGAGCTCCCGGCCGGCCGCTGGGTTGAGGCGCGCATCCCGCTCGCGGATTTCTCCACGGCCTCGATCTACCCGTTCCGCCCCGAGTTTCTGGCGAGTGTCATCTTTCATCAGGGACGCGCCGATGGCGCACGGCACACGCTGATCATCGACGAGATTCGCGTCGCCGACGACCCGCCGGAAGAGCCGGCACCTGCGCCGGGGGTTCCGCAACAGGTGCGCGCGACCGGCTACGACCGCCACGTCGTCGTGCGCTGGGATCCGGTGGAGAGTCCCGCGCTCGCGCGCTACGTCGTCTACCGCTCACTGGACGGCAAGGCATACGAGCCCATCGGCATCCAGCTCGCAGGACGGGAACGTTACGCGGACTTTCTGGGCAAGCCGGGGATCACCGCGCAGTACAAAGTCGCGGCCGCGGACTGGCGTTATCGAACATCGGCGCTCTCGGCGCCGGCCAGCGCCGCGACTCGCGAGTTGAGCGACGATGAGCTGCTCACCATGCTGCAGGAAGCGTGCTTCCTCTATTACTGGGAAGGCGCCGATCCGCACTCGGGGATGACGCGCGAGAATATTCCCGGCGACGACCGGATCGTCGCGACGGGCGCGAGCGGTATGGGGATCGCGGCGCTCATCGTCGGCGTCGACCGCGGGTTCATCACGCGGGCGCAAGGGGTCGAGCGGCTGACGAAGATCGTCGATTTCCTCGAGCACGCGCAGCGTTATCACGGCGCCTGGTCGCACTACATGGACGGCGGCACCGGCAGGACCATGGCGGTCTTCGGCATGTTCGACAACGGTGGAGATCTGGTCGAGACGTCGTTTCTGATGGAGGGACTGCTGGCCGCGCGGCAGTACTTCTACGGCTCGAGCAGCCCGGAGCGCGATCTGTTCGAGCGCATCAGCCGGCTGTGGGAGACGGTGGAGTGGGACTGGTACCGGGGGCCGGACCCGGAGAAGTCGCCGTTCCTGTACTGGCACTGGTCGAGCGAGTGGGGCTGGCAAATCCGCCATCCGCTCATCGGCTTCAACGAAGTCATGATCACGTATATGCTCGGGATCGCCTCGCCGACGCACGCCATCCCGGCGACGCTGTATTACTCGGGCTGGGCCAGCCAGGATCCGCGCGCGCTCGAATACCGGCAGGGATGGGGAGGCTCGACGGACGGAGATCACTACGGCAACGGACACGCCTACTACGGGATCAAGCTGGACGTAGGCGTCGGCACCGGAGGCCCGTTGTTCTTCACCCACTATTCGTTCTTCGGGCTCGACCCTCACAGTCTCGGCGACCGGTTCACCTCTTCGTACTTCGGGAACAACCGCAACATCGCCTTGATCAACCGGGCGTATTGCATCGCCGACCCGAAACACTTCAAGGGATACGGCGCGGACGCCTGGGGACTCACGGCAAGCGACGGCCCCGACGGCTATGTGGCCCACGCGCCCGACGCCGCCGACGACCGTGGCACGCTGACTCCCACCGGGGCGCTCTCGTCCTTTCCCTATACGCCCGAGGCCTCGATGGCGGCGCTCAAGCACTACTACCGGGACCTCGGCGCCGGCCTCTGGGACATCTACGGACCGCGTGATGCGTTCAACCAGCAGGCCGACTGGATCTCGCCGATCTATATGGGACTCAATCAGGCGCCGATCGTGGTCATGGTCGAGAACTACCGGACCGGGCTCGTGTGGAAGAGCTTCATGGCGAACCCGGAAATCGGCGCGATGCTGCACGAGCTCGATGCCGCCACCGGAAGCACGCGGTGAGTCGGCCTGAAGGGTCCCGGCCGTGACGGCCGCGGTTGCGCCCGAGCCCGCGACGGGCCGACGCCGGCTGCTCGCGGCGCTCCTGGCCTGCGGAGTCTGCGGGCTGTGCGGGTCGGGCGCCGCGGGCGATGCGGCCGCCCGGACGGCGATGGCCGCCGCAGCTGCCGCTCCAGCGGCCGAGCCGCTCGCCCTGGACGGGCTCTTCGACGACCTCGAGAAGCGCACGTTCGACTATTTCTGGGAGACCACCAATCCCGCCAACGGGCTCGTTCCGGACCGCTTCCCGAGCGGCGCGGACGCGAGCATCGCCGCGGTCGGCTTCGGGCTGACCGCCTACCCGATCGGCGTCGAGCGCGGCTACATCACCCGTGAGGCGGCGCGCGCGCGGGTACTGACGACGCTCAGGTACTTCGCGGCCACGAGCCACGTGCACGGCTTCTTCTATCACTTCCTCGACCTGAAGAGCGGCGCGCGCGTGCGGCGCACGGAGCTCTCGACCATAGACACGACCCTGCTGCTCGCCGGGGTACTCTTCTGCCAGTCCTACTTCGATCGGGACGAGCTTGAAGAGCGCGAGATCCGCTCACTGGCCGACGACCTCTATCGGCGCGTCGACTGGAACTGGGCCGCGCACCATCCGCCCGCCATCACGATGGGCTGGACGCCGGAGCACGGCTTCGAGAGTGACGACTGGCTGGGCTACGACGAGGCGATGATCCTGTACGTGCTCGCGCTCGGCTCGCCGACGCACCCGGCGGCGCCGGGCGCCTGGCGTGCCTGGACCAGCACCTATGACAAACACTGGGGCACGCTCTACGGGCAGACCCACCTGAGCTTCGCGCCCCTGTTCGGGCATCAGTACTCGCACGTCTGGATCGATTTTCGCGGCATACGCGATGAGTGGATGGGCCGGCACGGCCTCGACTATTTCGAGAACAGCCGCCGCGCAACCTATGCGCAGCGCAGCTACGCGCTCGACAACCCGCGCCACTTTCGCGGCTACGGCGCGAACATCTGGGGTCTCACGGCCAGCGACGGACCCGCCGGGCGGCGTTCGCACGTGCAGCTCGGAGCGCGGCGGTTCAAGGGCTATGCCGCCCGCGGCGTGGGCCTCGAAGGCGTGGTCGACGACGGTACCCTGGCTCCGACCGCAGCACTCGCTTCGCTCCCCTTTGCGCCGGAAATCGTGATCCCCGCGGCCCGCGAAATGCACGCGCGCTTCGGGGCGTCGATCTACTCCACCTATGGCTTTCGCGACGCCTTCAACCCGAGCTTCACCGACTCCGCACAGCCGGAGTCGCCGGGGAATGCGGGCTGGGTGGATGGCGACTACCTCGGCATCGACCAGGGTCCGATCCTGGCGATGCTCGAGAACTTCAGGAGCGGCCTCGTGTGGCGCGTCATGCGAGGCAACCCTTACATCCGCCGCGGCCTCGAGCGCGCGGGATTCACAGGCGGCTGGCTGACCCACGCCAGCGAGTCCGGCAAAGGAGAGAAGTGATGACGACCTGTCATGCCCAAGGCGATCAGGGACGCTCGCGCACACGGCCGATGCTCACCGCTCTGCTGGTTCTGGCCGGGGCCGTAGCCTCGGCGGCGGTTGAGGCCGCGGACACCCGTATCGTGGTCGATGCGAGCGCGGCGGCGCGTCCGTTCCCGCATTTCTGGGAGCGCATGTTCGGCTCGGGGCGCGCCGCGCTCAGCTTACGCGAGAGCTATCGCGATGACCTGCGCGCGGTGCGCAAGATCACCGACTTCCGCTACGTGCGCTTTCACGCCATTCTGCACGACGAGCTCGGCCTCTATTCCGAGAACAAGAGTGAACAGCCGGTCTACAACTTCTCCTACATCGACCAGGTCTACGACGGCCTGCTCGCCAACGGCGTGCGCCCGTTCGTCGAGCTGAGCTTCATGCCGGAGAAGCTGGCGAGCAACGAGCTGCGCCAGACCTTCTGGTACCGTCCGTTCGTCTCGCCGCCGAAGGACTATGGCCGCTGGGATGCGCTCATCGCCGCGCTCGCCCGCCACCTGATCGAGCGCTATGGCATCGACGAGGTGAGCCAGTGGTATTTCGAGGTGTGGAACGAGCCCAATCTCGATTTCTGGGGCGGCAATCCGCGTCAGGCAACGTACTGGACGCTGTACGACCACACCGCGAGGAGCCTCAAGGCCGTGAATGCACGCATCCGGGTCGGCGGTCCGGCGACGGCTCAGGCGGCGTGGGTCGCCGCCTTCATCGAGCACTGCCGGCAGGAACACGTCCCGGTCGACTTCGTATCCACGCATGTCTACGGAGACGACACCTCGAAGGACGTCTTCGGAACGAACGAAGCGATCTCCCGCGAGCACATGGTGTGCCGGGCGGTGCAGAAGGTGCACGGCGAGATCCGCGCCTCGGCGATGCCGTCGCTCCCCCTCATCTGGAGCGAGTTCAACGCAAGCTTCGCAAACCACCCGCAGGTGACGGACGCGCCCTACATGGGGCCGTGGCTCGCGCAGACGGTCCATGAATGCGACGGCCTCGTCGATGACATGTCGTACTGGACGTTCTCCGACGTCTTCGAGGAGGGCGGCGTCGTCAAGACGCCGTTCTACGGCGGTTTCGGCCTGCTCGCCGCGGGCGGCATTCCGAAACCGGCCTTCAACGCTTTCGCTCTCCTGCACCAGCTGGGCGCAGAGCGTTTCTCGCCGGACACCGAGGGCGCGCTCCTGACGCGCCGTCACGACGGCACACTGGTGCTCGCGCTCTGGAATTACCGCGAGGTTGGCGCGAGCGACACCGCGACCCGAAAAGTGACGCTGGTCCTGAAGCACAGCGCCGCGGGCACGGCCACCGTGCAGTCCATCGACGGCGAGCACGGCAACGTACACATCGCCTACCAGAAGATGGGCGCGCCGCAGTACCCGACCCAGGGGCAGCTCGCCGAGCTGCGCTCGGCGGCCGCCTTGCCGGCGCCCGTCACGCGAGCGCTCGAGGGCGGCACTCTGACGCTCGAGATTGCGCCCGACGGACTCACGCTGGTCACGATAGCGGCGCACGACTGATTCGCGGGCAGCGCCGGCAACGTACGTGATCTGCGCAGCCGGGCGCGGGCTGCCTGGCGGGATTCGCGGTGCGGCGACGCCTAGTCCTTTCGGCACAGCCGCCCATCATCACTCCCGCGCGAATGATCCGGATAGTCCGGCCGGACGGCTGTCAAAGGCAGCTCCGCACCGGCCGCCGGGCTGCCGGTGCGAGGCGCCACAGGGAGGAGTCATGCGCCGGTTATCGATGGTGAGTCTTCCGGTCCTTGCCGGGTGCGCTGTGGCGTCAATGGTTTCCTCACCCGCGGGGGCACAGAGCCTCGAGGCTCTGAGCCAACCGTGCGTGCACCCGGGCACTGCGGCTGCCGAAACGGTACCGACCAGCGTATTCGAAGTGGCCCCGAGGAACCCCACACACACGCTCTCGAATCCGATGCGCGCGGGTCTCACGACGCCGCTCACCATGCTGGCCTTCGGCGACTCGGCCATGTGGGGCAACGGCCTCGACGATGAGCACAAGTACGTCCACCTCGTCGCGCAATACGTCGCGGACGGGACCGGGCGGTCCGT
The DNA here is from genome assembly GCA_035631515.1 of Steroidobacteraceae bacterium. Taxonomy (GTDB): domain Bacteria; phylum Pseudomonadota; class Gammaproteobacteria; order Steroidobacterales; family Steroidobacteraceae; genus 13-2-20CM-66-19. The sequence continues at coordinate 47,197 of DASQIP010000115.1, forward strand.
CCGCCTGGTCAGCTACGCGCACTCGGGAGCGAAGATCGCCGATCAGAGCAACAGTTGCTACGAGCCGCTCGTCCCGAGCGATCAGCGTCCGCCCGGCGACCTGAATGCGGGCCTGCCGACGACGCTGCAGCAGGAAGCGGCGGCGGCCGGGCAATACAGGGACGCCGAGCTCGTGCTGCTCGATGGGTGCATCAACGACGTCAGCCCCGAAAAGGTCGCGCTGCCATTTCCGCTGAGCGGCGCGGACAAGGAGGAGATCACGCGGCGCGCCCACCGCTGGTGCTCCGACCACATGCTGAGCGCGCTCCGGCAGGCGGAGAAGCATTTTCCGTACGCGACCGTCATCGTGTCCAACTACTGGCTCATCATCTCGAACAAATCCTCTCCGGTGGGACTTGCGCTCACCAAGAAGCCCGTCGACTTCACGCCCCAGGAGCTGGCGGGCTTCCACGATGTCGAAAGCCTCCTCAAGACACAGCTCGAGGCCGAGCAGAAGCTCGGAACGCACCTGACCGACCTCGAGGTACTCGCGAACCCCGGCGCGACCCTGCAGAAATGGAGCGACAACAGTTACGCATTCCTCGATACCAGCGAAAGGTGCTTCGACTGGGCGGTTGCGAGCGTCGATGGCAAGACCCACGATGCGAACGACCCGAATGCGGCTCAGTGTCCGGCCACCGGGCATGTGAGGCCGCAACCCGTGAGCGACTCGGTGCGCGCCTTTCTCGCGACGGTGCCCCGGGATCCGAAGTACTCCTACGGTACCGGCAAGGACTCGCGGCTCTGGAGCGTGCCCGAGCCCGCCGACCCCGACCAGCGCTACTCTCAGCGCGGCGCGCTGTGCCGCTCACACTACGGCGTGACACACCCGGAGCAGGAGCTCATCTGTCAGGAGAACCCGACCGCCCATCCCAACGTGAGCGGCGCCGATGCGTTCCGGGACAGCATCGCCGGGATCCTGGCGGTCGCGTGGGGTAAGTCCCGGGTAGCCGCCCGCTGAGCTGCGGGCGTAGTGTGCCTTCGATGGCATTCGCATTTGCCGTGAGTCGCGGGGAGCTCGGGGCGATCGTCACGCTCGCCACCGCCGTGCTGATCTGGTTCGGCACCGGACTCGATCCCTCCTGGCCCCTCATGTGGCTCGCACCCGTGCCGGTGCTGCTCTACGCCCGCGACGCGAGTGCCCGCAGCGCGGCGCTCGCCGCCGGTGGCGCCATGATCCTCGGGACTCTCAACATCTGGGGTCTGCTGCACGGCGCACTGCACCTGCCGCGGGGGCTCCTCGTGCGTATCTACCTCACCGAGGGGCTGGTGTATGCGCTCGCGGTGCTGCTCTATAGAGCCCTGGTGCGCCGCCGTGCGCATTGGACCGCGCTCCTCGCCTTTCCCGCCTTACTGGTCTCGTTCGAATGGTTCCTCAACCTTGCCGCGCCGCACGGCACGGGCGGGAGCCTGGCGTACTCGCAGCTGCGCTTCCTGCCCTTCCTGCAGCTGGCGTCCATCACGGGACCCTGGGGCATGAGCTTCCTGCTCGCGGCGTTTCCGGCTGCGCTCGCGCTCGCGATCGGCCTCAGGCGCGAGGGGTCACGAGAGGGTTATCGGATCGTCGGTACTACCGCGGCGGTGCTCGCCGCGGTGCTGGTTTTCGGCGCGGTGCGGCTCTCGATCCCGCCCGGCGGCGTGCCCGCCATCGTCGGGCTCGTCGCTGCGGACGGTCCGAACGAGTACCCGGCGCAGGACGGTGCGCCGACCGAGCAGCTCTTTGCGGCCTATGCCGCCCCCGTGGCAGCGCTCGCTCTGCAGCACGCCAGTGTCGTGGTGCTGCCGGAGAAGGTGGGCGAGGTCCTCGATCCGGACATCGACCGCTTCGATGCCGCGCTGCAGGCGGTGGCGGATGAGTCTCACGTGCGCGTGGTCGCCGGCGTGCTGCGGGTCGTGCCGCCGGGCGTCGGGCACCCGACGAAGCTCCGCTACAACGAGGCACGGGTGTATACGCCGGGAGCACCGGTCGCGACCTACGACAAGGAGCACATGCTCCCGCCCTTCGAGTCGAACATCACGCCGGGTACTTCGCTCACGCTGCTGCGCTCGAGCACGGGTCCCGAAGTCTGGGGAGTGGCCATCTGCAAGGACATGGATTTCACGCAGCTCTCGCGCCGCTACGGTGAGGCAGGCGCGGGGCTCATGCTGGTGCCGGCGTGGGACTTCTTCCTCGACTGGATCCAGCACGGGCACATGGCGGTCATGCGCGGCGTCGAGTCGGGCTTCAGCGTCGTACGCAGCGCCAGGGGCGGGTCGCTGTTCGCGAGCGACGACCGCGGCCGGATCCTGGGCGAGATCAAGAGCGACGCTGCGCCCTTCAGCTCGCTGCTCGTGTCCGTGCCGCAGACGCACGACCGGACGCTCTTTGTGCGCTTCGGGGACTGGTTCGCCTGGGTCGCGGTCGCCCTGCTCGTTCTTTGCCTCGTGCAGCTCGTGAGACTCCGGGCGGGGCGCCCCGGCGCACAGTGGCAGCACGGGTCCGGCGCCGGGTTGACCAGCGGCGTCGCGACTAGCAACCGTGAAGCAGCAGGTGGGCCTCGAGCGCAGCCATCGTCTGGCCATAGATACGGCGCGCCTCTTCGATGATCTTCGCGAGCTGCGCTTGCTCGACCGGCGCGAGGCCGAGGCTCCCACCGTAGCGCGCCACGGCCTGCGACAGACGCTGCGTGGCAGCGCCGTACTCCTCCAGCAGCCGGCTTTTTTCAGTGCAACCCACGACGCCCCTCGATGTGGGCACCCGGCGCGGATACAAGGTCCCCGGTGTGTTCGATCGGCCTCCCCGGCAAAAACTTTAGGGCATCACAGGCCCAGGCCCCGCGGGCCCCTCGGAGCCGGGGTAACCTATTGATTCATGGACGCCGGTTCGAAGATTCCGTTCTTCACCATCGGGCACTCCACCCGGAGCCTCGCTGAGCTCATCGGGCTATTGAGAAGCGCTCGAGTTCAGCTCCTCGCGGACCTCCGCACCGTTCCGAGGTCACGAACCAATCCGCAGTTCAACAGGGACACGCTCCCGGCAGCTCTCGCGGCTGCTGACATTTCCTATGAGCACATGGCGGCCTTAGGCGGCCTGCGTCCGAAATCCCGGACCGTCGCGCCCGAGGTGAACGCCTTCTGGACGAACGAGAGCTTCCACAACTATGCGGACTACGCGCTCTCGGAAGACTTTCGCGTGGCTCTGCTGCGGCTGCTGGAGGAGGGACGAGAGCGGCGCTGCGCGATCATGTGCTCGGAAGCCGTCTGGTGGCGATGCCACCGCCGCATCGTCACGGACTATCTCATTGCCCACCATGAAGCGGTCTTCCACATCATGGAGCACGGGCGCCTCGAGGCCGCGCAGCCGACCCCGGGCGCGATCGTCCGACCCGACGCGACCGTCGTCTATCCCGCCGCGGACCCGCAGCTGCCTCTCGTGTAGCTAAGCGGCTTTGCGACGCTTGTAGTACTCCGCGATGCCCGGATGGCTCGCCATGCGCTCGAAGTGCTTGACGAGGAGCGGCGCGACGCGGTCCACGAGGTCTTTCGGGATGTGGTCGAGCACCCCGGACCGCAACCAGCGGACCAGCATGAAGATCTTGAGATCCGCCACCGTGAGGCGCCGATCGGCGAAGTGCTCGCCGCCGGCTGCTTTCAGCCTCGCCTGCAGCTGCTCCAGGTAACGCGTCATACGCCCGGCAGCCAGTTCCTCGCGCGCCTTCTTCTTGGCGTCCTCGGGCAGGTCAATGGTGTGACCGATGCGGGTGCCGAGGTCCTCGGCTACGTCCATGACCTCATCGCACAGCAGCGCCTGCCAGTCGTCCTTGGGATAGAGGCCGGTCAGCTTGCCGACGTAGCGGTTGATGCTGTTGGACTGCGACACGACCCTGCCGTCCACTTCGAGCGTGGGCATCGCCCAGAACGGCGTCTGATCGCGAAAGGAAGGCCAATCCTTGCCCGCGACGCGATGGTCCTCAAAGGCGATGCCGCCGATGTGCAGGGCCAGACGCGCGGGCTCACCGCGGCCGCCGTCGAAATCGAAGTAGGTCAGCTTCAGCTTTGCCATGGTGAGCTCCTCGGGGGCGGCGGTGGTCCGCCAGCTTGCGAAGGGGTTACGGGTCGCGTGCGCCGCACTGCGCTCATTGAAGATGAATGTCGCCGGTAAATACCACGTTCAACTTGAGCCCGGCAATCTCCAACGTCATTCTCGCGGGAAATGATTCTGTACCGGCGATGGCACCCCCGGCGGCAGCATCGGCGACGGCATGCTCGATCGCTCGCTGCGAGCTGATGCCGACCGCTTTCAAGAACTTTCGTATGCTGAGGTTCAGCGCTTCCTCGTTCATAAGGGACTCTCGTTTTGGGATAGGGGACGGTCAGCGCCGCCCGCGCAGCAGCGTCCGGATGCAGTACAGCTCGCAGTGGGCGACGCGCAGGCGCTGCCCGAGCCGCATGCGGCCCGCTCTGCTGCGTGCCTGTACCCGGAGCTTCTGCACGCGCGCCGCGAGCAACCTGGCGCCACGTCTGGCGCCCGCCAGCGAGCGGTACCTCGAATGCCGCAATCCGCAGACCCTTACATGCCACCAGCCGGCGCGCTCAACGACCTCGATCTTGATATTCATCGCCGGGCTCCTCTGCGTACGTCGAGGCACAGGCAGGCGAGTTCGCGCACCCGCGCAGTAAGCTTACTCCCAGCGGTGACCGTCGGTGGCTGCTGCCCGCCGTCCTCGGCCGAAAGCCGGACGACGGGCCAGCCCGACTCTTCGTTACTGAACCTTAATCTCTATCGCCTTGGACCGTTCGGCCTTCGTCTTCGGGATATGCACCGTCAAAACTCCGTCCTTGCTTTCCGCACGAATGCCGCTCGTATTGGCGTTCTCGGGTAGCGAAAGGCTGCGGGAGAACGTGCCGCGGAAACACTCCCGGCGGTGAACTCTCTCGCTGTTCTCTTCCTTGTCGAACTTTCGCTCGCCAGCGATGGTGACTGCGTCGTTGTCAACCGTGACCCTGACGTCCTCTCTCTTAACGGCCGGCAAGTCGGCGCGAACGAGATACTCGCTGTCCGTCTCACTCACATCGAGCGTGGGCGTCCAGGTGGGCTCCCCCTCGTCCGTGTCTGCCGCAAAACGCGGCCACTGGCCCATGAAGCTGCCAAGCGGTCGGGCAAAAAACTGATCCATCTCACGAATCGGATCCCAACGTACAAGATTCATAGCAGTATTCCTTCATCAGACTGCAGCGGATTGCTCACTGCAAAGCAGATCAGTATGGCCCCTATCCGCCGGCACACTACTGGAGATGTACTTATGTATTTACATCCGACAATTCTG
>DASQIP010000116.1:0-30023 GCA_035631515.1 Steroidobacteraceae bacterium
CGCGCCCTGGGCGATAACGATGGCCTCGTCGTCGTGCACATCGCCTTCGGCCTGCGCGCGCGCCCCCGTTCCCATGGCGAGCATCGAGACGAGCACCGCGACCGTGCAGCTCACGCCGATGACGATCGTCAGCACCGAGCCGAGCCGCGAGCGTTCATTCGCCAGATTCATGCGCAGCAGGGCCAGAAATTGCGCCAGGAAGTTCATTGCGCTTCAGCGCTCCGCGAGCGCGCTCACCACGCGCAGCCGCGCGGCGCGTAGCGCCGGCATCGCGGCGCTTACGACCGCCAGCGCGACGGCGAGCGCGAGACCTGCCGCGACGGTAACCGGGGGCATCGTGAGCCCGGATACGATGCGCGCCGCGTAAGGGAAGACCGCCGTCGACAGAGCCAGCCCGCAGGCCGCGGCCGCGATGCACACGAGCACCGCCTCGACGAGCACCAGCAGGAACACGGCACGATCGGTAAAGCCGATGGTCTTGAGGACCGCCAGCTCGGAGGTGCGCTCCCTGACGGACTGCATCATCATCGTCGCAGTCGCGAACAGCAGTGCCGCGAGCACGGCGCTCACCACCGCGTGGACCAGAAAATCGAGATCGCCGATCTGCTGGACCTGCTGCTGCGCGAGCTCGCGTATCGACTCGGTCTTGGTCTCGTGCGAGGAGTTGAGAGACAACCGATCGATCGCATCGGCCACGGCTACCGCCTGGCCGGCATCGGCCACCGACACGTTGAAGTGATTCACCGTGCCCGTGTTGCTCACACGTCCCTGGTCGTAGTAGTCATAGTTGGCCAGGATCTTGTAGCGCCCGGGGGTGAAGTCGCTGTCGGTGAAGGTGCCGACGACGTCGAACGCCCAGGTGGTTGAGCGATCCTTGTTAGCCACCTGGCTCACGAGAGGGATGTGGTCGCCGATCTTCCAGCCGTACTTCTGCGCGGCGTACTCGGTGACCAGCGCGGCCGTACGACTCCTGGCGAAGGCCGCGAGCTGCTCCGGCGCGACATTGAAGGTAAAGGCGTCGGTCCAATTCTTGTCCGGTCTCACGGCCACGATCAGCATGCCGTTCTCGGGTTTCTGGTAGTAACTTCCGAAAAGCTCCACGGGTTCCGCCAGCTTTACTCCCGGCAGCGACCGGATCTGCTCGAGCAGGCCGAGCGGCAGCCCGGAGAAAATGAAGTCCTGGCGGCTGTGGACGATCAGCAGGTCGGCGCGGGCCGCTTCCACCGCGTGCTCGATCCCGGTTTTCAGCCCCTGCAGCACGCCGAAGAGCACGAAGGCGATCGCCACCTGCAGGAAGATGAGGACGGTGCGGCCCGGCTTGCGCCAGACGCCGGACCAGATGAGCGGCAGATATTTCATGAGGGGTGTTTGTCTCTGCCGCCGCTATTCTGGGGTGAGACCGCGCCGGCTGCCAGCCTGCTTACATTTTCAGTACCTGGACCCGCGGCGGAGTGTAGGGATTCCACTACACCTGACAGATCCGGCACGCCGCGGCGAGCCCTGCATAGGGCTCGCTCTTCGCCGTGAACTCGTGCGCGACGTAGCCTTCGAACCCACCGTCGGCGATCGCCCCCGCCACCGCGTGATAGTTGAGCTCCTGGGTGTCGTCGATGTCGTGCCGGCCGGGTACTCCACCGGTGTGGAAGTGGCCGATCCAGCGCCGGTGCCGGCCGATGGTGCTGATGATGTCCCCCTCCATGATCTGCATGTGATAGATGTCGTAGAGGAGCTTCACGCGCGGCGATCCCACCTTCTCCATCACCGCCACGCCGAAGGCCGAGTGATCGCCCTGATAGTCCGGGTGATCGACCTTGCTGTTCAGGAGCTCGACGCACACCGTGACGCCGTGCCGCTCGGCGACCGGCGCCACCCGGGCGAGTCCCGCCGCGCAATTGGCGATACCCTGTGCGTCGCTCAGGCCCCGCCGGTTGCCGAACATCGCGATCACGTTGGGCACGCCCGCCGCGGCGGCGAGCGGAATTGCCGCCGTGAGCTCCTCGATCAGCAGCGCATGGTTCGCGGGGTCGTTGAAGCCGTTCTCGATGAACTGATCGCGCCTGCTCGCGTACCCCAGCGAGCAGGTGAGCCCTGCGGCCCGGGCTACCTCCCATTCGTCGGTATGCAGAAGATCGATCGCCCCGAGGCCGAGTGCGCGGACGCGCCGGCATACCTCGGGTAGCGCTCCCGGCAATGTCCAGCGGCATACCGACTGTTTGAGCCGGCCCCCGGCGGCCGCTGACGCCCCGCTTTCAACCCCGCCGCCCGCAAGCACGGCTGCGGCCGGGGCGAGCGCGGCCGCCGAGGTCGCCGCGGCGCCGAGGAAGCGCCGCCGGGACACCCGGCCGGCCACTGTCAGATTTCCCCGCGCTTGAGCTGCTCGACTGCGTAATCGCAGGCGCGCGCGGTGAGCGCCATGTAGGTGATCGACGGGTTCTGGTTCCCCGAGGAGGTCATGCAGGCGCCGTCGGTGACGAACAGGTTCCGCACATCGTGCGCCTGATTCCACCCGTTCAGGACCGAAGTCTTCGGATCCCGCCCCATGCGCGCCGTACCCATCTCGTGGATACACAGTCCCGGCGCGAGCTCATCGTCGAAGGTGCGGATGTCTCTCGCTCCGGCCGCCTCCAGGATCTCCGCCGCCGTAACGCGCATGTCCTTCAGCAGCTCGCGCTCGTTCGGCCCGAAGGTGCACTGGATGTGCAGCGCCGGCATGCCCCACTTGTCCTTGAGCGTCGGGTGCAGCGTGCAGTAGTTGTCGGAGCGCGGCAGGCACTCGCCGAAGCCCCCGAGCCCCACGCGCCACGGGCCGAGGCCCTCGAGGAGCGCCCTCTTGAAATCCGCCCCGAAGCCGCGCGTTCGCCCGCCCCGCTCCCAGCGCTCGCGGCCCGCGGCGCCCTGAAAGCCGTAGCCGCGCACGAACTTCGGGTGTTTGTCGGTGACGTTGCGAAAGCGCGGCACATAGAAGCCGTTCGGCCGCTTGCCGAAGGTCTTGTGGTCCTCCATGCCGGGAAGCGTGCCTTCGGCGCCGGCGCCGAAGGCGTGATCCATGACGTTGCGCCCGAGCTCACCGCTCGAGTTGCCGAGCCCGGTCGGGAAGCGCGCGCTCTTCGAATTGAGGAGAATACGCGCGCTCTCGAGCGCCGAGGCGCACAGGAACACCACCTGCGCACCGAACTCCAGCGTCTCGAGCGTATCGGCATCGACCGCCCGCACGCCACTCGCGCGGTTGGTGCGCGCGTCGTAGAGCACCTCCGCGACCACGCTGTTCGGCCGCAGCGTCAGGCGCCCGGTGGCCGCCGCCGCCGGCAGCGTCGAGCCGATGCTGTTGAAAAATGAGTGGGTGATGCACCCGCGCCAGCACGGCCCGCAGTAGTGGCACGCGGCGCGCCCGAGGTGCGGCTGGGTGAGGATAGCCGCGCGGCCGATGGTGAGCACGCGCTCGCGCCCCCAGCGTCTGGCGATCGCCTCGCGCACGTGCAGCTCCGCGCAGTTGAGCTGCATCGGCGGCAGGAACTCCCCGTCGGGGAGCTGCGCCAGGCCCTCCGCCTGGCCGCTCACGCCGATGAACCTCTCGACGTGGCCGTACCAGGGCGCGATGTCCGCGTAGCGGATCGGCCAGTCGACACCGATGCCTTCGCGCGCGTTGGCTTCGAAGTCGAGGTCGCTCCAGCGATAGACCTGCCGGCCCCACATGAGGGAACGGCCGCCGACGTGACGCCCGCGGATCCAGAGGAACGGCTTGTCGCTGTCGTGGTGGTAGGGGTTCTCGTGGTCGTTCACGAACCACTTCGAGACCCACTCGTCGCACGCGCCGGTCTGCGACTGGATCGGCCGCTGCTCGCGGAGCTTGCGCAGGTTGCCGTAGCCCCGGTAGGGGAGCGAGTAGTTCTGCACGTGCTCGACGAAATCGTGCTCAGGCACGATCGGCGGCCCGGCCTCGAGCAGCAGCGTCCTCAGACCCTTCTCGGTGAGCTCCTTGGCGGCCCAGCCACCGGAGATCCCGGACCCGACGACGATCGCGTCGTAGTGCCCGGACTTCGGCTCAGACGCTGACACAGCCATCGTACCTTCCCGGAATGATCGGCGCGTTGATGAGGTCCCTGGCCACGGGCTCGGAGGCGAAGTAAGCGAACACCACCAGGCGCTTCACCATCTCGTAGCCGCGCTCCGCGGTCACCGGTTGCCGGTCGAGCAGCGCCTGCTCGGCCCTGGTCGGCGGCTGCGCCGGCAGCCGCTCGTCGAGGGAGCGGATCAGCGCCTCCTGCTCCTGCCGCCGTGCGGCTGCGACCGGTGCGCCACAGAGCGAGCGGCTGCGCGCGTCGATGGCCGCCAGCCCCTCGAGGAAGCGCGTGCGATCGCGCTCCAGTATCGATTCGGTGAGCAGCAGATCGATGAAGCGGTTGACGCCCACCTGGGTGGCCCCGACGGTGTCGGTCTGCGGCAGGAGGATCTCCGCGATACAGCTGAGGGCCGCGTCCTGCTCGGGGTTGAGCGTGCGCAGGCCCGCCGTCCCTGCGCCGGCGCGCGCCTCGAGCGCCGCGGCGAACGACGGCTGCTGCAACGGCAGCAGCGCGAGCCCTGGCAGCAGTGCGCTGAGACCTGCGATCGATTCGAGGAACTCGCGCCGGTCCATGGAAGCCGATCCTCCCGGGGTTGCGAACCTCACGAGGGACGCTACCACACCTCGGGATCGCGCCGTTAGAGCCCGCCGCCCCGCCCGCGCATTAGAATGAGGCATGAAACGCCTGTCGCTGCTGCTGCTCGCCGGAGTCTTGACTGCACTGTCCGCCGCCGCCCAGGCAGTCACGGTGGGCGTCTCCATGGCTCTGTTCGACGATAACTTCCTGACCGCAGTGCGTGTCAGCATGAAGGATCGCGCGCAACAGCTCGGTGTCCAGATTCAGTTCGAGGACGCCGAGAACGATATCGGCCGCCAGCTCAACCAGATCCAGAACTTCATCGCCCAGCACGTCGACGCCATCATCGTCAATCCGGTCGACACCGACGCAACCCCGCGCATGACACGCCTGGTGGCGAGCGCCGGCATTCCGCTCGTATACGTGAACCGCATGCCGGCCGACCGAGAGCTGCCGCCACGCGTTTCCTTCGTCGGCTCCGACGAGACCCAGTCCGGCACGTTGCAGATGACCGAGGTCTGCCGGCTGCTCGGGGGCAAGGGCGACATCGTCGTCCTGATGGGCGAGCTCACCAACCAGTCGGCGCGCCAGCGTACCCGCGACCTGGACGATGTGATCGCACGGCCCGCCTGCCGGGGCATCCGCGTCGTCGACCGGCAGGCGGCGAACTGGAAGCGCACCGCGGCGGCCGACCTCGTGACCAACTGGCTGAGCGCGGGCCTGCACCCGGCTGCCGTGGTCGCCAACGACGACGAGATGGCGATCGGCGCCATTCAGGCGCTGCGGCAGGCGCACCTGCTCGCCGGCACCATCGTCGCGGGAATCGACGCAACCCCCGACGCGCTCGCGGAGATGAAGGCCGGAGCGCTGCGGGTGACGGTATTCCAGAACGCGCCGGCACAGGGCCGCGGCGCGCTCGACACCGCCCTCAAGCTCGTGCGGCACGAGCCGGTGCCGTCCGTCGTGTGGGTGCCGTTCGAGCTGGTGACGCGCGACAACCTCGCCGGTTACCTCGGGCGCCACTAGATGGAAGCTGCCGCCGCCGACCCGTTGAAGCCCGGCCTGCTCGAGGTGAGCAGGGTCTCGAAGAGCTACCCCGGCGTCGCGGCGCTCGAGGACGTGACGCTGCGCCTCGAGCACGGCACGGTGCACGCGCTCCTCGGCGAGAACGGCGCCGGCAAGTCGACGCTGATGAGGATCGTCGCGGGCGTGTGCACGCCGGATGCCGGCGAGCTGCGGCTCGAGGGCCGCACGCTGCGCCTCGGCTCCCCGGGACAGGCGCTGGCAGCCGGCATCGCCATGATCCATCAGGAGCTCAACCTGCTGCCGGCGATGAGCGTCGCGGAGAACATCTGGATCCGCCGCGAGCCGGTGAATGCCCTGGGGCTGGTCCGTCATCGCGAGCTCCGCCGCCGCACGCGCGCCCTGCTCGAGCGGCTCGGCGTCGAGCTCGATCCGCAGGCGGAGCTCGGCACGCTGCCGCTCGCCGCGCGGCAGATGGTCGAGATCGCGCGCGCGCTGTCCTACGATTCGCGGGTCCTCATCATGGATGAGCCGACCTCGGCTCTCACCGAGCGCGACGCCGAGCGCCTGTTCGCGGTCATTCGCGACCTGCGCGCGCGCGGCGTCGGCATCTTCTACGTCACTCACCGGATCGAGGAGCTGTTCGCGCTCGCGGACCGGATCTCCGTGCTGCGCGACGGCCGGCACGTCGGCAGCGCCAGCCCGCGCGATCTCTCGCGCAGCGACATCATCCGCATGATGGTGGGACGCGAGCTCAGCGCCCCGCCCGCGGCCGCCGCGCCAGCGCCGGCCGGTCCGGTCGCATTGTCGGCGCACGGCCTGACCCTCGGCGGCGGCTTTTACGATGTGAGCTTCGAGCTGCACGCCGGGGAAGTCCTCGGCGTCGCCGGGCTCGTGGGCTCGGGCCGCAGCAAGCTCGCCGCGGCCCTGTTCGGCCTCGTGCGCCCGACTGCCGGGGAGATCCGCATCGCGGGCAGTGCGGCGCGGATCGACTCGCCCGCGGCGGCGATCTCCCGCGGCATCGGCTTCGTCACCGAGGATCGCAAGGAGAGCGGCTGCTTCCAGGGCTTGAGCGTGCTCGAGAACCTCGAGATCTCGGCGCTCGCCCGCGACTTCGTCCGCCTGGGGTTCGTGCACGCCGGCGCCGCGCGGCGCGCATGTGCCGGCATGGCGAGCGCGCTCAAGGTCAAGGCGCCGGACCTGCGCGAGCGCATCGAGACTCTCTCCGGGGGCAACCAGCAAAAGGTCTTGCTCGGGCGCTGGCTGCTGCTCGCGCCGCAGATCCTGATTCTCGATGAGCCGACGCGCGGGGTGGACGTCGGCGCCAAGGCGGAAATCCACCAGCTCATCGCGCGGCTCGTAGCCGAGGGCGCCGCGGTGCTCATGATCTCCTCCGAGATGCCCGAGATCCTCGCGATGAGCCACCGCATCATGGTGATGCGCGAAGGGCGCGTCGCCGGAATTCTCGCGCGCGACGTGGCCACCCCGGCCGCCATCATGGACCTGGCCGCGCGCTGAGGCACATGCAGCAGTCCCTGGCAGACCGCACCGCCCCGCCCGCCGCAGCCCGGATGCGCCGCCTGCCGCCCGAGGCGGGAATTCTGCTGGTGCTGATCGCACTGGCGCTCGCCTTCGAGCTGCTCGGCTGGATCTTCGTCCATCAGAGCTTCCTCGCCAACCAGCAGCGGCTGGTGGTCATGATCCTGCAGGTCTCGGTGATCGGCGTCATCGCCGTCGGCGTCACCCAGGTCATCATCACCGGTGGCATCGACCTCTCTTCGGGCTCGGTGGTGGCGCTCACCGCGATGGTCGCCGCCAGCCTCGCGCAGTCCTCCGAGGCGGTGCGCGCGGTCTATCCCGGGCTCACCGACCTTCCGGTGCTCGTACCGGTCGCCGCGGGGCTCGCGGTCGGTGCCGCCGCCGGTCTCGTCAACGGCACGCTGATCGCCGCGAGCGGCATTCCACCCTTCATCGCAACGCTCGGCGTCATGGTGAGCGCGCGCGGCCTCGCCAGGTGGTACACCCGCGGTCAGCCGGTCAGCATGCTCACCGACCCGTACGCCGCGATCGGCAGCGGTGCGGTCCCGGTCGTCATCTTTCTCGCTACCGCGCTGGTCTTTCACGTGGCGCTGCGCCACACGCGCTACGGCAAGTTCACCTACGCGATCGGCGCCAACCGCGAGGCAGCGCGCGTCGCCGGAATCCGCGTCGGACGGCACCTGGTCCTGGTCTACTCGATTGCGGGGCTGCTCTCGGGCCTCGCCGGTGTCCTCACCTCGGCGCGCGCCGTGTCGGGCCAGGCGGGCATGGGGCTCATGTACGAGCTCGATGCGATTGCCGCCGCCGTGATCGGCGGCGCCTCGCTCGCCGGCGGCGTCGGCCGCGTGACCGGCACGGTGATCGGCACGCTGATCCTCGGGGTCGTGACGTCGGGCTTCACCTTCCTGCGGATCGACGCCTATTACCAGGAGATCGTCAAGGGCGGGATCATCGTCGCGGCGGTGGTCGCCGATCAGTACCGGCGCGGGCGTCGATTGACGGCCACCTGAGGGGCGCACACGATAGGGTGTCTGCAGCCAATCCGCTTCCGGCGTGCACCATGAGCACCAAAGACTACCAGCAGCGTGCCCTCGGCGACGGCAAGCCCTATGACCCGATGAAGGAGCCGCGCTTCAGCGAGATCGCGACCTTCATGCGCTGTCCGCTCGCCGCCGCACTCGACAACGTCGACATCGGCCTGATCGGCGTTCCGACCGACATCGCCGTCACCAACCGGCCGGGCGCGCGCCACGGACCGCGCGAGATCCGCAACTCCTCGAGCCTGATGCGCGGCTACAACGTCGCGCTCGGCGTCAACCCCTACGAGCTGTGCCGCATCTGCGATCTCGGCGACGTGCACCTCTCCCACCGCTACGACCTCGAGCGCCAGAACGAGGACATCGAGGCCTTCTATCGCCGCGTCAAGGCGGCCGGCATCCTGCCGGTGAGCGCCGGGGGCGATCACTCGATCACCTACCCGATCTTCAGGGCCCTCGGTGCCGAACGGCCGGTCGGCATGGTGCACGTCGATGCACACTGCGATACCTGGGGCGAGTTCTTCGGCTCGAAGTTCACGCACGGCGCGCCGTTTCGCCTCGCGGTCGAGGCCGGCGTGCTCGACCCGAAGCGCACCATCCAGATCGGCATCCGCGGCGCGCAGAACTTCCTCGACGGCATCGAGTTCTCGAAGTCGCACGGCATGCGCGTCGTGTTCATGGACGAGTTCGCCGAGCTCGGCGTCGAGAAGGTGATCGCGCTCGCACGCTCGGTGGTGGGCGACGGTCCGACCTACATTTCCTTCGACGTCGACGGACTCGATCCCGTGTACGCACCCGGCACCGGCACCCCGGAGGTCGGCGGCATCACGACGCTCGAGGCGCAGCGGCTGCTGCGCGGGCTCCGCGGTCTCGACCTCGTCGGCGGCGACGTGGTCGAGGTCGCGCCGCCGTTCGATCAGACCGGCAACACCGCACTCGTCGGCGCCACGATGATGTACGAGATCCTGTGCCTGATCGCCGACCGGCACTTCGGCGCCACACGGCGCGCGTGAGCGGCGAATCACAGCCATTAGGCTCGCTCGAAGTCGCGCTGCAACACGCCGCGCGCCTGCTCGCCTCCCGGCCGGCGCTCGCCGCCGAGCAGGCCGCCGAGATCCTCAAAGTCGTACCCGGGCACCCGGGAGCGCTGCTGCTGCTTGCCGTGGCGCTGCGCGCCGGCGGGGATGCGGCCGCGGCACTCGCGATCCTGCAGCGACTGTGCAGCGAGCAGCCCCGCTGGCCGGCCGCGCACTACGAGTTGGGAAGGACACTCGCTGGCATGGGACAGGGCGAGGCGGCGATCGCCGCCCTGCAGCAGGCGGTGACGCTGAAGCCGGACTTCCCGGACGCCTGGCTGGCGCTCGCCGATCACCTCAACGCCATCGGCGATACGCACGGGGCGGACGCGGCCTACGCCCGGCACCTGAAAGCTGCCACGAAAGATCCGCGTCTGCTGGCTCCCGCCGCGGCGCTGGTCGAGAACCGGATACCGGAAGCCGAGGCCCTGCTGCGCGAGCACCTCGGGCGCTTCCCGACGGACGTAGCGGCGCTGCGCATGCTGGCGGAAGTCGCGGCGCGGCTGCGTCGCTTCGGGAGTGCCCAGACGCTGCTCGAGCGCTGCCTCGAGCTCGCCCCTGGCTTCGATGCGGCCCGTCATAACTACGCCACGATCCTCAATCGCCAGGGCAAGGCGGCCGAGGCACTGCCCCACGTCGAGCAGCTGCTCGCCAGAGAGCCCCGCAACCCGGGCTACCGCAATCTGAAGGCAGCCGTGCTCGCCAATCTCGCCGACTACGCCGGCTCCGCGCGGATCTATGCGGAGGTACTCGAGGAGTATCCGCAGCAGGCGAAGGTGTGGATGAGTTACGGCCACTCGCTGAAGACCGGCGGCAGCCTTGCCGAGGCCGTCGCCGCCTATCGCCGCGCCATCGACATGGAATCGAAGCTCGGTGAAGCCTGGTGGAGCCTCGCCAACCTCAAGACCGTCCACTTTTCGGCCGCCGA
The DNA here is from genome assembly GCA_035631515.1 of Steroidobacteraceae bacterium. Taxonomy (GTDB): domain Bacteria; phylum Pseudomonadota; class Gammaproteobacteria; order Steroidobacterales; family Steroidobacteraceae; genus 13-2-20CM-66-19. The sequence goes on from DASQIP010000116.1 coordinate 10,241, forward strand.
CCTGGATGCCCTGCGCGCGGCGCTCGCGCGCCGGGACCTTGCCGATGAGGACCGGCTGCATTTCGAGTTCGCCCTTGGCAAGGCGCTCGAGGACGAAGCCGCCTACGAGGAATCGTTCGCCCATTACGCGGCCGGCAACGCCTTGCGCAGCAAGTCGCACCCGTACAACGCGCGCGCCAGCACCGATTTCGCGCGCAGCCTGCGAGCCGTGTTCACCCGCGAATTCTTCGCCGCGCGCGCCGGATCCGGCGCCGACGCCCGCGATCCGATCTTCGTCCTCGGCTTGCCGCGCGCCGGCTCGACGCTGATCGAGCAGATCCTCGCCAGCCACTCACGGGTCGAAGGGACCATGGAGCTGCAGGACATCCCGCAGATTGCGCGCGAGCTCGCCCGCCACGACGGCCAGGACGAGGAAGAGCGCTTTTTCGAGGCAGTGGCTGCGTTGAGCGGTCCGGAGCTGCGGAGACTCGGCGAGCGCTACCTGGACAGCACGCGGACGTTCCGCAAACGCGCTACGCCCTACTTCATCGACAAGATGCCGAATAACTGGCTGTACCTGGGTCTCATTCATCTGATCCTGCCGAATGCCACGATCATCGACGCCCGACGCCACCCCATGGGATGCTGTTTCTCCTGCTTCAAGCAGCACTTTGCGCGCGGACAGAGCTTCACCTACGACCTCGCGGACCTCGGGCAGTACTACCGCAACTACGTCGGAGTCATGGCCCATTTCGACGCCGTGCTGCCCGGCCGCATCCACCGCGTGTATTACGAGACCATGGTGGAAGACACCGATGCCGAGGTGCGACGCCTGCTCGCGCACTGCGGGCTGCCTTTCGAGGAGCGGTGCCTGAGGTTCTACGAGAACGAGCGCGCGGTGCGCACCGCCAGCTCCGAGCAGGTTCGGCGGCCCATCTTCCGCGAGGGCCTTGAACAATGGCGACATTACGAACCCTGGCTCGGCCCGCTCAGGGCGGCGCTCGGGTCGGTCCTGCCGGCCTACCCGGACGTGCCTGCAGATGTGACAATAGATTTATAAACAGCCGAGGGGGGAAGGTCCATGACACGTAGTCGACGCAGAAAACTGATGCGCTCGGCGGTCAATCCGGCGAGGCGTGATGCGGCTGCGCGCGGCGGGCTGCCGCTGGCGTCCGCAGTGCTGGCGGCGATCCCTGCGGCTTACGCGCAACAGGCGCAGCAGCAACCGGCGACCGGCAGCGAGACGGGCGGCCTCCAGGAGGTCGTGGTCACGGCAGAAAAGCGCACCCAGAACCTGCAGGACGTGCCGGTGAGCATCGAGGTGCTCGATACACAGAAGCTCGAGCAGCTCAACGTCGCCAATCTCGACGATTACGTGAAGTACTCGCCGAGCGTCTCCTTCATGCGCGGCATCGGCCAGGGCGGCAACGCCCAGCCGGGCATTGCCCACGTCTACATCCGCGGCGTCGCGAGCGGCGGCGAAGGCAACCACTCAGGCCCGCAGCCTACGGTCGGCACCTACCTGGACGAGCAGCCGGTGACCACGATCGACGGCACGGTGGACGTGCATATCTATGACATCCAGCGCATCGAGGTGCTGGCGGGACCCCAGGGCACGCTCTACGGCGCGAGCTCCGAGTCGGGTACGGTTCGCATCATCACCAACAAACCGGACCCGACCAAGTTCGCCGCCGGCGTCGACCTGGTCGGCAACTCGGTGGATCACGGCGGTACCGGCTACGAGCTCGACGGCTTCGTCAACATTCCGCTGGGCACGAATGCCGCGGTGCGCCTCGTGGCCTTCGACCGGCACGACGCCGGGTTCATCAGCAACGTGGCGGGTACGAACCAGAGTGCCTGCATCGTCAACGGCGTACGCACCTTCCCGACCTGGTCGGGCAACGGCCCGCCGGCCTATCTCGCACCCCCATATCCCAACGGCATCGCCCCCTGTCCCCCCGTCGGTACCGTGGGCGCGGGAGCGATCACCAACGCGCCGTGGACCAAGAAGGACTACAACACGGCCGATACCTACGGCGGACGTGCCGCGCTCAAGCTCGGTCTCGGCGACAACTGGACCGCGACCCCGACCTTCATGGCGCAAAAGGTCACGACCAACGGTTTCTTCGCCTACGACCCCGGGATCGGTGATCTGCAGGTCGCGCACTTCGGCCCGGAGAACTCGCGTGATACCTGGTACCAGGCGGCACTGACGGTCGAAGGCAAGTTCAGCGACTTCGATCTGGTGTACGCCACGGCTTTCATGAGGCGCAACATCGATTCGATCGCCGACTATTCCGACTATTCCGTGTTCTACGATCGCTACTACGGCTCGGGGCTCTACTGGACCGGTGCGAACGGCAGCCCGATCATGCCGCAGGAGTTCGTTTACACCAAGGGTGCATTCGAGAAATGGAGCCATGAGCTGCGGCTCACTACGCCGGAGAACCAGCCCGTCAAGGGCACGGTCGGCGTGTTCATCCAGCGCCAGCTGCACAACATCTGGGAGCAGTACGTCATGCCGGGGTACGGTTTCACGGACCCCTATGGCAATTCGCTCAATCCGAACGGCTTCGCCCAGTCGTTGTCGATCCCGACGCTGTTCAATACGATCTGGCTCACCGACGAGCAGCGCGTTGACCGCGACAAGGCGGCGTTCGCCCAGGTCACGTGGGACGTCACCGCGCAGCTGGCGTTGACTGCCGGCTTGCGCTACTACGACTACGAGAACTCGCTCGACGGGTTCTTCGGCTATTCAGCCGCGTACGCGCCGACCGGATCAGGTCAGTCGCACTGTTTCTTTCCGTATCCGCTCACTCACGGCGCGCCGTGCACGGATCTGAACAACGTGACCAGCGGCAGTGGCACCGTTCCGCGCCTGAACGTCACCTACAAGCTCACGCCGGACCACCTGTTCTACGCGACCTATTCGAAGGGCTTCCGGCCCGGCGGCGTCAATCGCACGGCCGTGGCTGGCATTGGTCCCTATCAGGCCGATTACCTGAAGAACTACGAGGCAGGCTGGAAGACACAGTGGTTCGATCGTCGCGTGCGATGGAACGGCGCCCTGTTCTGGGAAGACTGGAAGAACTTCCAGTTCTCGTTCCTCGGTCCCAACAGCGTCAACATCATCCAGAACGGTGCCAACGCGCGCATCAAGGGCGTAGAGACCTCGCTCGACTGGCTGCCGACCGCCGGTCTCTCCATCACGGCCGCCTTCACCTGGCTCGACCCGGTGCTCACGGCCGACTACTGCGGTACCTCGGGCGTCCTGTCCTGCCCGAACCAGCAGACCGCGAACCCCTTCCTGCCGGGCGGCGTGCTCATCGGGCCGCAGGCACCGGCAGGAACCAACCTGCCGCTGGTGCCGAAATTCAAGGGCGACCTCATCGCGCGCTATAACTTTGCGCCGGTCGGTAACTGGCAGCCGTTCGCCCAGGCGACCGGCGTCTACCAGACCCAGACCTCGGCGCTGCTGCGCGTCGACATGTCGCACAACGTCGGCATGATGCCTGCGTGGGCCCTGTTCGATCTGAGCGCGGGTGCCAACTACAACAATCTGATGCTGGAGCTCGTCTGCACCAACGTGGCCGACCGCCGCGCGCAGCTGACGCGCTTCGTGCAGACCAATCCGGTCGTCGACAATCAGTCGTACATAGTTCCGGCGCAGCCGCGCACGATAGAGCTGAGAGTCGCGCAGAGGTTCTGAGCGCGGCGGGCTTCGGTCGCACGCATTGGGCGCACGCCTGCGGGATTCACCCCGTGAGCGTGCGCTCGATGGCGCGCGTGAGCTTCTCGACGAGCTCGGCGAGCTCGTCCTCGCTGGCGTTATAGGGCGGCGCGACGATCACGGTGTCGCCCGCCGTGCCGCCGACGTTGCCGGAGCAGGGATAGACGATGAGCCCGTCCGCGAACGCGCGCTGCCCGAGCGCCTGGGCAAAGCCACGCTCGGGCGGGAGCGGCTCGCGCGTCGCGCGATCGCGCACGAACTCCACGCCGATGAGATAGCCGCGGCCGCGCACGTCGCCGACCTGGCGGAAGCGTCCGAGCGCGCTCTGCAGCGCCGCGAGCAGCGCGGCGCCCCGCTCCCGGACCCGGGCGACGAGCCCCTCGCGCTGGATGATGCGCTGGACCGCAAGGGCGGCCGCACAGGCGGTGGTGTGGCCGGAGTAGGTGTGGCCTGTGAGGATGGCCCCGTGGCGGGCGACGATGGTGTCCCCGAGCTCGCGCTTCGCGAGCGTCGCCGCGAGCGGGATGTAGCCGCCGGCAAGCCCCTTGCCCACCGCCATGATGTCGGGAACGGCCCCGTCATGCGCGAGCGCGCGCCACGTGCCGCAGCGGCCTGAGCCGCACATCACCTCGTCGGCGATCACCAGGACCCCGTGCCGCGCGCACACGGCGTGCACTGCACGCGCGTAGCCCTCCGGAGCCGGCACCGCCCCACCCGCCGCCCCCACCACCGGCTCGAAGATGAAGGCCGCCACACGCTCGGCACCGAGCGCCTCGATCTTCTTCTCGAGCTCGTCCGCGAGAGCCTCGGTGAGCGCCGCGCCCGCGAGGCCGCGCAGCGGCCGATAGGCATTGGCGGCGGACACGAAGGATGCATCGAGGAGGCTGCCCTCGAACGGGCGCCGCCGCTCGAGAAATCCCGACACCGAGAGCGCCCCGAGCGTATTGCCGTGGTAGGAGCGCTCGCGCGCGATGAAATGCTTCTTGCCCGCCATCCCGCGTGCGTCCCAGTATTGCAGCGCCACCTTGAGCGCCGATTCCACCGCCTCCGAGCCGCTGCCCGAGTACACGACGTGCCCGAACTCCGGCCCGCACAGCGCGAGCAGCAGGCTCGTCAGCTCCTCGAGCGGCCCGCTGGTGAAGAGATAGCGGTAGCCGCAGGCCACCTGATCGAGCTGCGCGGCGATCGCGGCATTCACCTCGCGGTTGCCGTGCCCGATGCTGAATGCGGCCGGACCCCCCGAGCCGTCGAGGTAGCGCCGGCCCGTAGCGTCGAAGAGATAGCTGCCCTCGCCGCGTACGATGCGCGGCAGCGCACCCATCCCCCAGCCGGCCGAGCGGTTCATGGGTCTGCGATCCTCTCGCGATGAGTCCGGGAGCGAGGGCGCTATTGTGAGGGCTTTGGCGTTATGCTGCTCGACTACCAGGGTGCCGGAGGGCGGCCGTGCCGAGCGAGGCGGTATTCATCACCTGCGCCGTCACCGGCTCGGGCGACTCGGTCAGGAAGAGCCCGCACGTTCCGGTGACGCCCGCGCAGATTGCGACGGCGGCGCTCGATGCCCACGCCGCCGGGGCGGCCATCGTGCACATCCACGTGCGCGATCCCGCCTCGGGCGCGCCGAGCCGCGCTACCGCGCTCTATCGCGAGGTGGTCGACCGGATCCGCAGCCGCAACGCCGAGGTCATCCTCAATCTCACGGGAGGCATGGGTGGTGACCTGGTGCTGGGACCGGATGAAGCGCCGCTCTCCTTCGGCAAGGGCACGGACTTCGTCGGTCCCCGCGAGCGCATCGCGCACATCGTCGAGCTGCGTCCCGAGATCGCCAGTCTCGATTGCGGATCGCTCAATTTCGACGAAGCTCTGTACGGCACGACACCGCGCTATCTGCGCGCCATCGCCGCGGAATACCGCGCGCGCGGCGTACGCCCGGAGATCGAGGTCTTCGAGCTCGGGCACATCGAGCTCGCCCGGCAGTTGATCGGCGAGGGTCTCCTCGCTCCGCCCCCGCTCTTTCAGCTGTGCCTCGGCATTCGTTACGGCGCACCCGCCACGCCGCAGGCCATGCTGGCGATGCGCGACGCCCTGCCCCGGGATGTCCAGTGGTCGGCCTTCGGGGTCGGCCGGCTGCAGATGCCGATGGTCGCCCAGGCGGTGCTGCTCGGGGGCAACGTGCGGGTGGGCCTCGAGGACAACCTCTACCTCGAGAAGGGAGTCCCGGCGACCAACGCTCAGCTGGTCGAGCGCGCCGTCAGGATCGTCGAGCTGCTCGGCGCGCGGGTACTCTCGCCCGCCGAGACGCGTGCCCGGCTCGCCCTGAGTCTAAACGCCTAGGTCGACCGCCCGCCCGGTGCGCAGGCTCTCGCCGGCGGCGACGGCGAGCCTGAGCGCTTCCACGCCGTCGGCGAAGTCCGGGCTCATCGGCCTCCCCTCCGCGAGCGCGTCGACGAAGGCATCCATTTCGGCCGCGTACGCCTGCGCATAGCGCTCGATGAAGGAGTGAAGCACGGCGTCACGCCCCGCGGTGCGCTCGGCGTTCCATGATGAGACCGAGGTCTCGTGGCGATTGCCGGCCTGCAGCATGCCGCCCGCCCCGAAGGCCTCGAGCCGCTGATCGTAGCCGTACGCGCAGCGGCGGCTGTTGTTGATCTGGATGAGCGCGCCGGATCTGGCCCGCAGCGTGATCGCGCAGGTGTCGATGTCGCCGAGCCGCCCGATCTCCGCATCGACGAGGTTCGCGCCGAAGGCATGTACCCTGGCGATGTCCCCCGCGAGATAGCGCGCCATGTCGAAGTCGTGGATGGTCATGTCGCGGAACAGCCCGCCGGAGGTCTGGAGATAGCCTGCGGGCGGCGGCGCCGGATCGCGGCTGGTGATGACCGCAAGCTCGAGCCTGCCGATCTCCCCGAGCTTGAGCCGCTCGCGCAACGCACGATAGGACGGGTCGAAGCGGCGGTTGAAGCCGATCATCACGACGGGTGCGTCGGCGGCGATCTCGCCCCAGCAGGCCCGCGCACGCTCGAGGCTCATGTCGATCGGCTTCTCGCAGAACACCGCCTTGCCGGCCTTGACCGCCGCCACGATCAGGGGCACGTGGGTGTCGGTGGGCGTGGCGATCACCACCGCGCGCACGTTGCGGTCGTCCCATACCTCGTCCACGCTGCGCGCCGCCCGCACGCCGAGCGCGGCTGCGACCTGCTGTGCCGCCTCGCCCGCCACATCGAACACCTGTGCCAGCCGCGCGCGCGGGTGCCGTGCGAGATTGCGCGCGTGCAGGCGGCCGATGCGCCCGCACCCGAGTACCGCCATGCCGAGCGTCGCCATGCGCGTCCGCCGTCAGCGCCGCGTCAGGAACTCGTAGCCGGGCGCATAGGTGATGCGCCAGCGCCGGACCGGTCCTGCCATGACGTTGAGATAGTAAAGGTCGAACCCATGGGGGGCGCTCACCGGGTGGTGGCCGCGCGGCACCAGCACCAGGTCGCGATCCTCCACCGCCATGGTCTCATCGAGCGAGCGGTCGTCCGTAAAGACGCGCTGGAAAGCAAAGCCGCCCGGGCGTGACAGCCGGTGATAGTAGACCTCCTCGAGCTGGCTCTCGCCTCCCGCGGCCGAGTCGTGCTTGTGGGGCGGGTAGCTCGACCAGTGGCCGCCGGGTGTGCGCACCTCGACGACCAGGAGCGACTCGGCCTCGGCGCCTTCCGGAAGTATGTCGTACACGTAGCGGGTGTTGGTGCCGCTGCCCCTCACCTCCTCGCGCACCTCATCCGGGCGGATCACCCGCGCGCGGAAGCGGCCCGCGGCCGGCGCCGAGCCCACGGCGAGCTCGCAGTGGCTCTCTGCCGTGAGGCGCGCTTCCGCCCGCGGCGGCACATAGACTGCGAACGGCTTGCCGGCGAAGGGGCTCGGGCGTGTGCCGAGCGCGCCGAAATCTTCGTCCGCCACGCGTACCGTCGCGGTGCCCGAGAGCAGCACCAGGCACTGCTCGCGCTCGGCGAGCCGCCGCGCCAGGGCCTGCCCGGGAGCGAGATCGAAGACCTCGAAGCCGACGTAGCGCCACCCCGCGCTCTGCGGAGTGATCCGATGCACCTGCGGCGCGTTGGCCGAGAGATCGGGCCTGACGAGGAGTCTCGAGCTCACCGGGCACCCTCCGACACGAGGCGCTTGAGGTTGCGATAACCGAGCGTGGCATAGGTCAGGGGATCCGCGACGCGCGGATCCTGCTCGGCTTCGAGCACCACCCAGCCGGCGTAGTCGCCGAGCGCCGCGAACACCGGCTCGAAGGCGATGCCGCCGTCCCCCGGCACCGTGAATACGCCCGCGAGCACGGCGCGCAGAAAGCTCCAGTTGCCGCTGCGCGCCGCGGCGCAGATTCCGGGGCGTACGTCCTTGGCGTGTACATGCACGATCCGCGCCGCATGGCGCCGCGCCAGCGCCAGCGGGTCCGCGCCGGCAAACGCCGCGTGTCCGGTGTCGAGCAGCAGTCCCACCTCGGGTCCGGTCGCGGCCATCAGCGCCTCTATGTCCGCTTCGCTCTGCACCACCGTGCCCATGTGAGGGTGATAGGCGAGGCGCACCCCCACCGCCGCGGTCGCCGCGGCCACCTCGGTCAGCCGCCTGCCCAGCTCGGGCCAGTCGCGCGCGGCGAGCACCGGCCGCTCGGACAGCGGTCGATTCAAGTCGCCGTGCACGGCCTGGCTCACCTCGGCGAACACCAGCACCGGACTTCCCATCGCCCGCAGCAGCTCGAGATGCGGACGCAGCCGCTTCAGCTCCTCGCGCGCCCCCCACACCATGAGCTCCGCCGAGTACCAGCCCGAGACGCACTGCAGGCCGAAGCGCCCCAATACCGCCTCGAGCGCCCGCGGCTCACGCGGAAACTTGTGCCCGAGCTCCATGCCCTCGAAACCCACCGCGCGCGCCTCGGCGAGGCAGGTCTCGAGCGTGATGTCGGCGCCGAGCTCCCTCAAGTCGTCGTTCGACCAGATGATGGGATTGGCGCCGAGGCGAGCCTGCATCGCTCACGCCTCGTCCGCGCGCCGCCTGAGGGCGGCGGAGTAGCCGGCGCGCGCGGCGCGGATCTCGGCGCGCGCCGACACCTCTGGAATCGGGACGTCCCACCAGCAGCCGCCGGCCGTGGTGCTCGCGGCTGGGTCAGTCTCGATGACGATCACGGAGGTGCGGTCGGCGCGGCGGGCGGCGGCGATGGCGCCCTCGAGCCCGGCGGTGCCCTGCACCGCGCAGCTGAGCGCTCCGAGGCTGCGCGCGTGCGCCACCAGATCGAGCGTCTCGGTCCCGTCCGCGCGCAGATTGTTGAAGCTCGCATTTCCGCTCGCGAGCTGCAGCCGCTCGATGCAGCCGAAGCCGCGGTTGTCGAGCAGCACGATGATGAGCCTGGCACCGAGGCGCACCGAGGTGGCGATCTCGCTGTTCAGCATGAGATAGGAGCCGTCGCCCACCATGACGATCACGTCGCGCTCCGGGTGCGCGAGCTTCACGCCGAGGGCGCCGGCGATCTCGTAACCCATGCAGGAGTAGCCATACTCGAGGTGGTAGCCGCCGGGCTGCCCGGCCTGCCAGTGCCGGTGCAGCTCGCCCGGCAGTCCGCCCGCGGCGCACACGACGATGTCGGTGGCCGTGGCCGCCCGCTGCACCGCGCCGATCACCTGGGCGTCCGAGGGAAGCTGTGCCGGGGCAGCGGCAGGCGCGGTGAACGAGGCCGCGGTGCGCAGCCATTCGCTGCGCGCGTTCCGCGCCCGCTCGCTCCAGGCGCCCGGAGCGCGCCACCCCTGAAGCTCCGCGCTGAGACGCGTGAGACCCTCGCGCGCGTCCGCGACCAGCGGCAGCGCATCCTGCTTCACGGCATCGAAGGGCTGCACGTTGAGCGCGACGATGCGGCGTCCGTGCGCCGCAAACAGCGCTGCGGAGCCGGTCGTGAAGTCGGTGAGGCGCGTCCCCACCGCGACGATCACGTCCGCCTCGGCGGCGAGACTGTTGGCGGCCGTCGTGCCCGTCACGCCGATGCCGCCGAGGTTCAGCGGATGGCTCGCCGGCAGGGCGGACTTGCCCGCCTGCGTCTCGCAACCCGGCACGCCGTGGCGCTCGCAGAAGGCGCCGAGTACCTCACCCGCCTCGGAATAGAGGACGCCGCCGCCGCAGACCAGCAGCGGCCGGCGCGCGGCGCGCACCACCTCGGCAACCTGCGCGAGCTCGCGCGGATCGGGCGGCGGGCGCCGCGCAATCCACATGCGCTCCGCGAAGAAGCTCTGCGGCCAGTCGTACGCCTCTGCCTGCACGTCCTGGCAGAGCGCGAGGGTGACGGGACCGCAGCCCGCCGGATCCGTGAGCACCTGCATGGCTCGCGGCAGGGCGCGCAGCAACTGCTCCGGCCGCGTGATGCGGTCGAAATAGCGCGACACGGGCCGCAGACAGTCGTTGGCCGTGACGAGCCCGTCACCGAAGTCCTCGAGCTGCTGCAGCACCGGATCGGGCGCACGGCTCGCAAACACGTCGCCGGGCAGGAGCAGCAGGGGCAGGCGGTTGACGTGCGCGACTGCGGCCGCGGTCACGAGGTTGGTGGCGCCCGGGCCGATCGAAGTGGTGCATGCCATCATGCGGCGCCGCCGTGAGGCCTTGGCGAAGGCGACGGCCGCGTGGCCCATGGCCTGCTCGTTGTGAGCCCTGAAGGTCGGCAGAACGTCGCGCGCCGCGTACAGCGCCTCGCCGAGGGCCGCCACGTTGCCGTGACCAAAGATGGCCCACACGCCGGCGAACACGCGGCGCCGCTCGCCGCCCTGGTCGGTCCATTGGGCCGCCATGGCCTCGACCAGTGCCTGCGCTGTCGTGAGCCGAATCGAGTTCAACGCCCGCCCCCATCCGCCCGGTCGAGCCGCGGATCGCGTAGTGCGCTCCAGGCATCGGCCAGCGCGCGAAAACGCCCGGCAATCTCTGCGATCACCGACTCGGCGGACTTCTGCCCCGCGAGCCACGCCGCCGCGACATCGTCGATTATGCTACCGCCGGCGATGAAGCCGCGCACGACGGGGCTCGCCGCGGCGGCCGGGACGAGCGGCGCCTCCTGGCCGGCCGGCACGCGCAGCGCCACCAGGATGCCGCGGCAGTAAGGGTCGCTCGCGCCGATCACCCGCGCGCAACTCTCCCAACTCGTGTCGCGCCGCTGCGGCTCGAGCGCCCACCAGTCCGGGCGGATGCCGAGCTCATAGAGCCGCGCCAGGACACGGGCGTCGCTGTCCGACTGCAGCACGCCCGCGCCCCCCGAGCCGATCTCGAGGAGCAGCTCCCGTCCCTGCGCGCGGCAGGCCGCGGCGAGCCGCAGGAGGTTGCGCTCCTGCGCCTCGCGCAGCTCGCGCGGGTCCTGGGGGTGATACTGGCAGCGGCAGGCGGCCGTGACGCCGCTCGGCCATTCCCTGAGATGGACTGCGAGACTCCCGCCGCCCGCGAACTCGAGCCCCCGGTTGAGCGGCTGCGCCACCTGGCGCGCGAGCCACAGGCCCGCCTCCTGCGCCCGGCGCAGCGCCGCCGGCCCCGCGGGGCCCTCGAGCAGTACGCCGATGCCCGCGTCCCCCGCCGCCACCTGTGCGGCGGCCTCCACCGCGAGCAGCTCGAGCCGCGTGCGCCGCTGCACCGCCTCCCCGGTGTCGGCTGCCGCCGCACCGTTCGGCGCCGGCGCCGGAATCGCCAGCGCCCGCACGCTCCCCGGGCCGCGCCTTTGCGTCGTCACCCAGTGAAGATGCTTGAGCTGCGGATCGGTGCGCAGCGCGCGCCGTTCGCTGCCGTAGTAGAGGTAGTGCTCGAGCTCCGCCCGCGAGGGGAACTCGGCCGAGCACAGCAGGCGCGAGACCACGAGCGCACCGCACGCGTTGCCGTAGCGCGCGCTGCGCTCGTGCGGCTCATCGCGCAGATAGCCGAGCAGATAGCCGGCGAGAAACGCATCCCCCGCGCCGAGCACGTTGTAGACCTCGATGTCCATGCCGGGAACCACCAGCGCGTCCTCGATCCGCCGCGGCGGGCGGCCCTCGAACACCACGCAGCCCTGCGCGCCGCGCTTGCATACGATCACGGCCGGCGAGCGGTCGCGGATGTGGCGCACGGCCGCCAGCGTATCCTCGACTCCGGCGGCGATGTGCAGCTCCTCCTCGGTCCCTACGATGAGATCGCAATCGGCCAGCACGGCCGACAGCGCCTCGGTCACGCGCGCGCAGCGCGCATAGCGGCTCGCGCCCGCGCCGTGGCCGCCTATTCCCCAGAGATTCGGCCGGTAGTCGATATCGAGGACGACCCTGGCGGCGTGCGTGCGGGCCACATCGATCGCCTTGCGCTGGGCGCGCGCACCCGCCGCCAGGGAGAAGTGAGTGCCGGTGACCAGTACCGCGCGCGCGGCGGCGATCAGCCCCGCGTCGATGTCGGCGGGACTGAGGGCGCTATCGGCGCAGTTCTCGCGGTAGAAGACCAGGGGGAAGGTCTCCTGGTCGCGCACGCCGAGGAGCACGAGCGCCGTCAGCCGCTCGCGGTCGACCTGCACGCCGCGCATGTCGACGCCCTCGCGCTCGAGCTGTTCGCGCACGAAGCGCCCCATGGGCTCATCCCCCACCCGCGTGATGAGCGCCGCCTTGAGTCCGAGGCGCGCGACGCCGATGGCGACGTTGGCCGGGCAGCCGCCGACCCCCCTCGCGAAGCTGGCAACGTCTTCGAGCCGGCTGCCGACCTGCTGCCCGTAGAGGTCGACGCTGACGCGGCCGATCGCGATGAGATCGAGTGGCGTGGTCACCCGCCAAGAATAGCCGCAAAGGCGCGCGGGCGGCACCCGGCCGGCGGCGGCTCGCCGACCGGCCCGCCGGCGGCGTCACGGGGCGGCGGGCCGCACCCGTATACCATACCCCCCAACCGTATTTTTGGCGCCTGCGCGCTTGCCCCTGGCCACCCGGCGTCGTATGGTGGCCGGCATCGCGGGGGAACTGCCGGGCAGCATGACGGATCCACACCACCATCACGAGCACGATCACCACCACGGCCACGCAGGCCACTCCCACGGCCACGCCGGCCATAGCCACGGCACCGAGGCCAGCGAGCGGCGGCTCACCATCGCATTGCTCATCCTCGGCGGCTTCACGGTGGTCGAGGCACTGGGCGGATACTTCGCCAACTCGATCGCCCTGCTCGCCGAAGCGGCGCATATGCTGGCCGACTCGGCCTCGCTCCTGCTCGCGATCGTCGCGATCCGCGTGGCGCGGCGTCCCGCCAGCGTCTGGCGTACCTACGGCCACCGCCGCTACCAGCCGCTCGCCGCCTTCGTGAACGGGCAGGTGCTGCTGCTGCTCACGGCGTGGGTCGTATACGAGGCCGTGTCGCGCATCATGGCGTTGCCCAGCGTCAATGGCCGGCTGATGCTCGAGATCGCTCTGATCGGGGGCGCGGCCAACCTCGCGGCCCTGGTCGCGCTCGCCGGCGGGCGCTCGCTGAACGAAAGAGGCGCACGGGCGCATGTGCTGAGCGATCTCCTGGGCGCCGCGGCCGCGAGCGTCGCGGCGCTCGTGATCATCGCGAGCCGCTGGACCCTCGCCGATCCCCTCCTGTCGCTGGTCGTCTCGGCGCTCATCCTGCGCTCTGCCTGGGGACTCACGCGCGAGTCGGCCCACGTGCTGCTCGAGGGCGCCCCGGCCGGCTGCGATGAGCAGGCCATCGAGTCGGAGCTCGTCGGGCATGTGCCCGGCCTCATCGGCGTGCACCACGTGCACGTATGGTCGATGACCGGCGAGCGCCCGACGGTCACGCTCCATGCCAGCCTCGCCGCCGGCAGTCGCCATGGCGAGGTGATCGCCGCCATCAACGCCCGCCTCGAGCAGCGCCTGCGGGTCGAGCACACCACGGTGCAGATCGAGGAGGAAGGCGACTGCGAGACCCCGGGGTGTGGGCCGGACGGTCACCCGCTGCGCACGCCACGCTAGAATGACGCGGCAAAGGGGGTTTCGATGGACATGCGGCGGTCTGCACTCCTCGCCTGCGCGGCGCTCATGGCCGTACTCGTGGCGCCGGCCCGGGCCGCGCCGCCCGCGGGTGCCGAGCTGCGCGAGGCCAGCGTCGCGGTCGGCTACGAGCCGCAGGAACGCTGTCCGGGTCTGATCCAGACGGATATCCAGGAGCCCTCCGCGGCGCTGGTCGTCCTGGTGGTGGGTCCGAGCGGCGTGCCCTCTCAGCCCTCGATCAAGTCGTCCTCCGGTTCCGAGAGCCTCGACGCCGCAGCCTTGAGCTGCGTCATGAAGCTGCGCTTTCTCCCGGCGGTGCGCGCCGGCGAGGGATCGGCGATGGCGTCCTGGCAGGAGGCCGCGTGGAAGTGGGGCCGCGAGCACTTCGCGCCGACTGCGCCCGCAGCGGGCGCGGCGCCTCGCGCCCCGGCCGGCGGGGCGGCGGCTGCGCCACCGGCTGCGCTGCGGGCCCCGGCCGGCGGGGCCGAGGTGCGCGTCTGCGCCGATGAGACCGGTAAGCTCACCCAGGATCCGGTCATCACGCGCTCCTCGGGCGACTCCGGCCTCGATGAGGCGGCGCTCGCAATCGCCCGCTCCGGGGCGCCCTATTACCGTCCCGCCGGCGCGGCCCCGGTGACCGGTTGCGCGCAGCTTGCGATAAAGTTCGAAGCCAAATGAGCGCCTCACCACAACTCGCTTCGGTGCCGGGCGAAGCCCAGCGCCGCGCGCGCATCGACCTCGCCGCCTGTCACCGCCTGGCGGCGCACTTCGGTTTCCACGAGGGCATCGACAACCACATGACGATGCTCGTGCCGGGCTTCACCGACCGCTTCTATCTCGCGCCCTTCGGCCTGCTGTGGTCGGAGGTGAAGGCGAGCGATCTGCTCGAGGTCGACTTCACCGGCAGGCTCCTCGCCGGCCGCGGGCTGGTCGAGGACACCGCGCTCTACATCCACGCCTCGGCCCACCGCCTCGAGCCCCAGCCGCACTGCGTGCTGCACACGCACATGCCGTATGCGACCGCACTCGGCATGCTCGGCGACGGGCGCCTGGAGCCCGCCTCGCAGACCGCCGTCGGCTTCCACGGCAGCATCGCCTACGTCGACTACAACGGACTGGCGCTCGACTTTGCCGAAGGCGAGCGCCTGGCGCGCGCACTTGGCGGCAAGCCGGTGGCGCTGCTGCGCAATCACGGCGCGCTGGTGACCGGCGACTCGGCGGCCCAGGCGTTCGAGCGGCTGTACTTCCTCGAGCGCGCCTGTCAGGTACAGGTCCTGGCGCTCGCGACCGGGAAACCGCTGGCCGTTCTGCCGGAGCCGGTCGTGCGCGCGACGCTCGAGCAGTTCGCCGCCTGCGCGAGCGTCGGCGGCCAGGATCGCACCCAACTGCACTTCGAGGCGCTCAAACGCATGCTGGATCGTCAGCTCGCGGACTACGCGGGTTGACGCGCGGCGGGACAGCGCCCGAGCCCGGCGGAGCCGCGCGCTGGACGATCGTCGGCCTGCTGGCCGCCGCCCTGTTCATCAACTACATCGATCGGGGGGCCGTGCCGACGGCCGCGCACCTGATTCAGGACGACCTCGGGCTCTCGCCGCAGCAGCTCGGCCTGCTGATGTCGGCGTTCTGGTGGCTGTACGCGCTGCTGCAGTTCCCGGTCGGGTGGCTCGTCGAGCGCTTCGGCGCCCAGCGCCTCCTCGGCGCGGGGCTCGCCGTGTGGGCCTGCGCGACCATGCTGGTGGGAGTGGTGCACTCTTTCGGCGCGCTGCTCGCGCTGCGGCTGCTGCTCGGCGTCGGCGAGAGCGTCGGCTTTCCGTCCGTGTCGAAGCTGCTGGCGACCGTCGTACCGGTGGAGAGGATCGGGATCGCCAACGGCATCGTGGCGTTCGGCTACCTGTTCGGTCCCGCGGTAGGCACGCTGGCCGGTGGCATGCTCATGGCCAGCTACGGCTGGCGCAGCGCCTTCTGGGTGTTCGGGGTGCTGTCGCTGCTATGGCTCCTGCCCTGGTCGCGGGTGCGGCTGCCGGCGCGGCCGGCCACGCCGGGCGCGGACGGCGATCCGCCCATGCGCGCGCTCCTCAAACGCCCCGAGCTCTGGGGGACCAGCCTCGGGCTCTTCTCGGTCAACTACGCTTTCTACTTCACGCTGACCTGGCTGCCCTTCTACGTGGTACGCGAGCACGGCTTCTCGACCGAGAAGATGGCCGGCTTCACCTTCCTCGCCTACCTCGTCCACGCGGTGAGTGGACTCGTCGCGGGCTGGCTCATCGACCGCGTGGTCGCACGCCACGGGCGCGCCAATCTCGCCTACAAGACGGTCATGGGCGCCACCCACCTCGGCTTCGTGGCGTGCATGGTGTGCATTGCGCTGGCGCCCGCCCCGTGGGCGCTCGCGGCGATCTTCGCCTACCAGGTCCTCGATGGCGCCAACTCGCCCGGGGTGTTCGGAATACCCCAGATCCTCGCCGGTCCTCGCGCCACCGGCCGCTGGGTCGGGATCCAGAACGGCATAGGGAATTTCGCCGGCGTGATCGCCCCGGCGCTCACCGGGTTTCTGGTCGGCGCGAGCCATCACTTCACCTCGGCCTTCCTGGTCGCCGCCGTCGTCAGCGTCCTCGGGGTCGTCGGCTGGGTGCTGATGATCCCGAAGATCGCCCCGCTCGAGTGGTCCGGCTAACGCAGCAGAATCACCCAGGCGATCCACATCTGCATGGCGAAACCGACCACGAACGAGAGCGTCCGTACCCAGGGCACCCCCGCCGTATAGGCCACGGCGTGCACCACGCGCGCCCAGAAGTAGACGGCCGCGGCGGTCGCCACCGCCGGGTCGTGAACGCCGGCGACCCATGCGACCAGCACGAGGGCGGCGAACACCACCAGGTTCTCGACCGCGTTGTAGTGCGCGGCCTTGAGGCGCTGCGCCCAGCGGGCGAGCGGCTTGGGATTCTCAGGATAGCCGACCGCGTCCGTGAGGCCGCGTACCATGACCTCGTTGAGAATGTAGGGCACCCACAGCAGGCCCGTCAGTGTCGCGGCCAGCGCCAGATACTTCAGCTCCGGGCTCATCGCTCTCCCTCCCCGGCGGTTCGCAGTGCCGCCTGTTGGGGCGCAGTCTACGCTCCTTCGTTATCGATTAGACTGCCGCGCAGAGGTGAGGAGCGTCCGATGAACCCGTTCCCCGAAGACATCTACACCGAGCAGGAAGCGAGCCCCGACACCCTCGCCAACCTGGGTCCGCTGCGCCGCCTGGCGGGCACCTGGGAGAGCCGCGCGGGCGTCGACATCAATCCGAAGCCCGAGGGGCCGCAGCGCCGCGAGTACAGCGAGCGCATCGTGCTCGAGCCGATCGACGCCCAATCGAACGGCCCGCAGCTTCTCTACGGGTTGCGCTATCACACGCGCATCCTCGCCCCCGGCGAGGACGCGACCTTTCACGATCAGACCGGCTACTGGCTGTGGGAGCCCGCCACGGGGCTGGTGATGCAGACGCTCAGCATCCCGCGCGGGCAGGTGGCGATCGCCGCCGGGCACGCGAGCGCGGACGCCACCGAGCTGGTGCTGAGCGCGCAGCGCGGCCAGACCGAGTACGGTATCTGCTCCACGACTTTCCTCGAATATGCCTTCCGCACCGACTCCTACCGCATCGAGGTCGTCTTCAACCCCGACGGCAGCTGGAGCTACGTGCTCGACACGATGCTCAGGGTGCACGGGCGCGAGGAGCCCTTTCTGCACCGCGACCGCAACACTCTGGTGAAGGTCGCGGAAGCGCGGCCGAATCCGCTCGCGCTGGCGCGCGGCAAGGCCGCGGGCCGCTGAGCGGCGCCGTCAGCCCGGCGGGCTCGCGCCCGGGAAGCGAATCGCGCTGGCGCCCGTGATCGGGCCGGTGGTCGCCGAATCGCTCACGTAGAGCTCGACGGCGCGCTCGAAGCGCAGGTCGCCCTGCACCACCGCGCCCGGTCCGATCACGATGCGCGGCTTGTGCGTGCTGAAGTTGAGCCACGCGCCGCCGCTGCGCTTCACGAGGATGCCGCCCTCGACGTGCGAGCCGCTGCCGACGTCGATATCGCCATCCACGGTGCGCAGTCCGCCGGCCACGTGGGCAGCGTTGAGCACGATGCGCCCGTTGACGTTGGACAGCGGGCCACCGACATCGGCGCCGCTCTTCAGCGTCATCGAGCCGTTCACGGTGGTCACGTCGCGTGTGACGTGCGCGCCCTCGCCGAGGGTGATCGAGCCGTTGACGGTGCCGACGGTGTCGGCCGTGGCGTGCGCGCCGAGCGCCACCGAGCCGTTGACGGTGCCGGCGCTGGCGACCGTCGCGTTGTCATCGATGCGGATCGAGCCGTTGACGGTGCCCACCCCGCCGCTATGCGTCCCGGCGGGCACGTGGATCGAGCCGTTGACCGTATTTGCCCCGCTCCCGTCCGCGGTGACGTCGCCCCCCGGCATGTTGTAGCAGCCCGCGAGCGCGAGCAGCACGGCGAACGGAAAGTAGCGACGCATGGCGGTCCTCCCTTGCGGGAGGAAAAGCTACCGCCGGCGCCCCGGCCTGTCCACTCCCCGGGAGCCACCGCCGTCGCGGCCACCTCTCAGCCGACCGCAGCGGGGCTGTCGCGGGGGCGGTGCCGCCGCCCCTGCCGCGCGCAGATCAGGCCGCGCCGGCGCTGCGTCCGGGGACCGACTTCAGGGCCTTGAAGCGCCCGGTCGGAGACAGGTCCTCGCTGCGGGTCTGTGCGTTCCACAGCGCGTTGCGGCGTGCGACGAACGGGCTCTTCGAGAGCTGCTCGAGCGAGCTCGACCTGGCGAACAGGAATCCCTGTCCGGCCACGCAGCCGAGCGCGAGCAGCGCGGCCACCTGCGGCTCGTGCTCGATGCCCTCGGCCACCGTCTCGAGGCCCAGCGTCTCGCCGAGCGTGATGACCGCACGCGCGAGCTCCGGTCCGTTGTCGCTGTTGGTGAGGCTGCCCACGAACGAACGGTCGATCTTCAGGATGTCGATCGGGAAGCGGTGCAGGTAGGAAAGCGAGGAATAGCCGGTACCGAAGTCGTCGATGGCGAGCCGTACGCCGAGCGCCTTCAGGCTGTGGAACCGCTCGAGGTTCGCGTCGGTGTTGTACATGATGGTGCTCTCGGTGAGCTCGATCACCAGGTTGCCCGGCTCGAGCCCGGACTCGGCGAGCGCACTCGCCACGTCGTTCTCGAGCTCGCCGTGCTGCATGTGGCGGGCGGAGATGTTCACCGCCAGCCGCAGCCCCGCGCCGCCCGCGATCGAGCGCCGCCACGCACAGATGTCGCGGCAGGCCTGTTTCAGAACCCAGCGGCCGAGCTTGACGATCTGCCCCGATTCCTCCACCACCTGGATGAAGCGCCCCGGCATCAGGACGCCGACTTCGGGATGGCGCCAGCGCACCAGCGCCTCGACGCCGAGCAGGCTCTTGGTGCCGAGGTCCACGATCGGCTGGTACTCGAGGAAGAATTCCTGGTTGGCGAGCGCGCGCGAGATATCCGCCTCGAGGCGCAGCCGCTCGTGCAGCAGCGCCTGCATCTGCGGCTGGAAGGTGACGTGGCGGTTCTTGCCGGCGGCCTTGGCGTGGTACATGGCGATGTCGGCGTTGCTGAGCAGCGCCTCCGCGCTCGCCTCGGCGGCCGAGATCGCCACGCCGACGCTCGCGCCGACGCGCACTTCGCGGCCGTCCAGCTGGAACGGCACGTTGAGGGTGGCGATCAGCGCATCGGCGACCCGTCCTACCTCGCTCGAGCGCTCTACCCCCTCCATCAGGACCGCGAACTCATCGCCCCCGAGCCGCGCCACGGTGTCGGAGGTGCGCGTGGCCTGCAGCACGCGGTGCGCCACCGCCTGCAGCAGCCGGTCGCCGGCGTCGTGTCCGAGGGAGTCGTTGATGTTCTTGAAGTTGTCGAGGTCGAGGAACATGACCGCGAGGCAGTTGGGGCCGCGCTGCGACAGCGTGAGCGCGTGCTGCACGCGGTCGCGGAACAGGTTGCGGTTCGCGAGCATCGTGAGCGGGTCGTGGAAGGCGAGCTGCCGCAGCTGCTCCTCGAGCGCCTTGCGCTCGCTGATGTCGCGGAAGTTGAGCGCCAG
>DASQIP010000117.1:0-12756 GCA_035631515.1 Steroidobacteraceae bacterium
TTCAGGGGAACCTTCGGGGACCAACACCCATGGCAATCCTGAGCCGAGCCGCCGGTACACCGGCGGAAGGTGCAGAGACTACCTGAGGGCTCGAGTGCCCTTGATGACAGGCGTACGAGCATCCCGCACCCACACGCGCAGGCTTTGTGCACGGGTGAAGAGATAGTCCACTCCCGGAGGAAACTCCGGGGCAAAGTGAATCCCTTGGTCGTAGGTTCGAATCCTACCGGGCCCACACCACCAACCTTGCCCTTCGTTTGGCGCGGGAGAGTGGTCGTAGGTTCGAATCCTACCGGGCCCATCGAATCCCTCATGGCCGGATATCGATCGGGGTGCCATCCGGCACCACCGCATACAGCTCGTCCATCTCCGCGTCGGTGACGGCGATGCAGCCGTCGGTCCAGTCGGCTGCCCGGTGCATGCGGCCCAGCCAACCGAGTCCGTTGCGCGTACCGTGAATCATGACGTCGCCGCCCGGCGAATAGCCGGCCGCGTGTGCGCGCGCCGCCTGGGCCGCCGAAGGGTACGACACGTGCAGCGAGCGGTGAAAGGCGCTATTGGGATTGTGTTCATCGATCACGTACCAGCCTTCGGGCGTGCGGTGGTCGCCGGCACGCCGCTTCGGTCCCACGGGGTTGTGCCCGAGAGCGATCGCGTAGGTGCGCGCTACGGATCCGTGCGCATAGAGCACCATGCGCCGGGCGGACTTGTGCACCACCAGCAGGTCCGCCCGCGTTCCCGGTGGCAGAGGTGCCGGGGGACGGCCGGCCCACAGCAGCCCCGCCCCGACCGGCGTCAGGAGCGCGAGAGCCGCGACGCCCGTCCTTCGCAACGCCACGCAGCAGCGCGTCTCGTCAGGGCAGATCGACCGTAGTCGTCTGGTTCGCCGCGACCACGATCCCCGTCTTGACGGGGCTGAAGGTGACGGTCGCATCCGCCCGGTCGGGATTGTCCTGGGCGGCCTGGCAGGTCAACGCCAGGCTGTAGGTGCCCGGTGCCAGGAACGTGAACTGGTAGTAGTAAGGCGGCATCGACGTCGCGACGGGTACCTTCGATGCGATGGGCTGATTCGTGTCGCCCGCCGCCGCCGTGCTGTTCATGTCCTCGGGTGCGGTCACGTTGCCTGCGTACAGGTAAACGCCGGGCGTGCAGCCGGCAGGGACCAGCGTGTTGGCGACCTGCCCCTGGATGTTGCCGACGGTGGTGTTGTCGACGAGCCGCTCCACCGGCTTGAGCAGGCACGCCGAACTCTGCCCCGCGGGGCAGACGATCGCCTGGCGCAGATCGAAGTCGATCGTGTAGTCGACCACTCCGCTCATCGGCACGGTGAATCCGGATACCAGCTTGAGACCCGTCTGGGCGCCGCTCGGCACCGTCAGACCGTGCATCGAGCCGTCGGAGAGCACGATGTAGGAATGGCTCGGATCGCCGTCGGCGTTCACCAGCAGGCGGATCTGGCCATAGCTTCCGGGCGGAATCGGCTGACTGAACAGCATGGCGGAGGCGGTGCCGCTGTCATTGAGGAGGTCGATCGTCCTCGGCGCCACGAAGCTGATGGTGACCGGAGCACCCGAGCCCGGCACGAGCTCGACGCCGCTGAACTCGACGACGACCTTCTCGGCACCGTCGACCGGCGCATCGCCGACCGAGAGTCTCATCATGGTGCCGGACCCACCGCCCCCGCAGCCCGTCAATCCCAGTAAGGCGACCGCGGCGGTACCGGACACCAGCCTGGTGAGGCAATGACTGAGGCAACGACTCATGGCGAGCTCCCCTCGGGCTTCCCCGGACGCCGCGTTATTCCCGTACCGGACGCATGAACGGAAGCTGAACATTGGCTGCGCTCACGCTGACGCCGGCTGACAGCGCGCCAGCGGGAGGTATGCTAGGCAGTGGCACGCCTGCAGCCCTCAAGGAAGCTCACACCATGACGCGCGCTACCGCCCTCGTCCTCGCCGCCGCCCTCGCGGGCGCCGCGGCGGCCTGCTCGACGTCTTCGCACGTGCTCATCGGCACGGCACGGCCGCCGGTTGCACCCGAGAGCGTGCGCGTCTACTACAAGCCGCCGCCGAAATACGAGGAGATCGCCAGCGTCAATGCCAGCAGCCAGGGATCGCTCGCACTCACCAGCCAGCAGAACATGGACAAGGCGATCCAGCGGCTGAAAGCCGAAGCCGCGCGGCTCGGCGCCAACGGGATCCTGCTGCAGACCGTGTACGACACGCAGTCCGGCTCGATCGGCGCCGGAGGCGGCGGTGCCAGCTACGGTCCCAACAGCGCGACGGGTGTCGGCGTCGGCGGCTCCTTCGCCCTCACCAGCAAGGTCGTCCAGGGACTCGCGATTTACGTCCCGCCGCAGTAGCGGCGGCCGCGCGGGCGGCCGCAACGGCCGCGCTCGCCGCCGCCGTCAGGCCGGCTGGTAGCCCTTGACGCCGGTGCGCCACAGCAGGAACGCGTAAGTATCGGCGGCCTCGCGGTCCTGCTGCGAGCGCGTCGAGCCGACGCCGTGGCCGGCGTCGAAGTCGACGCGCAACAGGATCGGCTTGCCGGAGCTCGACGCCGCCTCCAGCCGTGCCGCCATCTTCGCCACGTGAAACGGCGCGACGCGCGGATCGGTGACGCCCGTCGTGAGCAGCACCGCGGGGTACGCCACGCCGTCCTTCACCGCTTGATAGCTGTCGATGAGCTTCAGCGCGCGGTAGCCGGACTCCTCGCGGATCGCGCCCCACTCGGGCTCCTCGCCGTAGCCGTTCTGCTCGGCGACGTAGCGCAGTGGATTCGACCAGCCGACTCCGTCGATCACCGCGGCAAAGAGCTCAGGGCGCTCGGTGAGCGCGCGCCCCACGGTGATGCCGCCCGCGGAGCGCCCGCCGATGGCAAGGCGCTCGGGCGCGGTGTACTTGAGCCTGCAGAGCTCCTCGCATACGTCGATGAGGTCGCGCCAGGTGTTGGGCTTGTTCATGAGCTGCCCGGCCTTGTGCCACTCGCGGCCGTACTCGCCGCCGCCGCGCACCGCGGCGTAGCCGACGATGAAGCCCGCATCGATGAGCGCCAGCGTCTGCGGCCTGAAGGTCGGCGTGTAGCCCGGGAGGCCATAGGAGCCGTAGGCGGAGATCCAGGCGGGCGTCGACCCGTCGCGCTTGAGTCCCTTGCGGTAGATGAGTGAGTAGGGCACGCGCGTGCCGTCGCGCACCGTGGCGAAGCGCCGCTCGGTCTCGTACCCCGAGACATCGATCGCCGGCCGCGGGGTGAGCCCGGTGGCAGTCAACTTGCCGTGCGCATCCACCGACCAGATGTCCGCCGGGTCGAGCCAGCCGGTGAAGGAGAACAGCGCGCCGTCCTCGGTCGAGTTGGTCGCGAGGGCCGTCAGCGTACCGTCGAAGGGCAGCGCGATGTCGGTCACCCGGCCGTCGCGGCCGAGGCGCTTCAGGCCGGCAATGCCGCCATCCATCATCCGCAGGTACACACCGTCGCGCGCCCGTGCCAGCCCTTCGATGACGGCGCCGCCCTGCGCCACCACCTCCCCGGCACCGGTCACCGCGGGCGCAGTCACGGAGGCCCGGAGAATGCGGCCGCGCGGATGACCCTTGTTGGCGAGCAGATAGAGTGTCTCGCCGTCGATTACCGCATCGGTCACTTCGTCCTCGAACTCGGCGACCGGCACCCAGGTCGCGCGGTTCGCCACCGCATCCGCGACCGGCGCGATCAGCAGCCGCGACTCGCTGCGCACGTCCGAGAGCGTGAGCAGCGCGTAACGCGAGCCGTAGTACGTCTCGATGGCCGGGAACTGAATCTTCTCGAACTGCACCCTGGAATCGAGCCCGCGTTTCATGAGGATGGGATCGGACTGCGGATCGGTCCCCAGCCGGTGGAAGCGCGCCTGGCTGTCGAGATAGCGCTCGGGCGTATCGACCTTGCCGGTGAGCTGGTTGTAGAAGAAGCCGCTGCCGTCATCGAGCCACGCCGGGTGCGCCCCTTCGGTGTTGGCGATGCGCTCCGGCAGGTCGCTCCCGTCCGCGGTCCTGAGGATGTGGAGGATCGAGTCCTCGCTGCCGTCCTTCGACAGCCCGTACACGACGTGCGCGCCATCCGGCGACACGTGCCACCAGTCGAGCGAAAGGTGGCCGGTAGCGCTCGAGAGCGCGGTCGGATCGATGAGCACCCGCCGTACGCCCTGCTCCTCGAGGAACAGCCGATAGTTGTCGGCGCCCGCCGGCCGCTGCTCGAAGAAGAGCTTGCCGCCCACCCGTTCCACGCGCCGCGTGAGCGCGGCGTCGCCCGAGAGCTGCTGGATGCGCGCGAGGAGCTGGTCCCTCCCCGGGATGCGCTCGAGCACAGCGCGCGTATGCGCGTTCTGTCCCTTGAGATACGGCAGCCACTCCGGGTCCTGATCGTTCTCCATCCAGCGGTACGGATCGCGCAGCGTCTCGCCGAAGTAGGTGTCGGTGACGACCGCGACCCGCGCCACCGGCGCCGGCGGAATGGCGGGTGCGGCCGCGGCCGCGGCGGCCGCCACAGCGGCCTCGCTGCGGCGCGTGAGCACTGCGGCGACCGCCGCCCCGGCGGCGCCCGCGATCAGTTCACGGCGATTGATGCTGCTCATGAGAAAGCCTCTTGGTCATGGTGTTCAGTGCGCCGGTTCGGGCGCCGGCTCGGGCCGCGGTTCCGGTTCCGCGAGCCAGTGCACTTCCCCGCGCAGCTCGTCGGCGAGATCGTCAGCCTGGCCCTGGCCCCGGCCCTGCGTCAGCACCGCGATGCTGCCCGCGCCCGCCGGCACGATCACGCCGCTCATGCCGCCCTCGCGGAAGCTGTCGCGCGCCTTGACCTGCTCGTGACGGAGGATCAGCACCGTGGCCGGTCCGCGGGTGGTCTCGACCACCAGGTGCGGCACGTAGTGCCCGCGGAACCAGCAGCTCTGCGCGTATACGATCCTGTCGGACGCGAGATCGAGCCCGACGCCCGAGCTCTTGAGCGCATGCTCGATCCCGCCAGCGCTCACGTTGTGGGTGCGCAGCCAGCTGCCGGGCTCCCCCTGGACGTGCGCCACCACCTCGCGCGCCAGCGTATCGCTCGGGCGCAGCAGCCACACCGCGAGCCCCGCCGCCATCGCGAGCACCACTCCGGCCGCCAGCGCATATTCGCGCCACGGCGGCGCCGCGCGCCGCGCGGCCCGCACCCGGATATCCGGCGGCGCGGCGAGCGCGCGGCGGATGGCGGCGTTCACCCGGCGCATCTCCTCGCGGAACGCGCCGCAGCCCTGGCAGCCGCGCACGTGCTCCTCGAGCTCGGGTGCCGCCGCATCCGGGTCCGCGCCGATCGCGAGCCGTGCATCCTCGCATATCATGCCGGCTGCCCCTCGGGCGCATCGCCGGAGGCGGGATCCGGGCCGCACAGGCCGCGCAGCTTCGAGCGTGCGCGGAACAGCCGCGTCAGCACCGCGGTGTTGGTGAGCCCGAGCTCGCGGGCGATCTCCTCGCTCGAGAACCCGCCCAGCACCTGCATCACGAGCGGTTCGCGGTACTCGATCGGCAGTCTCATGATGGCGTAACGCAGCGTGAGCAGCTCCGCGTCGGCGCCCGCGGTGGCGGCGTGGTCGGGAATGTCGAGCGCGTCATCGAGGGACACCAGCTCCAGTCGCTTGCGTTCATAGAGCCGCGCGTGCTCGCGCCTGACGATCGTCAGCAGCCAGCCGCGGGCGGCGGCCGGCTCCTTGAGCGCGTCCCGCGACCGCCAGGCGCGCAGCAGCGCCTCCTGCACGATGTCCTCGGCGATCGACCGGTCACGCGCCAGCCACTGCGCGAAGCGCAGCAGGTCCGGCCGCATCGACTCGAACAGGGCCGTGAGGGGCGCGTGCGCTGCGCGCGACCGCCCACCGATGGAGGAGACCGGGGATTGCACCTGAGGATTGCGCCTGACCGCTGGCGGCGGAACCGGCGGCGATTATATGTGCGGCGCCCGGCCGCAGTGGCAATATCGCGCCAGTCCGCCCGGTCTGTACGCCCAACAACTCACCGACCCGAGGAGACGCCGTGAAATATCTGACTCAGTGGCTGATCGACTGGCCCGAGAGCATCGCCAGGCATCTCGCCTGGCTGGCGCCGCTGTTCGCCCGCATCACCGTCGGGTGGGTGTTCCTCTGGAGCGGCTGGGGAAAGCTCCACGACCTGCCGACGGTCACCCAGAACTTCATCGGCTGGGGCATCCCTTTTCCGCAGCTGCTGTCCCCGTTCGTGTCGGGCGTCGAGTTCTTCGGCGGCCTGTTCCTGCTCGCCGGGCTGCTGAGTCGCATCTCCGCCGGTGCCCTCGGCGTCACCATGGTCGTCGCCATCCGCTCCGCCAAATGGGCCGACGTGGATTCGCTCGAGACGCTGCTCGGGTTCGACGAATTCGAGTACCTGGCGCTGTTCCTGTGGATAGCGATCGCCGGCGCCGGTCCGCTGTCGCTCGATCACTGGCTGCAGCGGCGCTTCAGCCCGCCGGGAGCCCCTTCCGTCGCGAAGGTGGGTGCATTCGGCGGCCGGGCGTAACAAAATACGCCTCCCCCCGGTCTGCTCCCGTGACCGGGGCCTTGAGCCCGGTAAGTAAATACGTATTCACTCACTTCACCCGAGGTCAATCCAAATGCGTAAGAACAGCACCGGCGTAGCCCTCGCGACAGCGGCGGCCATGCTCTTCGGCACGGCTCTGACAACCGCGTCGGCGGCGGACGCACCCAAGGCTGACGCAGCCAAGATCCATTGCACGGGGGTCAACTCCTGCAAGGGTCAGTCGGCCTGTAAGAGCGCCAACAACGCCTGCAAGGGACAGAACTCCTGCAAGGGCAAGGGCTTCCTCGAGATGACCAAGGCCGACTGCGACTCGGCCAAGGCGAAAGCCAAATAAGCGACTCCGTCGATCCTGCCCCGGTGCGGCGGCGCCGTACCGGGGCTTTTCGTTTCCGTGCCCCCTCCTCAGGCCGGCACGCCGTCGAAGAAGTCCACTACGCCGCTGTCGAGCGAGTACTCGGCGCCCACCACCAGCAGGCCGTCCTTCTCGATCGCCTGCTCGAGCACCTCCGAGCCGTGCCGCAGATGATCGGCCGACATGCGGATGTTGGCGCGCACCGCCTGCTGCACCAGCACGTCACGGTCGGCGCCGCTGCTGCGCTCGATCAGGCCCTCGACCGCCGGACGGATGCGGTTGACGATCGAGCGCAGGTTCGGCGACTGATCCCTGCCGGGACGGGTGAGCTGCTCGAGCGTCGCGTGAATCGCGCCGCAGTTGGAATGGCCCAGCACCACGACCAGCCGCGTGCCGAAGGCGGCGGCCGCGAATTCGACGCTGCCGACCTGGGAAGGCGCCACGATGTTGCCCGCCACGCGGATGACGAACAGGTCGCCGAGCCCCTGGTCGAACACGATCTCCGCGGGCACGCGTGCGTCCGAGCAGCCGAGAATGATCGCAAACGGCTCCTGCCCGGCGGGCAGCTCGCGGCGGCGCGTGCGCACCGGGTGCGGCTCGCGCAGCTCCGCGACGAAGCGGCGGTTGCCTTCACGGAGCGCAGCGAGCGCGGTCAGTGCGGACTTCATGGCACCACCGTAGCGGGTGCACCGGCGAAAGCCAAGGCGCCGCGGCGCAGCCCCAGGCTCAGCGCGGGCGGCGCACGCCGCGGGTCGGCCGGGCGGCGAGCGGGTCCTCGGGCCAGTAATGCTTCGGATAGCGGCCACGCAGGTCCTTGCGCACTTCGAGGTAGGCGCTGCGCCAGAAGCTCGTCAGGTCACGCGTCACCTGTACCGGCCGTTGCGCCGGCGACAGTAGCCGCAGGGTGACGGGCACCCGCCCGCCGTCGATGCGCGGGGTCGCCGCGAGGCCGAACACCTCCTGCAGCCGCACGGCGACCGCCGGCGCATCGTCGCCCCGGTAGTCGACGCGCACGCGCGAGCCGCTCGGCATCACGAGCTGCGCGGGAGCGCGCTCGTCCAGCGCGCGTTGCTGCTCGAAGCTGAGGAGCGCGCGCAGCGCCTTCTCGAGCGGCAGCCGCGCGAGATGCTCGCGCCGCGTCACACCATCGAGCCAGGGCGCGAGCCAGCTCTCGAGCGAGCCGGCGAGCGCGCCGTCCGCTACGGCCGGCCAGGGCGGCACGCCGCTGCGCGCGGGCGCGGCGCGCAGGAACTCGATGCGCGCCTGAAGATCCCGCGCCTCGCGGTCCCATGGCAGCG
The DNA here is from genome assembly GCA_035631515.1 of Steroidobacteraceae bacterium. Lineage (GTDB taxonomy): Bacteria > Pseudomonadota > Gammaproteobacteria > Steroidobacterales > Steroidobacteraceae > 13-2-20CM-66-19. Next base: position 8,199 of record DASQIP010000117.1, read on the forward strand.
CCGCCAGCCCGAGCTCGCGCACACCCGCGAGCATCGCCGCGCGCAGCGCCTCTGCGGGTGCATCCGCGAGCGGCTGCTCCTCGAGCACGAGCGCGTCGAGCTCGAGCGTGCGGCGCGCGAGCACTGCCTGCTCGCGCGTGCTCCAGGCGACCGCGTCGACGCGCCGGATGCGCGCGGTGAACTGCTCCATGAGGTCGGCGCGCTCGAGCGGCGCCGCGAGCAGGATACGCGCGTCGCCGAGACCATGGGTGTGGGCGTGGGCATGGCCGAGGTCGAGGTCGACGGCGACGATGAATTCGCGCCGCGCCAGCGCCTGCGCCGCGACGAAGGTCGCCCCGCGTCCGTTGCTGAGCGTGAAGCCCGCGCCCTGCGTACCGCGGCGCCGCCCGATGCGGTCGGGATAGGCGAGCGCGAGCAGCAGCCCCACGTCGCGGTCCGGGTCGCGCTCGGCGTCGCCGGCCGCGTCGCGGCCGCCGCGGGGTGCGCCGCCGGTGCCGTGCTCGCCGGGCAGCTGCGCCAGCTGCCGCTTCAGATCCTGCGCCACGCGCCGCACCCGCTCGAGCGCGGAGCGGTCCACGCCCGCGCGCGCCTCCTCGCCGCGCAGCAGCGCGACGCGGGTGCGGATGTCCGCGTCGGTTCCGGCCGCGGCTCCCCGCACCAGGTCGCGCTCCGTGAGGAGCGCCGCGAGCTGCGCGCCGAGGGTCGTACTCCCGAGCTCGCGCGCGCGCAACAGCAGGTGCGCGAGCCGCGGATGCACACCGAGGCGCGCCATGCGGCGCCCGTGTGCGCTGATGCGTCCGTCGGCCGCGAGCGCCCCGAGCCGCTCGAGCAGCGCCGCCGCCGCTGCCAGCATCGCCGCGGGCGGCCGATCGAGCCAGGCGAGCGTGCCCGCATCGCGGGCGCCCCAGCTCGCCAGCTCGAGGGCGAGCGGCGCGAGATCCGCCTCGACGATTTCCGGCGGCGTGAAGGGCGCGAGACTCGCGTGGGCGCCCTCGCTCCAGGCGCGATAGCACACCCCGGGGCCGAGGCGCCCGGCGCGGCCCTGCCGCTGCTCGGCGGAGGCGCGCGAGATGCGCCGCGTCACGAGCGCGCTCATGCCGGTGGCAGGATCGAAGAGCGCGCGGCGCGCGAGGCCCGAGTCGACCACCACCCGCACGCCGGGAATCGTGAGGCTGGTCTCGGCGATGTTGGTTGCCAGCACCACCTTGCGGGTGCCCGGGGCGGCGGGCAGCAGCGCCGCATCCTGCTGCTCGCCCGCGAGGTCGCCGTACAGCGGCACGACGCGCACCCCGGGGCCGAGGGCATCGGCGCCGAGCAGCTCCCCGACACGGCGGATCTCGCGCGCGCCGGGCAGGAACACCAGCACGTCGCCCGTCTCCTCGCGCAGCGCCCGCAGCGTGAGGCGCGCGACGATCTTCTCGGGCGGGTCGCCGCCGCCGGACTGCGCGCCGGGGAGCGCGGGCGCACCCCGCCCCGCGAAACGCGTCTCTACCGGGTAGAGGCGCCCCGGAAGGCTGACGCGCGGCGCCTCCCCGAGCAGGCGCGCCACCGCGGCCCCGTCGAGGGTCGCCGACATCACCAGCAGGCGTAGCTCCGGCGCGAGCTGCGCGCGCGCATCGAGGCTCAGGGCCAGACCCAGGTCGGCCTGCAGGCTGCGCTCGTGGAACTCATCGAACAGGAGTCCGGCCACCCCCTCGAGCGCCGGGTCGTCCTGCAGCATGCGGGTGAGCACGCCCTCGGTGACGACCTCGAGGCGCGTCGCGCCCGAGACGCGCGTGTCGAGGCGCATGCGATAGCCGACCGTCTGCCCGACCGCCTCGCCGAGCGATTGCGCCAGGCGCTGCGCGATGGCACGCGCCGCGAGACGCCGGGGCTCGAGCATGATGAGGCGCTTGCCACGTACCCAGGGCTCATCGAGCAGCGCCAGTGGCACCACCGTGCTCTTGCCGGCGCCGGGCGGCGCCTCGAGCACCGCGGTGCCGCGTGCCGCCAGCGCCTGGCGCAGCGCCGGCAGCGCCTCCGCGACCGGCAACCCGCAGCTGTCGGGGACGGACTTCACCAGATGTGGACGCGCTCCTCGGGTGGCAGGTACAGCCGGTCACCGGGCTTCACGTCGAAGGCCTCGTACCAGGCGTCGACGTTGCGCACCACCCCGTTCACGCGGAACTGCGGCGGGCTGTGCGGGTTGCTCGTCACCTGCGTCCGCAGCTGCTCATCGCGCGTGAGGGTGCGCCATACCTGCGCCCAGGAGAGGAAGTAGCGCTGATCGCCGCTCAAGCCGTCGAGCGCCGCAGCCTTGCCGTGCAGCGAGCGGTGATAGGCCTCGTACGCCACCGCCAGCCCGCCGAGGTCGCCGATGTTCTCCCCGAGCGTCAGCCGGCCGTTGATGTTGAGCCCCGGCAGCACCGTGTAGCCGTCATACTGTGCCGCCAGCCTGTCGACGCGCGCCTTGAAGGCCTGCGTGTCCTCGGGCTGCCACCAGGTGTGCAGCACGCCGCGGGCGTCCGACTTCGAGCCCTGGTCGTCGAAGCCATGGCCCATCTCGTGGCCGATGACGCCGCCGATGCCGCCGTAGTTCACCGCATCGTCGGCGTTCGGGTCGAAGAAGGGCGCCTGCAGGATCGCCGCCGGGAACACCACCTCGTTGAAAGTCGGGTTGTAGTAGGCGTTGATGGTCTGCGGCGTCATGCCCCACTCGCCGCGATCCGTTGGGCCGCTCATGCGCTTCAGCTGCCGCTGCCACTCGAACACATAGGCGCGTGTGGCGTTGCCGAAGGCATCCCCGCTGACGATGCTGAGCGCCGAGTAGTCGCGCCACTTGTCCGGGTAGCCGATCTTGGGATGGAAGGCGGCGAGTTTCTCGAGCGCCACCTTCCTGGTAGCGGGTGTCATCCACGTCAGCTTGCCGATGCGCTCGGCATAGGTGGCACGCAGGTTCTCCACCAGCGCGAGCATTTTCTGCTTGGAGGCGGGCGGGAAATAGCGCTGCACGTACAGCTCGCCGACCGCCTCGCCGAGCGCGCGGTCCACCGAGTCCACCGCGCGCTTCCAGCGATCCTGCTGCTGCTGCTGGCCGTTGAGCGTGCGTCCATAGAAGTCGAAGGTCTCCGCGTCGAAGGCCCGGGGCAGCACGTCGGAGGTCTGTGCCAGGTAGTGGTAGCGCAGATAGGAGCGCCAGCGCTCCACGGGCACCGTCAGCATGAGCTGCTCGAGCCCCTGTACCGCGTCGAGCTCGCGGACGACGAACTGCTGCTGGCCGTCCAGTCCGTCGGCGCCGAGCCAGGCGCCCCAGGGAAAGCCGGGGGTGAGCTGCTCGAGCTCCGCGTGGCTGCGCAGGTTGTAGGTCAGGTCGCGCTCGCGGCGTTTGGCGACCGGCCAGTGGAGCTGCGCGATGCGGGTCTCGAGCTCGAGGACCGATTGCGCCTCCCCGGCCGCGTTCTCGTCCCCGGCGAGGGCGAGGAGTCGCGCGATGTGCGCGCGATATTTCTCGCGCAGGCCGGTGTAGACGGCGTCGTCCTTGAGGTAATAGTCGCGGTCCGGCATACCGAGCCCGCTCTGCGTGATGGCGACGATGTAGCGGTCCGGGTTCTTCTGATCGAGAGTCATCACCACCCGCAGTGGCGCCCGCAGCCCGAGATCGGGCCGGCCCATGAGGCGCGCCACGTCCTCGGCGGTGCGGGCCGCCGCGATCGCTTCCAGCCCCGCTCGTGCGGGGCTGAGGCCGGCGCGCTCGATCGCATCACTGTCGAGAAAGGCCCGGTAGTAGTCGCCGACCTTCTGCGCCACGCTCCCCGGCGGCGCGTCCGCCGGCAGCGCCTCGATGATGCCGCGCACCTGGTGCTGGGCACGCTCCTCGAGGATCTCGAAGGAGCCCCAGGCTTTCTGATCAGGCGGGATCTGCTGGGTCGCGAGCCAGTGGCCGTCGGCGTAGCGGTAGAAGTCGTCGCCGGGTCTGACGGCGGGATCGCGGGCGGTGAGATCGAGGCCCCAGGGCGCGATCTGCGCCGGCGGCGCGCTGTCGGCGCCGGCCCCGGGCGCGTACAGGCAGAGCAGCGCCGCGAGTGCCGCGCTCATGCCGATACCGATACGGGAAAGCATGGTGTCACTCCTTGGGCGATGGCAGAGCACGCGGCGCGCCGCGTGCCCCCGCGCGCTCATCGAGCGCGGGTGGTTATCACTTACCGCCGAGCAGCGGCTTGATGAGATCGAGCGGCAGCGGGAAAACCAGCAGCTGCGTGCGCTCGTGCGCGATGTCGGCGAGCGTCTGCAGGTACCGAAGCTGCATCGCGCTCGGCTGCGTCGCCAGCATCGTCGCGGCGTCGACCAGCCGCTGCGCCGCCTGCTGCTCGCCCTCGGCGTTGATGATCTTGGCGCGGCGGGTGCGTTCGGCCTCGGCCTGCTTGGCCATGGCGCGGATCATGGTCTCGTCGAGGTCTACGTCCTTGATCTCGACGGTCGACACCTTGATGCCCCAGGCCTCGGTACTCTGGTCGAGGATGCGCTGCAGGTCGACGTTGAGCTTGTCGCGCTGCGAGAGCAGGTCGTCCATCTCGTGCTG
>DASQIP010000118.1:0-1657 GCA_035631515.1 Steroidobacteraceae bacterium
GCGGACGACAACCAGACCGCCGTGACCATTCACGTGCTGCAGGGCGAGCGTGACCGCGCGGCCGACAACAAGTCGCTCGGCAAGTTCGACCTGTCGGAGATTCCGCCGGCGCCGCGGGGCATGCCGCAGATCGAGGTGTCCTTCGACATCGACGCCAACGGCATCCTCAACGTGTCGGCCAGGGACAAGGCGACCGGCAAGGAGCAGAAGATCGTCATCAAGGCCTCGAGCGGCCTCAACGAGGAGGAGATCAAGCGCATGGTGCGCGACGCCGAGGCGCATGCCGAAGAGGACAAGCGCTTCCGCGAGCTGGTCGATACGCGCAACAAGGCGGACGGCCTGATCCACGCGGTGGAGAAGTCGCTCCAGACGCTCGGCGACAAGGCCGATGCGGCCGAGCGCGCCAAGGTGGAGTCGGCGGTGTCGGATCTGCGCACCGCGCTCAAGGGCGATGACCGCAACGTCATCGAGAAGAAGACCGAAGCGCTCGCCCAGGCATCGAGCGCGATTGCCCAGCGTGCCTATGCGGAGCAGCAGGGCGGGGCGGCCGGACCCGAAGCCGGGGCCGGGGCCACGGGTGCGGGCGGCGGCGGCGGCGCGGGCAAGGACGACGTCGTCGATGCGGAGTTCGAGGAGGTCAAGGACAAGGGACGCAAGGCGAGCTAGTTCATCGGACAGAAGTCGCCCGCGGCGCTTTTGCCGCCTGCGCTGGCAGTTCGCGAGGGATTCGATAACAAAATAGATGTCCAAGCGCGATTACTACAAGGTACTCGACGTACCGCGCAGCGCGACCGAGGCGCAGGTCAAGCAGGCGTACCGGCGCCTGGCGATGAAATATCACCCCGACCGCAACCCGAGCGACCGGGACGCTGAGGAGCGCTTCAAGGAGGCCAAGGAGGCTTACGAGGTGCTGACCGACGCGCACAAGCGCGCGCTCTACGATCAGCACGGCCACGCCGGCATCGAGGCGGCGGCGCGCGGCGGCGGCCGCGGGCCCTTCGGCGCCGGGGACGCCTTCAGCGACATTTTCGGCGATGTCTTCGGCGATATCTTCGGCAGCGCACGCCGCGGCGGGCGCTCCCAGGTATTCCGCGGCGCGGATCTGCGCTATGAGCTCGAGCTCGATCTGAGGGAAGCGGTGTTCGGCACCACCGCCGAGATCGAAGTGGCGAAGCTCGCTGAGTGCGACACCTGCCACGGCTCGGGCGCCGCCAAGGGCAGCCAGCCCGTCACCTGCGACAGCTGCGGCGGCGCGGGCCAGGTGCGCATCAGCCAGGGGTTCTTTCAGCTGCAGCAGACCTGTCCGCGCTGCCGCGGCTCCGGCACCGTCATCAGAAATCCCTGCGACACCTGCCTCGGCCAGGGGCGCGTGCGCCGCACGCGCAAGCTCTCGGTGAAGGTTCCGGCCGGCGTCGACAACGAAGATCGGGTGCGCCTCTCCGGCGAAGGCGAGGCCGGCCGCAACGGCGGCCCGCCGGGCGATCTCTACGTCGAGGTCCACGTGCGCGAGCACCCTATCTTTCAGCGCGACGGCGAGCATCTCTCGTGCGAAGTCCCGGTGAGCTTTGCGACCGCAGCGCTCGGGGGATCGATCGCAGTGCCGACGCTCGACGGGGACGTGGTGCTGAAGATTCCGGCGGAGACGCAGTCAGGACGC
>DASQIP010000119.1:0-20402 GCA_035631515.1 Steroidobacteraceae bacterium
CGAGGAGATCCTGCGCGCCAATCCCAAGGTGGACCCGTGGCTGCCGGGCGCCGGACGCGAGATCGTCGTGCCGACGCAGTTCATCCTGCCGAATGCCCCCTTCAGCGGCGTCGTAATCAACATAGCCGCGATGCGCATCTATTACTTCCCGCCGGTGAAGCAGGGCGAGCGCGTCGTGGTGCTGCCGCATCCGATCGGCATCGGCAAGGTGGGGTGGCGCACCCCGGAGGGGGTTACCAAGATCGTGCGCCGGCAGAAGGATCCCACGTGGCGCGTGCCGGTATCGGTGCTCAAGGAGCACCACGAGAACGGCGAGGATCTCGATCCGGTCATCGGTCCCGGCCCGGACAACCCGCTCGGCAAGTACGCGTTCTACCTGCAGTGGCCGAGCTACCTGGTCCACGGCACCAACAAGCCCGCGGGCGTCGGTTTGCGCTCGAGCCATGGCTGCATCCGCCTCTACCCGGAGGACATCGAGCAGTTCTTCAACATCGTCCCGGTCGGAACCGAGGTGCGGGTGGTGAATCAGCCGTTCCTGTTTGGCTGGGGGAACGGGAAGCTCTATCTGCAGCCCATGGATGTGCTGCAGGACGATGAGCGCGACTGGAGCAAGGCGCAGCGGAAGCTCCTGGGCAAATCGCTCTCCGCCACCCTGCAGCAGCAGCTCAAGACCCAGCACCAGCAGATCGACTGGGACCGGGTCGCTGCACTCACTCACGACCCGCGAGGGATCCCGGTGCCGGTCTCGACCGCGGACGAGAGCCTCGAGCAGGTGCTCGCTGCTGCACCGCGGGTGCAGAACGTGCTGCCGCCGGGCTCGACCTGGGATGGCACCTCCGATCTGCCGATGGACGAGGCGTCCTTCAAGCAAATGTTCTCGGAGATCGAGCCCGGGAGCGACACGCCGGAGGCCGCCGCGCCCGGTTCCGCCGCCCCGGCTTCTCGCGCCGCGGGTTCCGCCGGCGCGAACGCGGGCAAGCCGCCGCCGCCCCCCAAGGACGGCAGCTGATGGCGGGCGAGTCGCCGCCGCGCGGGCTGTCCGGGCGAGAGTCGCCTGCCCCGGCGCTGTCGCAGTGGCTTCAGCTGATGCTCGCGGAGATGGCCGCCCAGCGTGAGGCGCTCGAGCGCGCCCGTGCCGAGGAAGTCCGGCGCCGTGCCGAGCGCGCCGCGGAGAGCGCCGATTCTCGCGGCGGTGCACATCTGAGTTAAGTCGCCTCGCTGCGCCCCGATTGTGACTCACGGCGGTGAGCCGCTGTGCTAGAGTCCCGCGGGCACAATACCAAGAGGCGTCGAGTGGCCAACAGCCCCGCGTCCGGCGCGCAACTCGCGCAACAAAGTCGTGACTCTCATGGCGTCGATGGTGTGGCTACCGGAATCGCCGCCTTCGTCGGCCGTGCGCTCAAGGGTCCGGTTTCGCGCCCGCTCACGGTGAAGAGCTTCTCCGAATTCCAGCGCCACTTCGGCGGGCTGTGGCAGCCCTCGACGCTGTCCTACGCCGTCGAGCAGTTCTTCGACAACGGCGGCCGCGAGGCGCGCATCGTGCGCGTCGCGAACGGCGCACGCCCGCCGACCCTGACCCTGCCGGCCGCCGGCGGCGCGCTCACGCTCATCGCCGTCAATCCCGGCTCGCGCGAGTACCTGCGTGCCTCGGTCGACTACGACGGACTCTCGGCCGTCGACACGGACCGTTTCAACCTGGTCGTGCAGCGGGTGCGCACCGCCGGGTCGGAGCTGGTCGAGGACCAGGAGATCTACCGGCGGGTATCGGTCAGGACGGACGCTCCGGGCTTCGTCACCGACGTGTTGCTGCAGTCGAGTCTGGTGCGGGTCCACGGCCCGGTGTCCGAGCACCGGCCCGATCGCTCGGCCGGCGCACCCGGCGGGGTCGCGGTCGGCTACACGCTGTCAAATCCCGACGGCGATGATGGCGCGCCGCTTACCGATTACGACGTCATCGGCTCGCGCGTGCGCGGCACCGGACTGTTCGCGCTCATCGGCGCGGCCCGTTTCAACCTGCTGTGCATTCCGCCGCTGCGCCGTGATCAGGACGTGGGGCTGTCGACGCTGCTGGTCGCGGCGCGCGTCTGCCGCGAGCGCTGTGCGCTGCTGCTGGTCGATCCGCCCGCCTCGTGGAGCAGCGCCCCGGCGGCGCTCCAGGCGCTGCGCAACTGGCCGTTCCGCAGCGACTGCGCGGTGATGTACTACCCGCGCATCCAGGCGTTCGACCGCCTGCGCGGACGCATCGAGACCTTCGTTTCGAGCGCCGCGGCGGCCGGGATGATTGCCCGCCTGGACGAGAGCTGGCCGGTCTGGACGGCCGCCGAGCCCGAGGAGGCGGCACTGCGGCCGGGATTGCGTCCCGCGGTCATCGTCTCGGACGCGGACCGGGTGCGCCTCACCCAGGCGGGCGTCAACACGTTGCTCGCGGTGCGCTCAGCAGCGCGCAGCGGCCTGGGTCCACGCACGCTCGCCGCCGGTGGGAGCGGTGCCTCGGACTGGCGCTACCTGTCGGCGCGGCGTCTCGCGCTGTTCGTCGCCGCCAGCATCGAGGCGGGCACGCGCTGGGTGCTGCTCGAGCACAACGGGCCGGCAACCTGGGCGCGCGCCCGCGCGCAGACGGGCGAATTCCTCGACGCGCTCGCCGCACAGGGCGCCTTCGCCGGCGCCAGCAAGCTCGACAGCCACTTCGTATTCTGTGACGAACGGGTCAACAGCGAGCAAAGCGTCGCCGAAGGCAAGTTCAATCTGCTGTTCGGCTTCGCCACCACCCGGGCCGGCGAGTTCGACACGTGGCTCGTCACGCACCGCCCCGGCGAGAGCCGGGTACGCCCGGTGTCGGTCAACCGCTCGGCCACCTCACGGCAGCGGGTGGAGTGGGAGATTCAGACCTCGATACTGCGCGGGGGCATGCACGGCTAGCCTGGTTCATTGGACAGAATCGCCTGCGGCGATTCTGTCGGACAGCAGCTTCGTTGCCGGGCGCCAAAGGCGCGACTTTGGCGCCCTGCGCCCTCAGCCCGCCTTTCCGAAGCCGCCGCCGCCCGGCGTGAGAATGGTGAGCTCGTCCCCGGGAGCTACCTCGAAGCGCGCGGTTGCCCCGAGCGTCTCCACCGCACCCGCCGCACGGCGGATGTGCGCCTCACCCCGCGCACCCGGCTGCCCGCCGGCGACGCCGAAGGGCGCGATGCGGCGGTGATTGGCGAGCAGTGCCCCGGAGAAGGGGGCGCGAAACTCGATCCGGCGCACCACGCCGTCGCCGCCGCGGTGGCGCCCGGCGCCACCGGAGCCGCGCCGGATCGCAAACTCGCGCAGCAGCACCGGGAACTTGGCCTCGAGGATCTCGGGGTCGGTGAGCCGCGAGTTGGTCATGTGAGTGTGGACCGCATCGCAGCCGTCGAAGTCGGCTCCGGCGCCCGCCCCGCCGGCGATGGTTTCGTAGTACTGCAGCCGCTCGTCACCGAACGTCAGGTTGTTCATCGTGCCCTGGGAGGCGGCGAGTATCCCGAGCGCGCCGTACAGCGCATCGACTATGCATTGCGAAGTCTCGACGTTACCGGCCGCAACGGCGGCCGGCGGCTGCGGATCGAGCATCGAGCCCGGCGGGATCACGATCTCGAGCGGCTCGAGGCAGCCCTCGTTGAGCGGGATGGGACGCTCGATCAGCGTGCGGAACACGTACAGCACCGCGGCCAGGCACACCGCGCGCGGCGCGTTGAAGTTGTGCAAGCCCTGCCTTGATGTGCCGGTGAAGTCGACGCGCGCGCGGCGCGTGCTGCGATCGATGTCGATGCGCACCACGATCGCCTGTCCACCATCCATCTCGTAGCGGAATTCCCCGCTGCGCTGCTCGCGGATCGCGTTGCGCACCGAGAGCGCCGCGTTGTCCTGCACCTCGCGCATGCGCTGCTGGAGGCTCGCGAGCCCGTAGCGCGCGACCGCGCGGCCGATCTCGGCCATGCCACGCGCGTTGGCGGCGAGCTGGGCGCGCAGATCCGCCAGATTCTGCGCCGGCTGGCGCGCCGGCCAGGGACCGCGGGCGAGCGCGGCGCGCAGCTCGGGCTCCCTCAGGGTCGAGCCGCCGACCAGCTGGAAGCACTCGAACAGGGCTCCTTCCTCTTCTATGTGGCGGCTGAAGGGGGGCATGGAGCCGGGGGTCATCCCGCCGATATCGGCGTGATGGGCGCGCGAGGCGACGAAGAAATCCGCACCTGCTCCGCCGCCGATGAATACCGGTGTCACGACGGTCATGTCGGGCAGGTGGGTGCCGCCGTGGTACGGGCTGTTGAGGAGCCAGGATTCGCCCGGCTGCAGCCCCGCGCCCCGGGCCTCGAGGACGGAGCGCACGCTGGCGCCCATCGAGCCGAGATGCACCGGCATGTGGGGCGCGTTGGCAACCAGGCCGCCGCGCGAGTCGAAGAGTGCGCAGGAGTAGTCCAGTCGCTCGCGGATGTTGACCGACTGGGCCGTCGACCTGAGCACCTCGCCCATCTGCTCGGCGATGTGCATGAAGAGGTTGTTCGATATCTCGATCCGGGCGGGGTCGGCGGCGGCGCCCGCCGCCGGTGCCGACGGCTCGGACTCGAGCAGCAGCTCCCCGCCGGGAAGGACCCGGGCGCTCCAGCCGCTCTCCAGCACCACGGTGCTGTGCGGCTCGACGATGAGCGCAGGACCTGCGAGCGTATCCTCGAGCTCGCTCATCGGCAGCAGCGGCACTTCGCGCCAGCCGCCGAACCAGGCGCGTGCGGCGCGCGGCAGGGCCGCGGCCGGGCGCGGAGAGGGCATGACGAGCCGCGCCGCATCGAGGGATGCCAGGCGCGCCTCGGCGCGCAATGCCTCGATCACCACATCCAGGCTGTGCGCGGCGAAGCCGAAACGCTTCAGGTGCTCGGCGTGGAAGCGCTCGTGCACCTGCGCCAGGGTGCCGAACGGTACCGACAGCGCCACCTCGCTGTCGCCGGCGCGCACCTCGAGCAGCAGCGCCACCCGCACGCGCCCCGGCTCGGGCGTGAAAGCGCGCAGCTCCGCGCGAGCCTGCGACTCGAGCAGTGCGAGTGCCGCGCGCGCCGCGGCGAGGCCGGCCGCCGCGAGCGGCTGGCGCAGACTCGCACGCCGCACCGCGAGGCGGTCGGCTACCCCGATGCCGAGCGCCGACAGCACGCTCGAGAGCGGATGGACCAGGACGCGGCGCATGCCGGCGGCACGCGCCACGCGGCAAGCGTGCTGTCCCGCCGCGCCGCCGAAGCAGAACAGCGTGAAGTCGCCGGCATCGAGTCCCTGGCGCGCCGCGACGTGGCGGATCGCGTTGGCCATGGATTCTACGGCGACTTCGAGAAACGACTCCGCCACCACCTCGGCGGCGCAGCCGTGCGCGGCCTGAGCGGGCACGCGCGCGGCGAGCTCGGCAAACTGCGCGGCGACCGCGTCCGGGTCGATGTGCGATCGACCGTCCCGCCCGAACACCGCGGGCAGTGTGTCGGGACGCAGATGACCGAGCAGCACCTGCACGTCGGTGAGCGTCAGCGGCCCGCCGCGGCGGTAGCAGGCGGGTCCCGGTTCCGCACCCGCCGAGGCCGGTCCCACCGCGAAGCGCCCGTCGCTGAAGGCGAGGATCGAACCGCCGCCCGCGGCGATCGTGTGCACGTCGAGCATCGCCTGCGTGAGCCGCACTCCCGCGATCGAGTGCTCGAAGCGTTGCGGCAGCTCGCCGTCGATGAGCGACACGTCGGTCGACGTTCCGCCCATGTCGAAGCCGATGAGCCGATGGATCCCGGTCCGCTCGCCAACCCAGCGCATGCCGATCAGCCCGCCGGCCGGGCCCGACAGCACGCTCGACACGGCGTGAAAGGCGGCCGCGTCCGCGAGTCCGCCGTTGCTCTGCATCAGCGTGAGACGCGCGCGCGCATCGAGCCTGCGCAGCTGCTCCCTCAGGCCCCCGACGTAGGCGCGCAGCGGCAGCGCCAGATAGGCATTGAGCACCGTGGTGTCGCCGCGGGTCACGTAGCGCGTGAGCGGCGACAGCTCGTGCGAGACCGACACCTCCTCGAAGCCGAGTGCGCGCGCGGCGGCCGCCGCGCGGCTCTCGTGCTGCGGATGGCGCCAGCCGTGCAGGAACACGATGGCCACCGCGCGGCGCCCGGCGCGGCGCGCGCGCGTGAGATCCTCGTGCAGCCGCGCCTCATCGAGGGGCACGAGCACCTTGCCGTCGGCATCGATCCGCTCGAGCGCTTCGATCACGGCCGCGTGCAGGAGCCCGGGCAGTACGATGTTGCGCGCGAAGATGTCGGGGCGATTCTGGTAGCCGATACGCAGCGCATCCGCGAAGCCCGCGGTCGTCACCAGCACGACCGGCTCGCCGCTGCGCGTCAGCAGCGCGTTGGTCGCGACGGTCGTGCCGACCTTGACCTCGTTCACCGGCGCGCGTGCGGCGAGCGCCGAGCGCAGCTCGCGCGCCGCTTCGAGTCCGGGGTCGCCGGACGCGGTGCCGTCCGCGGCCGACGACAGCACCTTGCGCACGTGCAGCGCACCATCCGGCGCGAGTCCCACCACGTCGGTGAAAGTGCCGCCGCGGTCGATCCAGAACTGCCAGCCGGCTCGAGGTGCGTGCACCTCGCCCGATTGGCTTAACGTTTCCATTGCCTGCATTATTCGCCCATGCCGAGCCGGCACCCAGTCCCCGCCGTCGCGCCGTGGAGGCCTTCGTGACCCGTCACGTCGTGTTCTCTCACGGGCAGGAGAGCGGCCCGTGGGGCCGCAAGATCAGTGCGCTCGCCGAGATCGCGCGCAGCGAGGGCTACGAGGCGCACTCGGTCGACTACCGCGGGATCGACATGCCGCGCGCACGCGTGGCGAAGCTCGTCGACTTCTGCAAGGAGCTGGCCGGCGATCTGGTGCTGGTCGGCTCGAGCATGGGCGGCTACGTGGCGGTCGCTTCCGCCTCGCTCCTGCACGCCCGCGGGGTGTTTCTGCTGGCGCCGGCGCTCTATCTCGAGGGGCTGCCGGAGCTGCGCGCCGGCTCGCTCGACTGCCCGGCGGCCGTGGTGCACGGCTGGCGCGACGAAGTCGTGCCCTACGAGCACAGCGTGCGCTTCGCGCACGGTTATCGCGCGGCGCTGCACCTGCTCGACGGCGATCACCGGCTGCACAACCAGATTCGCGTGATCCAACACCTGTTCGAGTACTTCCTCATTGCCCTCGACCTGCCGGCCATCGCCTTCGAGTGACCGCGTGCGGCGCGGCCTCAGCGCCGCAGACGGATGGCGCGCGCGGCCATGCGGTCCACCAGCGCCGGCGCCACCAGGCGCGCCCAGCGTCCGAGACGCCCGCGCCGCGAAGTGATGAGCAGCCGCTGCCGCCTGGCGATGGCACGCACGATGAGCCGCGCGCATTGCTCGCTCGTCATGATGTGCGGCTCGTCCATGGGACTTACGCCCAGGGGCCGGCCGTCCGCACCGAGCGCCCCCTTGTGCAGCTCGCTCTTGACGAAGTCCGGGGCCACGATCGTGACGTCGACGCCGCTGCCCTGGAGCTCGATGCGCAGCGATTCGAAGAAGCCGACCATGGCGTGCTTGGCAGCGGCGTAGCCGGTGCGCTCTGGCACGCCGGTGAGGCCGGCGATGCTCGCGACCGCCACGATCAGGCCGCGCGAATTCTTCAGGTACGGCAGTGCCGCTGCCGTAGTGTGCGCGGCGCCGAGGTAATTGACCGCCAGCAGCCGCTCGAGCGGCGCGAGATCCGCGAGCGCGTCGAGCCGAGCCCACATGGTCATGCCGGCGTTGTTCACCAGCACGTCGAGCCTGCGGAACCGCTCCACGGTGCGCGCCACGATGGCGCGGCAGTCCTCGGGACGGGTGAGGTCCCCGGGCACGGCGAGCGCCTGAGCTCCCGACGCCGCGCAGGCGCCGACGGTCTCTCCCAGCCGCTGCGCATCGCGCGCGTTCAGCGCGAGCTGCGCTCCCCGGTGCGCGAGCTCGAGCGCGAGTGCGCGCCCGATCCCGGTCGATGCCCCCGTAATCAGGACCGTCTTGCCCGTGAAAGTGTCCATTTGCGCCACTGCCGCCCGTTGCCGCCGACCGGTCGCCGCCGCACATCATAGGGCGCTGATTTGGCTGCTGCTTGCCGCCCCGCGTTGCCGAGTCGTAGACTCCGGGCGCAGGTTTTGTGTTGCGGATCAAACAAGAACCCGGCGTGCATACGCGAGTAGCGGGTGCCGATCAACGCAATCACGTAACTTCCGGCGCCGACGCGGGGCGGCGGGTTCACTGACGGAACGGGGACCTGAAGCCTCAGGGGCCGCAACGGAGCAGGGGGAGTCATGAGGAAAGTGCAATTGGGGCGTCATGGGCTGCTGATCGCCCCGGTGGCGGTCTGTCTCGCGCTGGGTGTGGCACCCGAGGCGCGCGCGGTCAATTTCGGCTCCGGCGACTGGACCGGCTCCTGGGATACCACTATCGGCTACGGCCAGGGGTTCCGTACGTCCGGGAAGTCCTGCGCACTGATCGCCATCGCCGACGGCGGCTGCGGCTACGGCCCGAATGCCGACGACGGCGACCTCAATTACGGCAAGGGCACCTTCACCGCAGCTCTCACCGGCGTGACGGAGCTGTCCCTCAAATATAAGGATACGGCCGGCCTGTTCGTGCGCGGCGCGGGCCTCTATGACTTCTACGTCATGGGCAATAACACCGATCGCACGCCGCTGTCACACAACGCCAAGGACATCGTCGGCAGCTATACCCGGTTGCTCGATGCGTTCGGCTACACGCGCTTCAATCTCGGCTCGAGCCCGGCGGAGCTGCGCCTCGGGCGCCAGGTGGTCGACTGGGGCGAGAGCCTCTACATCCCCGGGGGTCTGAACCAGGTCGACTACTTCGACGTCACCGCGCTGCAGGTGCCGGGCGCGGAGCTCAAGCAGGCGCTGCTGCCCGACGAGTCGGCGGTCTTCAACCTGCAGCTCACCAAGAACCTGAGCACCCAGGTCGTCTACCTCTTCGACTGGCACGAAGACATCATCGAGCCCACCGGGGCTTATTTCAGCACCAACGACGTGGCCGGTGCCGGCGGCAGCAAGGTGGTGCTCGGCTTCGGCGCGATCTCCGACCAGGGAGTCAACTTCACCCCGCTCGGCGGTCCGCTGATCGGCGATTTCCAGACGATCCCCCGCGTGGCCGATCAGAAGCCCTCGCAGTCGGGCCAGTTCGGCGTCAATTTCAAGCTCTTCCTGCCGAACTTCGGCCAGGGTACCCAGCTCGGCTTCTACTTCCTCAACTACACCAGCCGCCTGCCGGTGGTTTCGGTGCAGACCGGCACTCAGGCGGGCTTCGGTAACGCCTTCGGCGCCGCAGAGGCTGCCGGCGCCGCCGCGCAGGCAGTCGCGGCGGGAGTGCCGCTGCCGGCGGCCATCGCAACCGGCGCGGCGGTCGGCCAGGGGGCCGCAGCGTCGCAGGGTGGGAACCTGAGCGCCGCGACGGCGGCGCAGTACGCCACCATCGGCGCCAACACGCTGCTCGCCGGCGGCAATGTCACCAACCAGGCGAGCAGCCTGGCCGCCAACGAATACGCGCGCACGGAAGGCGTGGTCGAGCAGTTCCCGCAGGACATCAGGATGCTCGGGCTGTCTTTCAACACCGAGATTCAGACGACCGGCACGGCGCTGCAGGGCGAAGTCGCGTTCCGCCACAACGTGCCTCTGCAGCTGCAGGTCCCCGAGCTCATCTACGCTTCGCTCACGCCCTTCGAAACGGGCATCGCCCAGCTCCTCGGTGAGCCGGTGACCGGCCCCGGACACTGCGTGCCGGGCTCCGCAACTCCCATCACCGGATGCAACCAGTTCGGCCTCTACGGGTTGGGACAGACCGTGCGGGGTTACGAGCTGAAGAACACCTGGCACTTCGATGTCGCCGCCACCCAGATCTGGGCCAACGTGATCAAGGCTTCCCAGGCCGTGCTGACCCTCGAGGCCGGGGCCGACTACGTACCGGGCCTCGAGGACAAGTACACCGGCGGCCCGGAGGGGTTCGGCGTTCGCTACGATGGCCCGGGCACCAACCTGAGCGGCAATCCGAACCTCGGCGGCTACCCGGCGTTCCCGGCGGTGAACGGTCAGTGCGTGATCCCGGGCTTCCAGTGCGTGGAGCCGGGCAGCGCCTTTCCCACCAAGTTCGCCTGGGGCTACGTGCTCGCCGGCCACCTCGAGTACGACAATGTGATGGGCGACTGGAACCTCACGCCGCACCTCACCTGGAGCCAGGACGTGAACGGGGTTTCGCCCGGTCCCGGCGGTGCCTTCCGCTCGGGGCGCTTCGGGAGCACGGTCGGAATCACCGCGAGCGTGCGCCAGAGGTGGGAGCTGGACGTCTCGTACACCCATTATGGCGGTGCCGGCCAGTACAACCTGTTGGGCGATCGCGACTTCATCGCCGCCAGCGTCAAAGTTTCATTCTGAGAGCCGCGCAGTCCTGACGGGCATGTGTGCGCAATGGAGGGGGCTGCAATGAAAATCGTGGTGCGTTTAGCCGCGGCGATGCTGTTCGCGCAGTCGGCGTGGGGGGCGGTAAGCCCGCAGGAAGCGGCGCGGCTCGGGCAGGATCTCACGCCGCTCGGCGGCGAGAAGGCCGGCAACGCCGACGGCTCGATTCCCGCCTGGACGGGCGGCCTGAAGTCGGCGGCGGACGCGGGCTTTCCCGGCTATCACTCCCCCGATCACTATCCCGACCCCTACGCGAGCGACAAGCCGCTGTTCACCATCACGGAGGCGAACCTCGGCCAGTACGCCGCGAGGCTCACCGAGGGGCACAAGGCGCTGTTCAAGACCTATCCCGACTACAAGATGATCGTGTACCCGACGCATCGCAGCGGCGCCTCGCCCGAGAGCGTGTACGAGGCGACCCGGCGCAATGCGACCACGGCCAGGCTGGTGCCCGACGGCAACGGCTTCACCGGCGCGATGGGCGGCGCGCCGTTCCCGATTCCGCAGTCGGGACTCGAGGTGTACTGGAACCACCTGACGCGCTACCGCGGCCTGGCGGCGGCGCTGCAGATCGGGCAGGCGCCGATGACCGCGAGTGGCGCCTACACCATGGTGAAGTTCAGGGAGGAGTTCTTCTTCCCGTACTACGAGCCGGGAATGACCGAAGCGGCCATGAACAACATCTTCGTGTACTTCACGCAGGAGACCACGGCGCCGGCGCGGCTCGCCGGCGAGGTGCTGCTGGTGCAGGAGACGCTCAACCAGGCGAAGGATGTGCGCCGCGCCTGGATCTACAACCCGGGGCAGCGCCGCGTGCTGCGCGCGCCGCAGGTCGCCTTCGACAACCCGGGGACCAACGCCGACAACCTGCGCACCGACGACCAGTTCGACGTCTACAACGGCAGCCCGCAGCGCTACAACTGGAAGCTGATCGGCAAGAAGGAGATGTACGTTCCGTACAACGCCTACCGGCTGCAGGACGCAAAGCTCAGGTACAGCGAGCTGCTGCAGAAGAATCACATCGATCAGAATTTCGCGCGCTATGAGCTGCACCGCGTGTGGGTCGTGGATGCCACGCTCAAGCCCGGCCAGAGCCATATCTACAGCCGGCGAACGCTGTACGTCGACGAGGATTCCTGGCAGATCCTCGCGGTGGACTGCTACGACGTGCGCGGGCAGCTCTACCGCGTGCAGGAAGGGCACGCGATGAACTACTTCAACCTGCCGGCGCTCTGGACGTCGCTCGAGCTGGTGATGGATCTGTCGAACGGGCGTTATCTGGCGCTCGGCCTGCAGAGCGAGGAGCCGCATTCGTACGACTTCGGCGTCAAGCGCACTCCCGCCGACTATCAGCCGAGCGTGCTGGAGCGCCGCGGCATCCGCTAAGCGCGCCGTGAATTCGGGCGCGCCGCGAGGATCCTTAGCCGCGCTCGCGGCAACGCTCGCCGTGGCTGGCTGGACCGCGGAGGCGCAGCCGCCCGCGCCACCGCCCAGAGCCGAGCATGCGCGGCTCGCAGCCCAAACCCTGCTGATCGCACTCGCCACCGCCGGCGAGCGGCTGGTGGCGGTCGGCGACCGCGGCGTCATCGTCCTCTCCGACGACCGGGGGCTGAGCTGGACGCAGGCCGCGAGCGTGCCCGTCCAGGCGCTGCTCACCGGCGTGTGCTTCTTCGACGCCGCGCACGGACTCGCGGTCGGGCACGACGAGGCCATTGTCGCGACCGCGGATGCCGGAACGAGCTGGAGGCTGGTCCACTATGCGCCCGCGGCGCAGCGGCCGCTGCTCGACGTGTGGTGCGGCGCGGGCGGAAACGCGATCGCGATCGGCGCCTACAGCACCTATCTCACCAGTACCGACGGCGGCGGGAGCTGGAGCGAGCGGCATTTCGCGCCAAGCCCCGCGCCGCGAGCGGCCGCGCCCGCGCCCGCCACGGGCTATTCCTCCGCCATCGAGGAGTCGGGCGGCGGTTACCACCTCAATCGCATCGTGGGCGCCTCCGCGACGCGGCTCTACATCGGCGGCGAAGCCGGCCACCTGTACCGCAGCGACGACGGCGGCGCTCACTGGCAGGAGCTCGTCTCGCCCTACGCCGGCTCGTTCTTCGAGGTGCTGCCGCTCGCGGGCGATGCGCTGCTGGTGAGCGGCCTGCGCGGCAATCTCTACCGCTCGGAGGACGCCGGCGCGACCTGGCGCAGGCTCGAGACCGGTACGGTGGCGTTGCTCGATGGCGCAGCAAGGCTGCCGGGCGGAGCGCTGGCGGTCGTGGGCCTCGCGGGCGTGGTGCTGGTCAGCCGCGACGGCGGCCGATCCTTCGCGCTCGAGCAGCAGAGCGACCGCAGCGGACTCGCCGCCGCGCTCGCCGTCGGCAAGGACGAGCTGGTGGTCGCGGGTGAGGACGGCGTCCGGCGGGTCGCACTCGGCGCCGTCAGCGCGGCTGCGCCGGAGGCGCACTGATGGCCGCCAGCGTGAGCGGGGATGCGCCGCTGCCCGGCCTGGGGGGCTGGCTCGAACGCCTCATCTTCGAGCGGCGCGGCCTGATCCTCGCGCTGTTCGCGCTCGGTACGCTCATTCTCGCTACGACCGCGCTGCGGGGCCTGCGCATCGACTGTTCGTTTCTCAAGACGCTGCCGGTGCACCACGAGTACATGCGGACCTATCTCGACCCGAAGGTGGCCGAGTTCCAGGGCGCCAACCGCGTGCTGGTGGCGCTCATCGCGCGCGACGGCAACATGTTCACGGCGGAATTCTTCGACGCGCTGCGCAAGGCCACCGACGAGGTGATCGTCACGGACGGCATCGACCGCACGCGAGTGCAATCGATCTTCACGCCCAACGTGCGCTACATCGAGGTGGTCGAGGACGGCATCGAGGCGGGGGACGTGATGCCGCAGGGTTTCACGCCCACGCCCGAGAACTTTGCGCGCGTGCGCGACAACATCAGGAAGGCCGGCATCATCGGGCGGCTGGTCGCCAACGATTTCTCCGGAGCGCTGGTGAGCGCGATCGTGCTCGATCAGGATGCGCGCGGCCGGCCGGTCGATCCGATCGCGGTCGCCAACGCCCTCGAGCGCGACGTCCGGCAGAAGATCGAGCGGCCCGCGGCGCAGGGAGCGTCCGCGGCCCAGGTCGAGGCGCGCGCCAGCGGCGGCATCGGGACGGCGGCGTTTCCCCGCCACGGGATCGACGTGCGCATGATCGGCTTCGCCAAGGTGATGGGCGACATCGCGGCGGGGGCGGCCTCGGTCGTCATGTTCGCGGGCATCACGCTCGTCCTGACGCTGCTCGCGGTGCGCATCTACTGCCAGTCGTGGCGCATCGCGTTCGTGCCGGTGCTGTGCTCGGCCATAGCGGTCGTCTGGCAGCTCGGCTCGCTGGTGGTGCTGCACTACGGGATCGATCCGATCGGACTCCTGGTGCCGTTCCTCATCTTCGCGATCGGGGTGAGCCACGGCGTGCAGAAGATCAGCGCGGTCGCCGACGCCGCGCTCGGCGGGCTCGACAGCCTCGAGGCGGCCCGCCGGGTGTTCCGGCAGCTGCTGATGCCGGCGGTCATCGCGCTGCTCGCGGATCTCGTCGGGTTCGTGACCATCCTCATGATCCCGGTGCAGGTGATCCGCGAGATGGCCATCACCGCCAGCATCGGCGTCGCCATCGTGATCCTCACCGACCTGGTGCTGCTGCCGGTGCTGGTTTCCTACCTGCGCTTCGGTCCCGCCTTTCGCGCCCGCGTCGAGCGGCGCCAGCAGCAGCTGACTGCGCTCTGGCGCCACATGGCGGCGATCACCGACCGGGGCCCCGCGCTCGCCATCATCGCGATCGCCGCGGTGCTCGCCGTCGCGGGCTGGTGGAAGGGGCGCGAGACCCCGATCGGCGACACCCAGGCCGGGGTGCCGGAGCTGCGGCCGGACTCGCGCTACAACCGCGACAACGACGTGATCACCAGCAAGTTCTCCATCGGCGTCGATGTGCTCACCGCCATCGTGGAGTCGCAGGAGCCGGTGTGCGTGCGGCACGACCTGATGAGCGCCGTCGACCGCCTGGGCTGGCACATGCGCAACGTGCCGGGCGTGCAGGAGGTCATCACGCTGCCGTTCATCGCCAAGGTGGCGATCGCCGGCTGGAACCAGGGGAGCCCCAAGTGGCGCAGCATCCCCCGCGAGCAGACCCAGCTCACCCAGTCGACGCGTTACATCGAGACCAGCACCGGGCTCCTCAACGAGAACTGCGACGTCGTTCCGGTGATGATGTTCCTCACCGATCACCGCGCCGAGACCATCGCGCGTGCCGTCAAGGCGGTGAAGGAGTGGCGCGCGGCCAACCCGCTCGAGGGGGCGGCGGTACGGCTGGCTGCCGGCAACGTCGGGGTCATGGCGGCGACCAACGAGACCGTCGAGGCGAAGGAGCTGCTCATCCTCGCGGGCGTGTTCGGAGCGGTGATCCTCATGTGCCTGCTGACCTTTCGCTCGCTCACCGGCACGGTGCTGGTGGTGGTGCCGCTCGCGCTGGTCTCGGTGCTGGTGTACGCGGTCATGGCGCTGGTCGGCATCGGCCTCAAGGTCTCGACGCTGCCCATGGTGGCGCTCGGCGCCGGCATCGGCGTCGACTACGGCATCTATTTCTTCAGCCGCATGCAGGAGTTCCTGCGCCAGGGACTGACGGTGCGCGACTCCTATGTGCACACGCTGCGCGTGACGGGAGCGAGCATCATCTTCACCGGCATCACGCTCGCCATCGGCGTCGCCACCTGGGTGTTCTCGCCACTGAAATTCCAGGCGGACATCGGCATCATGCTGACCTTCATGTTCCTCGTGAACATGCTCGCCGCGATCATTCTGCTGCCCGCGCTCGCCGCGTGGCTGATCCGGCCGGCGCGCGCCGCCAGCGGCTGATCGGCCTCGAGACGCCTGACGGACCTCAGCGCAGGTAGCCGAAGCCGCGCGCCATCAGCGCCGCGCACGCCAGGATCACCACGATCGCGGTGAGCTCGAGCATCAGGCACAACCGCACGCGCCGGGCGCGCCCGGCGCTCACTTCGGGGGCCGCACCGGCCCTGAGCGCCGCATTCCACGACCGGAAGGTGATCGTCGGGTAGATCGAGATCAGGGCGGCGATCAGGAATGCCGCGAGCTTGGCGAGGAAGAAGACGTCGCGCAGGTAGTAGACGGTCGTCTTCTCGAAGTAGGCGACCCGCAGGGCACCGATGATGAGGACCGCGGCGGCCGACAGCCCGAAGATGAGGTCGGTGCGCTGCAGGCGCCGCGCCTGCGGCGCGGTGAGCGGCGGCCTGAACATCGCGACCTCCACCGCCAGGGTTGCCACCAGGGTGAAGGCGGCGAGGTGGTGGAGAAAGGCCATCAGTGCCGACGAATACATCAGTACCTCCTGGAGATTGCTCACGTCAGTCGTCCCAGCGCGGACGCCCGCGCAGCCCTTTGGCGCGCTTCACCCGGGTCTTGCCCTCGAGACGGCGCTCGCGCGCGGCGCGGGTCGGCGCCGTCGGGCGGCGCACTTTCGGTGGCGCGAGCGAGCGGCGGATGAGCTCGGCGAGCCGCTCGCCGGCCTCGCGGCGGTTCTGTTCCTGGGTGCGATGATTGCGCGCGACGATGAGCAGCGCCCCGGCGGCGTTGACGCGCCGTCCGGCGAGAGCGCGCAGGCGCGTCTTGACGCCGGGGCCGAGCGCCGCGCTGCCCTCGAGGTCGAAGCGCAGCTGCACCGCGGTCGCCACCTTGTTGACATTCTGGCCGCCGGGACCGGAGGCACGCACGAAGGACCAGGATAGCTCGCCGTCCGGAATCGCAAGATGGGCGTTGACCGGCAGCGGCACGGCGGCGTCATTCGGGCGGTGTGCGCCCTCAGTCCGCCGCCCGGTCGTGGCCGGGGGCGCCGGGCGCTGCGCCGGCCGGCGGCATGCGCTGCGAGCGCGCATCGAGGATACGCGTGTCCCGCTGCGGCACCGGGATGTGTACCCCGTGCGCGCGGAAGATCCGCCAGATCGCGCGGTTGACGTCCGAGCGCACATTGTTGACGCCGTTCACCGGGTCGGCGATCCAGAAGCGGACTTCGAGGCGCATGCCGCTGTCCTCGAAGCTGATCAGCCGCGATACCGGAGGCGGGTCGCGCAGGATGCGCGGATGCCCCTCGGCCGCCTCGAGCAGCAGCTGCAGTGCCACCTCCGGATCGTCGTCGTAGCTCACGTTGACCGGCAGCTTGATGCGCACGCGCTGATCGGAGTAGCTCCAGTTGATGAACGGATTCGTGATCAGGTTCTGGTTCGGCACCAGCGTGTCGACGCCGTCGCGGTCGCGCACCACCACGTACCGGCCGCGCAGCTCCTGTACCCAGCCGAAGTTGCTGGTGCCGGTGTTGTCGCCCGCATGGGCGGTGAAGCTGATGACGTCGCCCGGCTTGATGGACTTGTCCATGAGCAGCACGAAGCCGCTGACGAAATTGCTGGCGACCGATTGCAGGCCGAAGCCGAGTCCGAGGCCGATGGCGCCGGTGAGCACGTTGAGCGTCGTGACGTCGACGCCCGCGGCGTTGATCCCGAGCAGGATACCGAGCCCGACCAGCAGGAAATGGCTGAACTTCGAGATGCCGACGCGCGTCGACACCGCGAGCTGCTCGAGCCGCATGAGATGGCGCTCGACCGCGCGCGCCACGAGGCTCGCGACCACGACGAATGCCGTCACCACCACCAGTCCCTTGAGCAGCGCCCACAGGCTGAACTGGCTGCGGCCCGGCACGAGGTTGACGCGGTTCAGGGCGGCCTCGATCAGGTCCAGCCACCCGAGCAGCGCCACCGCCACGATCACCGAGAGGACCAGCGTGATCGTGAGCTGGCGGCTGCGCACCCAGGAGCCGGGGCCGAGCAGCCGACCGAGCAGGTAGACGCCGAAGCGCACCGCGACGAGCGCCATGACGACGCGCGCCGCGCTGTCGACGGCCGCGGTGCCGAAGGCTGCGGCTGCGAGCGCGGAGTGTGCGGCGAGCAGCACCACGAGAGCGGCCAGCAGCGGCGCGAGCACCCCGAAGACGTCGAGCAGTGCGCTCGAGCGCCCGTGGGCCGCGGCCGGGGTCGCCGCGCGCCGCGAGGCGCGCGCCACGGTGTGCGCGCTCAGGAGCGCGATCGCGAGCGCGATCGCGAGCGCCAGGGCCTCGGCCAGGAATTGGGGAGACGTGAGCCGGAGGATGAGCCCCTGCGCGGCGCTTTCGGCATTACTCATCAGGCGTTCAGATCCGGGATCAGCTGACTCTCCAGGCGTGCGATCTGATCCTTGAGCATCAACTTGCGCTTCTTCAGGCGCTTCAACTGCAGCTCGTTGATATGCAGGTCGAGCGACAGCCGCGAGATGACCTCATCGAGGTCGCGGTGCTCGATGCGCAACTGACGGAGCTTTTCCACGTTGCGGAACAGCTCGCGGTCGACGTTGTCTTCGATTTCCGCCATGCGTGACGCCAGTTGTCGGGAAAGGAGAAACAGGCTGGACGGCCTCGGAACTGCTGGCGGCGGTCCCCGAGAGAGCGAGCTTAGCCGAGCGGCGCGCCGAGTGCTACGGGCTCAGCGGCCGCCGGCGGCAGGCCCCTGCGCCCGGCATTTTCAGCAGCTTAGCGGCCCCGGGCGTGGCGTCCGGGGTGGTGAGCCCTCCCGCCGCCCCGCGCTCCGCCGCCCGGGCGGCCGCGCCGCGGGCCGGGCGGCCGGTGAGAGCGGGATAGCGGGCCGCCGGGCAGGATCTCCTTCGCGAGCAGGTCGGGCGCGATCGCGCCGGCGGGGATCTTGTGTCCGAGGTATTCCTCGATGTCCGGCAGCGCCACCGCGTACTCCTCGCACGCGAAACTGATGGCATCGCCCTCGGCGCCGGCGCGCGCCGTACGACCGATGCGGTGGACGTAGTCGGGCGGATCCTGCGGCAGATCGAAATTGAATACGTGGCTCACGTCCGGGATGTGCAGACCGCGCGAGGCGACGTCGGTCGCAATGAGCACGGCGAGCTCTCCGTCATGGAAAGCGCGCAGGAACTTCAGCCGCTTCGCCTGCGGCACATCGCCGGAGAGCGCCTGGGCGTGGAAGCCATTGGCCTTGAGCACGCTCTCGAGCCGCTCGGCGCTGCGCTTGGTGTTGACGAATACCAGCGTGCGGTGCGCCTCACTCTGGCGCAGCAGCCCGATGAGGAGCGGCACCTTCTCCTCCATCGCCGGGTAGTAGATGACCTGCCGCACGGCATCCACGGTGCGCTTGTCGGGCTCGATACGCACCAGCTCGGGGTTGTTCATGTGCTCGTAGGCGAGCTCGAGCACGCGGTAGGAGAGCGTCGCGGAGAACAGCATCGACTGCCGCCGCAGCGGCGGCGGGAGCCGGCGCAGGATGTAGCGGATGTCGGCGATGAACCCGAGGTCGAACATGCGGTCCGCCTCGTCGAGCACCATCACCTGCGCATGGCGCAGGTCGTACACGTGTTGCTTGAAGTAGTCGATGAGGCGCCCGGGCGTGCCGATCAGCACGTCGCAGCCGGAGCTGAGCTCCTGGCGCTGCTTGTCGTAGTCGATGCCGCCGAACACGACCGAGTGCCGCAGTCCCGTGTGCGCGCCGAGCGTGAGCGCGTCGCGATGGATCTGCACCGCGAGCTCGCGTGTCGGCGCCACGATCAGCGCGCGGACCGAGGTCCGGTGGCGGCCGGGCGGCGCGGGACGCGTGAGCAGCCCCTGATACAGGGCGATGAGGAACGCCGCAGTCTTACCGGTGCCGGTCTGCGCCTGCCCCGCGACGTCGCGCCCGGCGAGTGCGATCGGCAGCGTGTGCGCCTGGATGGGCGTGCACTGGCTGAAACCGGCCTGCCGCACGCCCTGCATGACTTCCTCGCGCAGGCCGAGGGACGCGAACGACACGGAACCGGAGTGTGGATCAGTCATCAGTTATGGCCGGAGTCTTATGCGAAATGCGGCGAGGGACTTGAAAAAACGGCCCGGAAGCGCTACAAAGTATCTCAGTCAGCGGGCCTCAGCAGGTCCGCGCCCGCCAGCCCGGTAAAATCCCTCCCCTAAGGGTCCGATACTCAACCGACGAGTTAGTGTAACCGTTTGACGGGTGCAACTGGCAGCGCTTTTCTGCACTTGTGCCGACCCGCCCCGATTTTTCCAAAGTCTCCACAGTCAAGTCTTCCACACTCTGTATCAACGGAGGTTGAACCGCGTGAGTAGCCCGAACATCGTGCATACCACCGACGCCACATTTACGCAGGACGTCCTCAAATCCGACAAGCCGGTGCTGCTGGATTTCTGGGCCGAGTGGTGCGGACCCTGCAAGATGATCGCCCCGATACTCGATGAGATCGCGAGCGAGTATCAGGACCGTATCAAGATCGCCAAGCTGAATATCGACGAGAACCCGCAGACGCCGCCCAAGTTCGGCATTCGCGGCATACCCACGCTGATTCTCTTCAAGAACGGCACGGTCGAGGCCCAGAAGGTCGGGGCCGTGTCCAAATCCCAACTAGCCGCATTTCTGGACAGCAATCTGGATTCGGTCGAAAGACGTAAAGAGCGCCAATGAGAGGCTACCTCGGCAATCAGGGCCGCAACCGGCCCAAGGGACCGCGCCACGGCAACCGTGACGGCAACCGTCTGGGCAACGGCGGCGGCCGCCCGGACGAGATGATGCACGACCCCGAGCCGTTCGAGCCCGACGACTCGGAAATCATCAGCCCGGCTGAGCTGGTTCAGTCGCGCAGCTCCATGAACCTGACGGAGCTCAAGGCGAAGCCGATTCACGAGCTGGTGAAGATGGCCGATTCCATGGGGCTCGAGAGCCTGGCGCGCTCGCGCAAGCAGGACATCATCTTCTCGATCCTCAAGGCGCACGCCCGCAACGGCGAGAACATCTACGGCGACGGCGTGCTCGAGATCCTGCAGGACGGCTTCGGCTTCCTGCGCTCGGCCGAC
>DASQIP010000120.1:0-6394 GCA_035631515.1 Steroidobacteraceae bacterium
GGATCATGCTGGGGTGTCGCCAAGTGGTAAGGCAGCGGGTTTTGATCCCGCCATTCGGAGGTTCGAATCCTTCCACCCCAGCCAGTTTTTGGCGCCGGACTAAGGCCTTGAGGATCAGCTGCGCGCAGCGCGTATAGAGCATGAGTACCAGCGACACATTGGCGCTGTTCGCCGGCAACGCGATTCCCGCGTTGGCGCACGACATCGCGCGGAGTCTGCAGATTCCGCTCGGCCGCGCCTACGTGGGGCGCTTCAGCGACGGCGAGATCAACGTCGAGCTGATGGAGAACGTACGCGGGCGCGACGTGTTCATCGTGCAGTCGACCTGTCCGCCGGCAAACGACAGCCTGATGGAGCTGCTGGTGATGGTGGACGCGGCGCGGCGCGCCTCGGCGGCGCGCATCACCGCGGTGGTGCCGTACTTCGGCTACTCGCGCCAGGACCGGCGGCCGCGCGCGACGCGCGCGGCCATCACCGCCAAGCTGGTGGCGAACATGCTCTCGAGCGCCGGGATCAACCGGCTGCTCACCGTCGACCTGCACTCGGATCAGATCCAGGGATTCTTCGACATCCCGGTGGACAACGTGTATGCCTCGCCGGTGCTGCTCGGCGATGCCTGGAAGCAGGCGTATCGCAACGTGATCATCGTGTCGCCCGACGTAGGCGGCGTGGCACGTGCGCGCGCCTTCGCCAAGCGCCTCGATGATGCCGATCTCGCCATCATCGACAAGCGCCGTCCGCGGCCGAACGAGTCGAAGGTCATGAACATCATCGGCGAGGTCGAGGGCAAGACCTGCCTGCTCATCGACGACATGGTCGATACCGCCGGCACGCTCTGCCAGGCGGCGCAGGCGTTGAAGGACGAGGGGGCCGCGCGGGTGCTGGCTTACATCACGCATCCGGTGCTCTCGGGCGGGGCGGTGGAGAAGATCTCGAAATCGGCGCTCGACCAGCTGGTCGTGACCGATACGATCCCGCTGTCCGCCGAGGCCAAGAAGGCCGAGCGCATCCGGCAGCTGTCGGTCGCGGAGCTGCTGGCGGAGACCATCCGCCGCATCCTCGACGAGCAGTCGGTGAGCTCCCTGTATGTGGATTAAGGCGCAGGGCCTGTCGAAGTGGTGTGCCGGCCTGGTCGCGGGGCGGCATCGTTTGAGCAACTAATGGAGACTTAAGATCATGCGTATCTCATTCACCGTCGGCGCGGAGGTCCGCGAGACGCAAGGCAAGGGTGCGAGCCGCCGCCTGCGTCACGCGGGCAAGGTTCCCGCCGTACTCTACGGCGCCCACCAGGACGCCCAGGCGCTCACTCTCAATCAGCAGAACCTGCTCACCATGATCGCGGACGAGCGCTTCTATTCCTCGATCGTGCAGCTGAAGATCGGCGAGCGCGCGCAGGAGGCGATCATCAAGGACGTGCAGATGCACCCGGCGAAGAATCTGGTGGTGCACGTCGATCTGCAGCGCGTGGTGGCGACCGAGAAGATCCGCATCCGCCTGCCGATTCACTTCAAGGGCGAGACCATCGCGCCGGGCGTGAAGAACGAAGGCGGCGTCGTGTCGCACATGCGCGCCGACGTCGAGGTGAGCTGCCTGCCGAAGGACCTGCCGGAGTTCCTCGAGCTCGACCTGTCGGCTATGAGTCTCAACGACACCCGGTTCCTCGCCGACATCCCGCTGCCCGCCGGAGTTTCGATCCCGGAGCTGACGCAGCGCAATGCGCCGGTGGTGTCGATCCACGCGCCGCGCGCCGAGGAGCCGGAGCCGGTGGCCGCCGAGGCCGCCGCTGCGGTACCGGCCGAGGGTGCGGCACCCGCCGCAGGCGCCCCGGGAGCCCCGGGCGCTCCGGGTGCGGCGCCGGCCGCCGCGGGTGCGCCGGGCGCCCCGGCGGCAGCCGCCGACGCCAAGAAGGGCGAGGAGAAGAAGGAAGCTGCCGGCAAGAAGGAGGGCGGCAAGAAGTAGCCCCGGCACTCACGCACCTCAAATCTGCCGGCCGCCGCGGGAGCGCAGCACCGCTCTTCGGCGGCCGGCGGCTTTTGCGGTGATGGTGAACCCATGACAGGTGAAGCGCTCAAGTTGATCGTCGGGCTCGGCAACCCGGGCACCGAATACGCGCGCACGCGGCACAACGCCGGCTTCCAGTTCGCGGACGAGCTCGCCGCGCGCCATGGCGCCACGTTCCGCAGCGAGCCGCGCCACCGCGCCGAGCTGGCACGCGCGCAGATCGGGGATGCGGACCTGTGGCTGCTGAAGCCCATGAACTACATGAATCACAGCGGCGATGCGGTGCAGAGCATCGCCTCCTTCTACAAGGTGCCGCTCGGCTCGATCCTGGTCGCCTACGACGAGCTGGATTTTCCCGCGGGCGTCGTGCGGCTCAAGCACGGCGGCGGGGCGGCCGGACATAATGGCCTGCGTGACGTGATCGCGCAGATGGGCGACGCGTTCTGGCGGCTGCGCATCGGGATCGGGCATCCGGGCGAGCGCTCGCAGGTGCTCGACTATGTGCTCGGCCGGCCATCGGCCGAGGACGCGCCCTTGATCCGTGCGGCGATCCTGGCCGCGGCGGATGCCGTGCCGGTGCTGCTCAAAGAGGGCGCGCAGATCGCGATGGGCCTGCTGCACGGCCGCGAGCCGCCCGCGGGCGCCGCGGACCGGCCCTGAAGCCGTGCCGATCCGCTGCGGCATCGTCGGTCTTCCGAACGTCGGCAAGTCGACGCTCTTCAATGCGCTGACGCGAGCGCAGATCGCCGCCGAGAACTACCCCTTCTGCACCATCGATCCCAACGTCGGCGTGGTGCCGGTGCCCGACCCGCGCTTGCATTCGCTCGCCGCGATCGCGCACCCCGAGAAGGTCGTTCCGGCTACGGTCGAATTCGTCGACATCGCGGGGCTCGTGGCCGGCGCCTCCCAGGGCGAAGGGCTCGGCAACCAGTTCCTGTCCCATATCCGCGAGGTCGATGCCATCGCCCACGTGGTGCGCTGTTTCGCCGGCGGCGACGTCATCCATGTCGCCGGCAGGATCGATCCGCTCTCGGACATGGAGACGATCGACACCGAGCTCGCGCTCGCCGACCTCGCGACGCTCGAGAAGGGACTCGAGCGCGCCATCAAGGCGGGCAAGAGCGGCGACAAGGATGCGCTGCGCCGCCGTGCGCTGCTCGAGCGCGTGCGGGTGCAGCTCGACAGCGGTAAGCCGGTGCGCGCGCTCGCGCTGAGTGACGAGGAGCGCCGCGACCTGAGGGAGCTGCAGCTGCTCACCGCCAAACCGGTGATGTACGTCGCCAACGTAGCCGAGAACGGCTTCCGCGATAACCCGCTGCTCGCGGCCGTCGAGCGCCGTGCGGCCGCCGAGGGGGCGCGCGTGGTGCCGGTGTGCGCGGCCATCGAGGCGGAGATCGCCCAGCTCGCCGAGTCGGAGCGCGCCGAGTTCCTCACCGAGCTCGGCCTGAAGGAGCCGGGGCTGGATCGCGTGATCCGCGCCGCCTACGCGCTGCTCGGACTGCAGACCTTCTTCACCGCGGGACCCAAGGAGGTGCGTGCCTGGACCGTGCGCGTCGGCGCCTCGGCGCCGCAGGCCGCGGGCGTCATCCACACCGATTTCGTGCGCGGCTTCATCCGCGCCGAGGTCATCGCCTTCGCCGACTACCTGGCGGGCGAAGGCGAGGCGGGCGCCCGCGACGCCGGCAAGCTCCGTCTCGAGGGCAAGGACTACCTGGTGCAGGAAGGCGACGTCATGCACTTCCGCTTCAACGTCTAGCCACGGCGGCCAGCGGCTCGCTCGCATCCACGGACACGCGATTGCGGTCTGAAGCTCCGCTACTGCAGGCCGCTGCGAACCGAGGTGATTCGCTGCGTGTTGAAGCCGAGCCAGTGCATGCGTCCCGCGTAGCGCGCGTGCTCGACCTTGAGGCAGCGATCCACGACCACCGTCAGGCCGCCGTCCACCGCGATGCGCACGCCTTCCTCGTTGATCACTCCGAACTGACACCACAGGCACCCGGCGCCGATCGCGACGGCGTCCACTGCGATCTGCGGCAGCGCCGCCGGTGCCCGGAACACATCCACGATATCCACGGGTAGCGGCAGCTCGCGCAGGCTGGCGAAACTCTGTTCGCCGAGGATCTGCGACTCGCGTGGATTCACCGGAATCACCCGGTAGCCGTGGCGCTGCAGGTAGAAGCCGACGAAGTAGCTGGCGCGCAGCGGGTTGGCCGACAGCCCGACGATCGCGATGGTCCGGGCGGTGAGCAGTATGCGCTGGATCGCCAGCGGATCCTGGTAGCGGGCGAGGTCGAAGTCCGTCATCGGGCGTCCTCCCGCGGCGCGCGTGCGCGCGCGAAGCCCTGCTCGAGATCCCAGATCAGATCGTCGACGTCCTCGATGCCGACCGACAGGCGGACGGTTCCGGGGCCGACGCCGGCGGACTTGAGCTCCCGCTCATCGAGCTGGCGGTGCGTGGTGCTCGCCGGATGGATGACGAGACTCTTGGCGTCGCCGACATTGGCGAGGTGCGACCACAGGGTGACGCCACGGATGAAGTCCTGGCCCGCCTCGCGGCCGCCACGGATATCGAACGAGAAGACCGCGCCGGCACCCCGCGGCAGGTACTTCTCGACCAGAGGCCGGTAACGGCTGGTCGGCAGGCCCGGGTAGGTCAGGTTGGACGCGAGCTCGTGCGAGGCGAGGTAGCGGGCGATGGCAGCGGCGTTGTCGACGTGCCGGGCCATGCGCAGCGACAGCGTCTCGAGTCCCTGCAGGAACAGGAATGCGTTGAAGGGGCTGAGGCATCCGCCCAGATCGCGCAGCGTCTCGGCGCGCAGCTTCATGAGATAGCCGTAGGTGCCGAAGGTCTCATGGAACTGCAGGCCGTGGTAGGCGGGGGAGGGCTCGGCGATGACCGGGAAGCGGCCGTTCGACCAGTTGAACTGCCCCGAATCGACCACCACGCCGCCGATGCTGGTGCCGTGGCCGCCGATGTACTTGGTGGCCGAGTGCAGCACGATGTCGGCGCCCCATTCGATGGGACGGCACAGATACGGGGTCGCGAAGGTGTTGTCGACGAGCAGCGGCAGTCCGTGCTGGTGCGCGATGGCGGCCACGCCGGCGATGTCGAGCACGTTGCCGCCGGGGTTGCCGATGGTCTCGCCGAAGAAGGCCTTGGTGGTGGAGCGCACCGCCGCCTTCCAGGCGCCGAGGTCGTCCGGGTCGACCCAGGTCAGCTCCACGTTCAGCTTGCGCAGCAGATGCTTGAACTGGTTGACCGTGCCGCCGTAGAGCGCCGCCGAGGACACCACATGGTCGCCCGGCGAGAGCAGCGTGAAGAGCGCCGCCGCCTGGGCGGCCAGCCCGCTGGCGAATGCCACGGCGCCGCAGCCGCCCTCGAGGCTCGCGATGCGCTCCTCGAGCACCGCCACCGTCGGATTCATGATCCGGCTGTAGGTGTTGCCGTACTCCTGGAGGTTGAAGTATGCGGCCGCGGAAGCCGGATCCTCGAAGACGTAGCTCGTGGTCTGGAAAATCGGCACCGCCCGCGCGCCGGTGTTCGGGTCCGGCCGCTGACCTGCGTGGACCTGACGAGTCTCAAAGCCGAACTGGCGTGACGCTTCCACGGACACAGGCTCCCCGGCACGATGGGTTGAGCAGATGATAGGCCCCCGCCGCGCCGCCTCCAATTGCGGCAGCCCACGGGCTTATAACCGCCGGGTCATAAGCTCCTGCCCATCGGCGCTTGTACGCATTCGAGGCGAAGCGTAGCCTCGATCGGCCGCTCCGCACGCCCGCAAGCGGCCGGAGACGTTCCCACGGTATCCAGGAGACTCAAAAAATGGCGCAAGCGAAGGTCAACAAGAAGGTCAACAATGGTGTCAACGTTCAGGCGCTGCTCGATGCGCGCGAGGCGCTGAAGAACGCGCCCGCCGCGGCCGAGTTCACCTGGCGTGCATCCTGCAAGTGGAAGAACGGCACCCACGCCCGTTCGACGGTGCGGGGATTCCGCGGGCTGGGCGAGGAGCAGAAGCACAAGACCGAATTCTCCTTCGAGACCGATCACCCGGAGATCTTTGCCTCCGAAGATCACGGTGCGACGCCGGTCGAGCTGGTGCTGGTGGGGCTCGCGAGCTGCCTGACGGCGGGCGTGGCGGCGGTGGCGCAGAACCGCGGCATACAGCTGCGCTCGGTGGAGGCGAAGCTCGAGGGGAAGATGAATATCTACGGCATCCTCGGCGTCGACAGTAACGTGCGCAACGGCTACGAGGACATCAAGGTCACTTTCCACATCGACGCCGACGCGACCCGGAAGGAAATCGAGGCCCTGGTCGCGCAGTCGCAGAAGCGCTCGGCGGTCTACGACATCGTGACCAACCCGACCAACGTGACGGTCGAGGTCGTCTAGCGG